>CAYVBE010000164.1:0-9869 GCA_964448935.1 uncultured candidatus Brocadiaceae bacterium
GACCTTGCCAGAATGGCTCTGAACCCCGAAACTCAAGTGTTATGGACCACTAGCGCGCTATCCATGAGCCAGAGTTCGCTCTCCCGCCACCGGCTGGCGTGTGGATCTCGGTAGCGCGCGGGTCCGATGAGCAGGTAATCGCCGTTGCAGAGGACCAGCACGCGCAGGAAATCGTGGTGCTCGCCCAGCCCCCTGGACAGGGGTCGGACCTCCCGCGTCTGCAGGTCAATCTCCTCGGCGTCGCCGTAATGCTCGGCGATGAAGGCGATGCGCTTTCCGTCCGGCGTCCAGTACGGCCGCTCGCCGTAATCGAGCAGCTTCTGGTGGAACTCCGGTGGATCGTCGGGGGGATGGTCTGTGGTCACGTGGTCTTGCCCTCCGTAGAGGCAGCAGCGGCAAAGGCGGCGGCTATGGCTTCCCCGGTGGAGCTTGCATAGGCAATCTGCGCCTGCGGGGCCGGCCTGCACTTCAGGTATTCCTCAACGTCGGAGCGGTTAAGCTCCGGCAGGATCAGGCGGTCTATCTCCGCGCGGTTCGCGGCGGCCAGGCGCTGCGGCAGGGATTCCACCTTGCGCAGGCGGCCGCTGAGGGTGATCTCGCCCAGCGCCGCCGTGCCGTCCGGCACGGGCGTGCCGCGCAGCACGGACGCGAACGCCAGAACAATGGGCAACCCCACGGACGCGGTCTCGGAGGTGGCGGCGGAGGCGGGGAAATGAACGTGAAAATCGGACCGGTTGAAGTCCTCCGAGGCCCATCCCAGGCGCTCCGCACGGTTTTTGCAGAAGCTGAAGGCGATCTGCGCGCTCTCTTGCAGTGCCTCCCGCGCGCGACCGGTTACGATGAGCTTGCCCTCGCCGGGCACCCGGTCCACCTCGACCGTCAGCAGCCTGCCGCCGGCCGGCAAGACGGCCAGCGTCGGGCAGATGCCGGGACGCAATCCCCGCTCGGCCGTCTCACGGCGGTAACGCGGCGGCCCCAGCAGGTCGGCCACGCGCTCGGGCGTCACGGACTGGTAGCACCAGCTACCGCCCACGCGCTCGCGCGCCAGCTTGCGACAGATGGCCCCGATCTGCCGCTCCAGACTCCGCACGCCCGCCTCGCGGGTGTAGGCGTCAATGATACGTTCGAGCGCCTCGTCCTCGAACTCCACGTCCTCCCCCTGCATCCCGGCGGCGGCAAGCTGTTTGGGCACAAGATATTGCGAGGCGATCTGGAGTTTCTCGTCCGTGGAATAACCCGCCAGCTCGATCACCTCCAGCCGGTCCAGCAGCACGGGCGGGATGGTCTTGGTGGTATTGGCGGTGCCTATAAACATGATGCGCGAGAGGTCGAACGGCACGGCCAGGTAGTTGTCCACGAACTCGGAGTTCTGCTCGGGGTCCATCACCTCCAGCAGCGCGGAGGCCGGGTTGCCCCGGATGCCGGGCTGAATCTTGTCCACCTCGTCCAGCATCAGGACAGGGTTTTTGACGCCGGCGTCGCGCAGAGCGCGGATGATCCGTCCCGGCAACGCGCCGATGTAGGTGCGCCGGTGCCCGCGGATGTCCGCCTCGTCCCGGATGCCTCCCAGCGAGATGCGACAGAACTCCCGTCCGGTGGCCTGGGCGATGGACCGCCCCATGGAGGTCTTTCCGACCCCCGGCGCGCCGACCAGGCAGAGGAAGGCACCCTCGCTCTCCGGTCGCAGCTTGCGCACGCTGAGATACTCCAGGATGCGCTCCTTGACGTCCTCCCGGTCGTAATGGTCGTGGTCCAGAATGCGGCGCGCCCCCGGCAGGTCCACACTCGCATCGGTGGAGCGGTTCCAGGGCAGCTCCGCCAGCCACTCCAGGTAATCGGTCACAAGTCCGAACTCCGGCGAGGAGGCCGACATGCGACTGAGACGAGAGAGTTCGCGCTCCGCCTCCTGCCACGCTTCCTCGGGCAGGTCGGCCTCTTCAAGTCGGCGGCGCAGCTCGGCCGCGTTGTCCTCTTCGCCGGTCAGCTCGGCGAGCTGGCGCTCGGTCCGGCGACGCTTGTCCTCCAGGTATTTGCGGCGTTCTTCCTCGTCCAAACCGGTGTCCAGGTCTCGCTTCAGCCGCTCCCCGGCGTCAGCGATCTGCTTCTCCCGGTTCAGCACGGGCACCAGCATGCGGTAGCGCTCCTCGGCGTCGGTTTCCTCCAGCAGACGCTGCTTGCTCTCGACAGGTAGATCGAGGGCGAACGCGATAAAATAGTCGCCCCGGAAGCCGGGCATAGCACTCATCTCGCTGAATGCCTCGGCCGGACCGCCACTCGCAGCGAACAGACTTTCCACGCGATGTTGAAGGTCGGCGGGGGCCTCCTCCGGTTCGTCCGGCAGTTCCCTCACGCAGGCGACAAGGCAGGCGTTCTCCTCTGCGAGGCCCTCCACGCGACAGCGTTGCTCGCCCTCGATCAGCGCGTTGTAAGTGCCCGAGGACTCGTCCTCCGAGATGCGCCTTATGTGGCCGATAACGCCCACGTCGTAGAGGGCGTCCGCGTCTGGGCTGTCCACGGTGTAGTCCTTCTGGGCCACCAGCACCAGCCGCCCGTCGCCCTCTTTGCCCCTCCGCAAGGCCTCCACGGAACGCGGCCGTCCGATGCGTATGCCGGTGATGATGCCCGGAAACATGACCATGTTCCGCAGGGCCACCAGCGGGAGGTGCTCAGCTTCGGTTTCCTGTTGCTGCTCGGTCACAGTGCTTCCCTCTCAGAGCAAAACCTGGGCCGGCCGGGTGGAACTTCTACGTTAAACCATCAGGAGTGCGCCTGCAACGCGGTCGCGCGCAGGTATTCGGGTTCCTCGCCGGGCGGATAAGGATACAGTGGCAACTGCTCGCCCTCTTCCCACTTGCGGTCTGCGACCTCTGCCCACGCCCGTGCGCGTTCGTCAAGCCCGTCCGCCAGGTCCTCGATCAGCGTCTCCGCCCCGGGGTGGGTGGGCCGGCCGCCGTATCTGGCGGCATATTCCCGGAACACCCACGGGCGGTCTATCAACATGCACGGGCGCAGGAGGTTGCCGTCGTATGGTATGCCCTTGCGGATGGCCCGGAACAGGGGATGCTTCAGCGCCTCGGTCAATGTGGTGTCCGCAACGTTGTCCACGGCGAAATGGCAGAAGACGCACGGCTCGATATCGCCGTTGTTGTTCACGTGGAAGTAGCGCTTGCCGCCGGCCATGCATCCGTTGACCTCGGTGCCGTCGTTCCAGAAATCGGACAGGAAAATGGGATACTTGTTGCGCAGTTCGTAAACGCGCGTGCGCATCAACTCGCGCTGCTCCGGGGTGACCATCAGGTCCAGGTTCGGGTTACGGCCGATCGGGATGTACTGGAAGTACCACCCGTAGAGGCAGCCCTCTTCGATCATCCGCTCCACGAACCGGTCGCTCATGATGCTTTCGACGTTCTTACGCGTGCCGGTGGCGCTGAAGCCGAACAGCACGCCCTCATCGCGCAGGCAATCCATGGCCTCCAGCACCCGCCCGTGTATGCCGTCCCCCCGTCTCTCATCGGTCAACACCTGGTCCCCCTCGATGCTGAGCATGGGCATGACGTTGCCACACTCGGCGAACTCTGCCGCCATCTCTTCGTCAATCAGCGTGCCGTTGGTATAGACCTGGAACTGGCTGTCGGGGTGGTCCTTGTAGAAGTCGCACAGGTCCTCCCGGAGTGCGGGTTCGCCCCCGGAGAAGACGAAGAAGTGGACGCCCATCTCCTGTTCGGCCTCGGTGACGGCCCGGTCCAGCAACTCATAGGACAGGTCCGGTCCCTTGCCGTACATGGCCGCCCAGCAGCCCTCGCAGCTTAGATTACAGCGCGCGGTGACGTCGAACACGATGATGTACGGCGGCTGGTAACCGTGCCTGTCCGCGAACTTTGCCCGCGTGGAGCGGCTCAGGAACCAGGCGTTGCCGTAGAGGTTGCGCACCAGGCAGGTGCGCGCCTTCGGGTTCAACTCGGTGGAAACGCGCCCCAGCCACTTGCCGAAAGCGTGTCCCTCCTCCACCAGCCAGCGGAACCGCCTGGCCTGGCGGCGGTCGGACGGGTTGGACGCCATTCTCTCGAACAACGCCCATATGCGCGCAAGCGACTCCGGCGAAGCGTCGGCGATGTATTTGCTCAAACGGCGGACGGCGGTCGAACGGGCGTACTCACGTGCTTTCTCAAATACCATGATGCGGTTCCTCCCTTCCGCTCTCACGGCAGCCCGCCTCACGAACGGCGGACTGCCCCATGAACGAACCCCAAACAGTTCGCTCAGTCTACCGTTCCACTTCCTGCACTGTACGTGTTAGTTTAGGACCTGCTCCGGAGATCGTCAAGACTGAAAATCCGTTCAGATAGTTTTCTTCAGAGTTCCTCCGCGCGCCTGAGCAGCAGTACGAGGAAGAACGGGCCGCCCAGCATGGCCGTAAGCACGCCGACCGGCAGCTCGGATGGCGCGAAAGCGGACCGCGCCACCGTGTCCGCCGCTGCCAGAAAGGCCCCCCCACCAAAGAAGCTCAACCCCAGCAGCAGCCTGTGATCCGGCCCCGCCACCGCGCGCACGGCGTGCGGCACGATGAGGCCCACGAACCCGATCGGACCGGCTACCGACACCACGGAGGCCGTCAGGACAGAGCCGGCCAAGAATGCCTCCGTCTGCACCGCGGCCACGTTCACCCCACGCGCGCCGGCCATCTCCTCCCCCAGCGTGAGCTGGTTCAGCGCGTTCGCCTCGCAGACCATCAGCGCCAGCGCCGGCAGGAACAGTGGCAGCACGCCGGCCAGGCTGCGATACCCATGCACGTCCAGCCCTCCCATCAGCCAGCGGTCCACCATGACCAGCTTGTCCGGCGCGGAGATGAAGCGCACGAACATGATGAGCGCGGAGCAGACCAGCGCCAGCGTTACGCCCGCCAGCAGCAGCATGAGCGGCGAGACAGCCCCCCGGCGCCGCGCGAAGGCGTAGATGATGCCCATGTTAACCATCGCCCCCGCGAGCGCGAAGAACTGCACGGGTCCCAGAGGGATCGGCCCCAGCGCGGGGGCGCTCAGGCCCAGGGACAGCGCCAGCGCCGCGCCGAGCGCTCCACCCGCCGAGACGCCCAGGGTGTGCGGCGTTGCCAGGGGATTCCGCAGCAGCGCCTGGAAAACCGCTCCGGCCAGCGCCAGTCCGCCCCCGGCCAGCAACCCCAGCGCAATCCGCGGCACCCGCTGCATCAGAATCACATCCGCCTCGCTCAGCGGCACCTGGCCCCCGGTCAGTGCGACGGCGATGTGGCCCGGCGCGATGGCCGTCTGTCCGAAGAAGAGACAGGCCACGCCGGCAACCAGCCAGACCACGAACCCCAGGCTCATCACCCGCCAGAATCTGCCCGTGGTCAGATAGGTTCTGTTACGCCTCATGCGCGGCCTCCCCGAGAACCAGCACCATGGGAGACGACGTGACCGGGTTCGGCAGCACGCGCACCTGCGCGCCGTACGTCTCGCTCAGCAGTTCTTCCTCCAGCACATCTTCAGGGGTGCCCATGCGCGCCAGACGCCCCTCGCTCAGCAGCGCCAGGCGGTCGCAGAACTGGCTGGCGGCGTTCAGGTCGTGCGTCACCAGGGCCACGGCCAGCCCGGAGCGGGACAGCCGCCACAGCAGGTCCAGCACGTCCGACTGGTGGTGGATATCCAGGGCGGCCGTCGGCTCGTCCAGCAGCATCACCTGCGGCTGCTGGGCCAGAATGCCGGCCACCAGCACGCGCTGTTTCTCGCCGCCCGAAAGCGTGGAGAAATGCCGCTCGGCCAGCACGGTCGTCTCGGTCTCCTCCAGCGCTTCTTCGATGGCCTCGACGTCCTCCCTGCGCAGGAAGCCGAAGGCGCCCTGGTAGGGATAGCGCCCCATGGCCACCACATCGCGCACGCGGAAGCGGAACGTGGTCCGCAGGCTCTGGGGCAGGAACGCCACCCGCGTCGCCAGCCGGCGCCGGCCGATGCCGCGCAGCGGCGCGCCCTCCAGCAACACGGCGCCGCCGTCGGGACGCAGCGCTCCACTCAGCAGCCGCAGCAACGTGCTCTTTCCGCTGCCGTTAGGCCCCACAATGCCCAGCATCTCCCCCGGCCGGATGCGGACTGTGATGCCTTCCAGCCGGAAACCGTCCCCGCCGTAGGCAAAGGAGCAATCGCGGGCGGCCAGCAGAGGCTCCGCCATCATCCGCCCTCCCCGTGGATGACGCGTGCCAACCTTTCCGCCAGCTTCACCACGCGCGGCCCGGGAATCAGCGCGTAGGTGGACTCCACGACGTAGATGCGCCCGGTCCGCACGGCCGGCAGCGACGGCAGTCCGGCCCAGATGTCCCGGACCTGCCGGAGGAGCCGGGCATGGTCGCCGCCTTCCCCGTGCAGCTCCACGATGACCTCGGGCTTGCGCTGCACCAGCGCCTCCTTGCTCACCGTCGCGTAGGCCCGTTCCAGGTCGCTGAACACATTGCGCCCGCCGGCTGCCTCCAACAAACCGTCCAGGAACGATCCCGTGCCGACCGTGTTGATGGAGCCGAGCGTGCCGGTCTGCCGGCCGGTCACCAGCAGCACCCGGGCAGGGGGACGGTCGCTGACACGGGCCGTAACCTGCGCCAGTTCGTAGCGCATCTTCGACGCAAGGAGTTGCCCCTGTGCTTCGATCTCCAGCAGTTCGCCCGCCTGCCGGATGACCTGGAAAATGGATTCCAGGTCGGTCAGCGGCAGCGCGGCGAAGGCGATGTCGCGCTCGACGGCGAAGCGGCGCAGGTCCTCCGCGCGGCCCTGGCTGATGATCAGGTCGGGATCAAGCGCCACGATCCTCTCGTAGTTGGGGTTTACGAAACCGCCGCAGGGGGGTTTCTCGACGGCTTCGGGGGGATACTGGGTGTGCTGGCTGACGCCTGCCACCCGCTCCCCCGCCCCGAGGGCGAAGACGATCTCGCTGACGGCGGGGGACATACAGATAACCCGCTCGTAACGGTAACCCGGGCCTTCACCGGCCCCTCCGGTGTCGCCGACGGGCTGCGGCCGCGGAGGCCGGATGCGATCGAGCAACAGGGAGCCTGCCAGCCCCAGAAGAAAAGCGGCCGCGACCAGCGCGATTTTCGCCCTGATGCCCATGACTCTTCCGTGTAAATGTTCAGAACGTCAGCCGCGCTCCGCCGAAGAAGCCGATCGGCGGCGCCCCGAATCCCTTGATCTCCTGGTAGTCGTCGTCCAGCAGGTTCTCCACGCGCCCGAACAGCTGGAAGCTGTCGGTCACGTCGTAGGAGCCCGAGAGAGTGACCAGAGTGTAGCTGTCCAGCTCGACCCGCGCGGCGGGCCAGGTCGAGAAATCCATATCGTCGCGCGCACCGATGTAGGTAAGGTCCAGGCTCAGGCGCGCCCGATTGGAGGGGAAACGATAGGTAGCCCCGACGGTGCCCTTCCGGTCCGGACGGCGCAGCAAGTCCTGCCCCGTCTCTTTGTCCTCGGTGTCCTGATGCGTGCAATTCGCGTGGAGCGAGAGGTTTTCGGTGGCGCGGAACTCCACGAACGCCTCCACGCCGTGCGACTCGGCCTCGTCCACGTTCATGAAAGTGCCCGTCCACGGACCCGTGGGAACCCAGTCTATCAGGTCCTCGAAATCGTTGTGGAAGTAGGTAGCCCCGAACGTCAGTCGCCTGTCCATCAGTGATTGCTCGAAACCCACGTCCCACCCGGTGCTTTCCTCCGGGTCCAGATTGCGATTCCCGCTGGTGGGATCGAAGAGTTGATATATGGTCGGCGCCTTGAAGCCGGTGCCGTAGCTGCCCTTCAGCCGGGTGTTCGTCTCCTCGATCAGGTAGGCAATAGCCGTACGGTAAGTCGTTTCCGAACCGAAGCGATCGTGGTCGTCTACCCGCACACCAAGGGTAGCGAACAGGTTCTTCACAACCTCCAACTGGTCCTGCAGATAGACGCTGTTCGTGCGCGCGTCGCGTTCGGGCTGAACAGCCGTGAAAGGTCCGAACGCGCTCTCGGAGTAGTAGCGCGAGCGTCCCTTCTCCTCCTCGGTCTCCAGGCCCAACGTCACCGTGTTCGACTCACTCAGGTGGAAGTCGCTCTGCCAGTAGAACTTCAGAATCTCGCCCAGGTACTTGCTGCTCACCAGGTCCACCGGATGCGCCGGGTCCACCTTGTTGTCATCCCGGCGGTCGTAATCCGTGAAGGCGACGCCCAGCTTCTGCTCCCAGCGGCCGTCCAGCAGGCGCAGCCGGCCCTGCAACCGGGTGAACAGTTCCTCGGTGTCCAGCAGGTAGTTGGGATCGTCCATGAACGCCCCGCCGCCGTTGTCCAGCTCCGCCACCGCGTCGGTGTAACGCACCGAGAGGTCCAGGTCGAAGTTGTCCAGGGGGCTGTAGGTGAAGCTCCCGGAGAAAGTGGTGTTCTCGTAGCCGTCCTCCTCGGTGTTGCCCGCCCCGTCGGTGTCGGCGGCGGAGATGCCGTTGGTGTCGTAGCGGGAGACGTTCAGCGCGTAGCTCAGTGGCCCCGTCGCTCCGTTCAGGCTCAGGCTCTCGCTGACGGTGTCGAAAGAACCGGCTTCGGCCGTCAGGCTTCCCCCCAACTTGCCGGTGCCCTTCTTCGTGATGATATTGATGACACCGCCGATGGAATCGGAGCCGTAGAGGGTGCTCTGCGGCCCGCGGATGATCTCGATTCGCTCCACGTTGTCGGTCGTAAGGTGCGCCCAGTCGAAAGCGCGGGCGGGGCTGATGGGGTCGTTGGCCTCGATTCCGTCTATCAGCACCAGGGTGTGGTCCGACTCCGCGCCGCGGATAAACACCGAGGTCGTCTGCCCCGGTCCACCGCCCCGGAAGACGTCCAGTCCGGGCACCTCGCGGAGCAACTCGCCCACGAATTCCTTCCCGCTCTCCTCGATCTCCTGCCGGGGGATCACCGTCATGGAGCTGCCGATCTCCTCGGGAGGCGTTTCTACCCGTGTGGCGGTTACGACGAGCTGCTGCTCGCCCTCCGGTGCGTCCTCTCCGGCGTCCGAATCCGCGTACGTTCCGCCTGTCACAATCACCGTCAGTCCGACCAGCACGGCCAGAGCCAAAAGCAGGCTCCCGCCCTTCTGACCACTCTTCATGGCCATCCTCCTGCGGCACAATGGTTCCAACCGGGCGGACACCCGCCGGGTCCGGCCGGAACACGTGAAGCCGGCTGACTGGTCGCGCAGAGTCGGCAAGGGACAGCAACCCGGGCGGCGCCAATAAAAAAACCCGACGCCGCCGGCGTCGGGTTGGTCCGGGCACCACAGATGTCTCTCGTCCATCCGTGCCGCTCATCTCACGACCCGAAGATCAGCAGCCAGCGTCGGCGAGTCGTCTTCTGACTTCCGGTCATCGCTACTCGTCCGGCCTTCCCATTCGCCCGTGGCGAACAGTGGCGCGTGTGGGACTTTCGCTACCGGTTACAGCGGCGGGTCCGTAACGGATTCTCACCGTTTTCCCGGGGGCGCACAGTGCCCCCGCCGCTCGCCGACATGCTCTTTTCTACCAGACACGGTCCTGCAATGCAACAAAAACCCGGCCGCATCGCACGGAGACGGCCACGGGGGACGGCCGAGGGCATTGTCAACGGCAACGACGCAGCAGACCACGAGAGATGCCAGCCGAAGGTTCCGTACACTTCCGTCTGGTAGCAATTTGCTATACGGTGCCCGCCGGCGAGCCGCCATGAACCGGACTCGGAGTGCCGGCCTGGCGAACGTCGTGAATCGCCCGCCGTAGGCGGGCTCCGGGGATATTCGGCGACTTTCTCCCAGGGCTCACCCGCTTCGCGGGGTCGCCCTGGGCTAGTGCTCCATAACAGTTGATTCTTGGGGTTCAGCCGGAGCGCCGGTGGGCCAGATGCAAG
>CAYVBE010000165.1:0-9561 GCA_964448935.1 uncultured candidatus Brocadiaceae bacterium
GCCGCACCCGGGCTTGCGCAGCGGTGATCCGGAAAGGACAACGGAAACCCGATAACTGAATGACCCTGGGAGGCGACCCGTGCCTCAGCGCGGTGCGTTTTCAGCGGGCGCGATGGGGCCGATGTACTCGGTGGCGACCACGATGTTGTCGAAGCGCACGGGGTTGACGGTCCGGGGGTCCTCGACGCGGTTCTGCCGCGCGGCGTTGGGGGTCACGTAGTGCAGCAGCCAGAAGAAGTTGATCTTCAGCTCGTTCGTGGTGCGCCAGCAGAAGCCCTGGAACGGCTCCCCGCCCTCCTCCAGAAGGTGGAATCCGGCCCTGTTCCACGGGCTGCGGGGCACGCCCTTGATGAAGTGCGCCGCCGGCCGGCCGTCCAGCCACAGGGCCAGCTCCCCGTCGTGGCTGCGCGGCTCGGAGTTGCACTTCATCATTACCTCCACGCACTGCCACCGTCCGGCGGGCACCTGGTGGTCGCGGACCGGCCGGAGCGGGTTGCCCCAGTAGCGCCCGTCGCCGTGTATCTTCATCTCGTGCCAGTAGTTGTAGAAGTTCCAAACGCCCGGCGGCGGGGCCTCACCCCGGCGGCCCCACGGCTCGATGCCCACGGTCATCCGCTCGTCTCCACGCGGCCGCTCACCCGCTCCGCCCTGGGGCCAGCGCGTCGAGGGGCGGTAGCCGCCCAGATGGACGAAATGGTGGATGTACTCCGGCCGGTTGGAGAAGCGGACGTAGAACCGCGCGTAGGCCGTGTCCACCCCGCGCGGCAGCCGCCGGTAGAGATACCCGCCGGTGTTGCGGTGGAGCGTGGCGGTGATCTGTAGGGACCGGTGGCCGGGGTCGTGCGGCGGCGCGTCCGGGACCAGGGCCAGGGCGCTCCGGTCGGGATTCTTCACGCTCTCCCAGCGGTCGCCCAGGTCCTCCAGCGTCCCGGTCTCGAAGTCCTCCGTCAGCAGCGCCGCCTCGTCCCGCTCGATGCCCCGGTCCCCCGGATACCGGGCGGACAATCCGTACCCGGCGGGCAGCATGGCCCCCTTCGCCACCTCGCCGGGCGTGGGCGAGGGGGCTGCCCACAGCAGGCAGGCCGTCACGGCACCCGACAGCACAGAAGCGATCGAACCCGCCCGCATCTGGCCACCTCCGCGCAGAGAGAAAACACCGTTCAACGCGATAGACCTGCCATCCGATCCGGCTGCACCATGATACGTCCGTTCTGCTGAACTCGTCAAGATCGTAGCCTGCGGAAACCCATAGACAAGCTTGACCCGGCGGGTGCCGGGAAGTATCATTTTAGCACCTTCTGATGGGGACAAGGCCCATGCTGGAGCTGGTAGACCTGGACAAGAGGCTGTCGCGGGAAGAGTATAAACCGGTCTGGGAGGCCCTGAAGATCCGCATGGGTCAGTGCCAGCGGGCCGCGCGCCGGGCGGGCATCCCGGTGGCCATCGTATTCGAAGGCTGGGATGCGGCGGGGAAGGGCACGGCCATCAACCGCCTGACCCAGGCGCTGGACCCGCGCGGGTATAGGGTCCACCCCATCAACCCGCCCACCGAGGAGGAGGCCCTGCGCCCGTGGATGTGGCGCTTCTGGCAGGCCACGCCCGGCGCGGGGAAGATCGCCATCTTCGACCGCTCCTGGTACGGCCGCGTGCTCGTCGAGCGCATCGAGGGGGACACCGGCGACCGTGAGGTCCAGGCTGCCTGGCGCGACATAGATGTGTTCGAGCGGCAACTTGCCGACTCCGGGACCGTCATCGTCAAGTTCTGGCTGCACATCAGCCGCAAGGAGCAGAAGAAGCGCTTCAAGCGCCTGAAGAAGAACGAGGCGACCGCCTGGAAGGTGGGCAAGAGCGAGAAGCGGCAGAACAAGAATTACGACGAATTGATCGAGGCGGTCGAGGAGATGCTGGCGCGCACCAGCACCCCGCACGCGCCGTGGACCGTCGTCGAGGCCACCCAGGGGCGCTGGTGCCGCGTGAAGATATACGAGACCGTCATCGCCGCCATAGAGCGGGAACTGGAGAAGCGCTCGGTCCCGATGCCGGACCGCGAGACCACCCCGGCTGCCGTCCAGTCCGTGACCGGCGGCGACACGATCCTGGACCGCGTGGACCTGAGCCTGACCCTGGAGCGCGACGAGTACGACAAGAATCTGTCCGAACTCCAGGAGCGGCTCCGGATACTGGAGCACGAACTCTATCTGGCCCGCACCCCCGTGATCATTGCCTACGAGGGCTGGGACGCCGGGGGGAAGGGTGGCAACATCCGGCGGCTGGTGCGCGGGCTGGACCCCCGGGGCTACGAGGTGATCCCGGTCGCCGCGCCGACGGAGGAGGAGTTGGGCCACCACTACCTGTGGCGCTTCTGGCGCAACGTACCCAAGGCCGGGCATATCACCATCTTCGACCGCACCTGGTACGGGCGCGTGCTGGTGGAGCGGGTCGAGGGGTTGTGCCCGGAATCCGACTGGCGGCGGGCCTACACCGAGATCAACGAGTTCGAGCGGCAGTTGACGGACTTCGGCACGGTGCTGCTGAAGTTCTGGCTCCAGATAGACCGGGAGGAGCAGCTCCGGCGCTTCGAGGCGCGCCAGGAGACCGATTACAAGAACTGGAAGATCACCGACGAGGACTGGCGCAACCGGGAGAAGTGGGACCTCTACGAGGCCGCTGTGGTGGACATGCTGGAACGCACCAGCACTACCTACGCCCCGTGGACCATCCTGGAGGCCAACTCCAAGCTTTACGCCCGCGTAAAGGCCCTCCAGACGGTGGCCGACGCCCTCGAGGCCGCCCTGTGACTGTCGCAGTCAGAACCGCCAGTTAAGGCCCAGTTTGACGTTGAATCCCGGTTCGTTGACGCCGGAACCGTGGATTCGGTAGTCCTCGTTGGTCAGGTTTTCCAGCCCGGCCCACACGTCCAGGTTCTCCCTGATGCGCCAGCCGCCCCGCAGGTCCACCGTGGTGTAGCCCGGCGTGCCGCCCGGGGGAATGCGCTGGGTGTCCGCCCGGTCTCGTGTGGACAGGTGGTCGGCGTCGCCGGCCGTGGTGAGGACGGCTTCCACCCACATCGGGTCATTACGGTGGTCCCAGCGCACGCCGACCTGCCCGACGGGCGGCATCAGGCGGTCAATCGGCTCGCTCTTCGTCACCGGTGCGGAAGTCGGAAAGGTCTCGACTTCGCCGTACATCCAGGAGACCGAGCCGAAAACCGTCCACTCCGGCCGGAACCGGTAGCTGGCCTCCACCTCCATCCCGTGGACATAGCCGTCGCCGGCGTTCTTTTTGGTTACCTCGTTGTCGCCGCCGATGACGTCGCCCGTGGGTGTTCGGACGATCATGTCTTCGATGTCGGTGTAGTGGTACGCCACCTGCGTGGAGAACCGGTCAAACCGCGCCTTTACGCCCGCCTCGTAGGAAAGGAAATACTCCGGGTCCAGGCCCGGGGACGGGGTTTCGATCTCATTGCTCCGCGCGGTGTCCAGGCGTGTCAGGTCCGAGAGGTTGGGCGCGCGAAAGCCCTGTGACACGCCGCCGAACACATTCCAGTGCCGGGGCCCGTCCACAAACCAGCTCGCCCGCGCGCTTCCCACAACGGTGCCCCAGTCTTCCGTAACGGAGATCTCGTTGCCCGTGTCGGGGTCCTTCACCTCGTCCGCGTCGGCCCTGGCATAGTTGTAGCGCCCGCCCAGTATCAGCTCCAACCGATCGGAGACGGGCACGCTGTTCTGCAGATACAGGCCCAGCAAGTCGTAGCGCGCGTCATCTCCCACGGGGCCCTGTATCTCCCGTTTCTTCAGCGAGCCGTCGGGATTGAACTTGGTGGCGAACGAATCCACTCTGTCGTGATACCACTCCAGCCCGTAGGTCCACCTGCCGAGGGAGCCGGGGCTCTCAAACTGAACCCCCAGGCCGCAGGTCTCCACGTCAACCCCTTGTCGGTCGCTGCTCATGTCGTTTTTTGCCCGCTCCCGGCGTTCCTCCAGCGTCTGGAAAGAGGAAGTGAGCACCAGGGAATCCACCACGCCTCCTCCGTTCTGCTTCGCATACCTCAGATAGGTCAGTGACCGGCGTTCAAACAGGATCCTCTCCAACTCGTTGCCCACCGTTGTTCCCTCCCAGCCAATGCCGTGCACGGTCTTGTGGGGGCGCCATGCGTCGTCTTCGTCCAGCAGATAGTGGGCGAACGTCCAGGCCGTGTCCTGGTCCGGGAAATAGTCCAGCCTGAGGTCCCCGCTGTAGACGTCGTAGCCGGTCTTATTCTGGGGTCCGACCGATCCCCCGCCGTCCACGTCGCCGAAGTCCTTCCCCGTGGCACCCAGAAGCAGGCCCAGGTCGGGCCCCCACGTTGCGTGGAGTTCTCCGCGCCCTACGAGGCTTCTTTCGGCCGTGGAGACGCGGCTGCGCAGCCGCCCTTGTCGGTTGAACCCCTCGGTGTATCCCTCGGGCCGGCGCAGGACGGCGTTGACCGTTCCGCCGACGGCGTCGCTTCCGTAAAGGACGGACGAGGGCCCCTTGACCACCTCAAGGCGGTCCACGGTGTAGGGATCAATGAGGTTCCAGTACTGGTTCGGCCCGTTGCGAAAGACCGAGTTGTTCAGCCGGATGCCGTCCACCAGCATCAGCGTGCGAAACCCCGTGAAGCCCCGGATGTAGGGTGAGCCCTGCGCCTGCGACGTCTTCTGCACCCAGATTCCCGGCACGTCCTGCAGCGCCCGCGCGGTCGTCCGGGGCAGGTCCTGCGTGCGAAAGCCGTCCAGGTCCACGATGTTGAGCGTGAACGGGGCCTCAAAGGAATCCAGTTCGGTGCGGGTGGCGGTGATGACCACCTGCGAGGGGTCCGACGACCACGCGACCTCCGGGGCGAGCGGAATCTCGGCCGCCCCCTCCGTCCCGGGCTCCGCGGCACCGGCAGGAGCCAGGCAGACGGGCAGCAGCAGCAAAAACAGGCCCACAACGGTTCGAGTTTTGCGATGATGCCCGGTGGGAACACCTTGATCGAAGCGTTTGGCACGGCGGGTAGGCCATTTCACGGGTAGGGTTCCTTTTCAGCTTTGTCCACAGGGAACACGACACCGTACGAACCGGAGCGGTTTGCCGACGCCTGGGACAAGTATGGGATGCAAACAATGTGCCAGGACGCCTCCCGCCCGGCACGCCCGCTTCCCGTGCCGTCGGGGATTGCTCGTTGCGCGACGCCATGAACAGGTCTTGTGCACAGATTGCACTCGATCTGTGCATCAGCCGCCCGTGCCGAAGTGCGTGCGCGCTGTCTTCGTCGCTTGAACTGGCGTCGTGCGCCCTATAGCCTGTAGTCGGTCGGCGTGGGATGCGTACGAGTTCGAGAGATGCAGGTCGGCATGAGTATATCCATCAGGCTCAGGACGGTCCTGGCGCTCAACGTCTTCGTCGTGGGGCTTGCGCTGACCTTGGGCTGGATCGCGCAGGACGTGGCCGGCGAACTCGTTCAGGAGCGCTTTGTTCAGAAGATGGTTACCAGTGCGTCCTCTTTCCTCAAAGGCAGCAGTCTTCCCCCGAACGACTCGGTGATGGGCTATTTCGGCGAGTTGTTTGACGCCGAGTGGGTCGTGTCCGGTGGGAACTCCGGAGACATCATCGGCTCCAGTCTGCCGGCAACGCTTGCGGAGGAGTTCCGCGATCGGGCCATGGGGGCCGAACTGGCCGGGACGGCGCGGCTGGACAGCGGGGTATATCGTTTCCATTCCGCCGACGTGCAGGTGATGGACCCGCGGACCAGGCGGCGCATTCGAGGGCGGCTTTACATGCTGGTTCCCCGGGTCCAGTTGCAGTCGGCGCGCCGGCGGGCGCGCGCCAGGGTGGGGCGTGTCGTCTGGCCCGCGGCCATAGCGGCGACCGTGCTGGCGGTGTTGCTCTCCGTGTCCATAACACACCCCATCCGAAAACTGGCCCGGCAGATGGACCGGCTTTCCGACGCGCAGCCGACGCCGGAGGCGGAGCATTCCGTCAGCGGCGGCCCCACGGAGGTATCCAGACTGGCCGCGTCCTTCTACCGGTTGATGGACCGGCTGCGCGACGCACAGCGCCAGGTGATCCAGAGCGACCGCCTGGCCACGCTGGGCAGGATGGCCTTGAGCGTCGCCCACGAACTGCGCAACCCGCTGAGCGGCATCCGGATGAACGTGCGCGTCCTGAAAGACCGCCAGGGCATGGAGCAGGACCCCGGCATCGAGGCGATACTCCGCGAGATTGACCGCATGGACCTGTATGTGGAGGAACTTATGAGCCTTGCCCCCGGCACGAGCGCGTCGAGCCGCAGTGCCTCGATGGAGCGCACACACCTGTCCGAACTCGCGGGCGGCGTTCTGACCATCCTGAGCGGCAGACTCCGCCACGCCGGGCTGGAGGTGCGGACTGATTATCCCCCGGATGAGCCGGCCGTCACCGCGGATGCAAACCAGATACGGCAGGTGGTGATGAACCTGCTGGTCAACGCCATAGAAGCCACGCCCGCGGGCGGAGCCATTTCCGTGGGCATCCGCCGGACCGGTTCCGGAGTCCGGTTTTCGGTAACGGATTCGGGCGGGGGCGTGCAGTACACCGACGAGGACGTGTTCGCCGCCTTCGTGAGCAGCAAGCAGAACGGCAGCGGGCTGGGCCTCTATATCTGCCGGCACATGGTCACCGACCACGGAGGGACGATCGGCTATGAGAACGGCGACGCCGGCGCGACCTTCTGGTTTGAACTGCCGGACGAACCTGTTGCACGGGATGGGGAGACGACCTCGCCGTAGGAGGTGGAGACCTGTGACGGACCAGAGAAGATCCATGTTGGTGGTTGACGACGAGCAATCCATCTGCCTGGCGTTCAGGCGCTTTTTCGACAGCCGCGGATGGGTCGTGCACACGGCGGCTTCCGCCGGTGAGGGGGTCGCGACGTGCGGCGAACTGCGTCCGGACATCGTGTTCCTCGACGTGCGGCTGCCGGACCAAAGCGGCCTGGACGTTCTGGGCGACCTGGCGCGGTGCGGCGCCCATATCATCGTAATCACGGCCTACGGCGGCCTGGATACGGTTGTGCGGGCGCTGCACGGCAAAGCGTGTGAATACCTGGTCAAGCCGATAGACCTGGACGAGGCGCTGTCTCTGGTGGAAAGGGTCATGAAGCCAGAGTCCGCGCGGTCGGGCTCCAAATGCCGGGATGCCACTGCCGGCGAATCGCTTGTTGGCCGGTCATCGGCCATGCAAAACGTGTATAAGCTCATAGCCAGGGCGGCGCGCACCTCCTCGCCCGTGCTGATCCACGGGGAGACGGGCACCGGGAAGGAACTCGCCTCGCTGGCCATTCATCGGTTCGGCGGCAGAAAGGACGGACCGTTCTGCGCCATCAACTGCGGCGCCATTCCGGAGCACTTGATCGAAAGCGAGCTGTTCGGCCATGTCCGGGGCGCCTTCACGGACGCGCGGTCGGACCGAACCGGTAAGTTCGAGTCGGCCGACGGCGGCACTCTTCTGTTGGACGAGGTGGGCGAATTGCCGCCCCCGGTGCAGGTGAAACTCCTGCGCGTGCTGGACAGCGGTGCGATCGAGCGGGTCGGCTCCTCGCAGACGGTGCAACTCGACGTGCGCATTCTGGCCGCCACCAACAAGGACCTGGAGGTCCGGGTCCGCTCCGGCCTTTTCCGTCGAGACCTCTACTATCGGCTCGCCGTGCTGCAGATATCCATCCCACCGTTGCGAGAGCGCGCGGATGACATCCCCCGTTTGGCGGAGCACTTCCTGCGGGAACTGTCGGCGGAACGCGGCGACGGGCCGCATTCCCTCAGCGCCGACGCACTGGACGCCCTGATGAAGCACCGGTGGGCCGGAAACGTGCGTGAACTCAAAAACGCGCTTCACCACGCGGTGGCCGTTGCGCCGGGAAGCATCATCCGGGCGGATGACCTGCCGGAGTCTATCGTGCGCTCCGAATTGCTGTCTGAGAAGGACGCCGATGAACTGAGGGATTCGGCCGTTCGCTATGCATCCAGCCTTCCCGACGGGGAAACCGGCCGTTACCGTGAAACACTGGAGCACGTGGAAAGCGCCTTGATAGCCCACGCCATGGACCGGTACGAGGGGAACCAGTCGGAGGCTGCCGAACACCTGGGCATCCATCGCAATACGCTCCGGAAAAAGCTCCGCGAGTTCCGGCTCCATCCGGAAGACGACCCGCAGGAGAATCATGCCGACATTGTCGAAGCCCCGTAACCGAAACACCCGACCGAGAGAGGAGGCCAACCGTGCAGCCATACCTGCCGCGTGAGCAGCCGACCGTGAAGTCGGAGCGTCCCTGGGGTGATATCTACATGGTGGTGCGCAACCGGCGGTGCTCGGTGGACCTGACCGAGGTGCGGCCCGGCCACCGGGCCAGCCTGCACTCCCACGGGGAACGGTGGGAGCTGTTCCACTTCCTGGACGACGGCGCGCGGCTGGAGCTGGACGGCCAAGTCCACAGCCCGGAGGCGCACGAGGAGTTCATGATCGAGCCCGGCGCGCGCCACCGCTTCTGGGCCGAACAGACGCCGTTCCGCATGTTGGTGGTCTCCTTCGGCGAGTGGAGGGTGGAGGACCAGGTGCGCCACGAAGACGACTACGGCCGCGAGGGCGAGCCGCTCGAGCTCTGAGGGCCTCACGGCCTGCGGAGTCGGTGTTCCTCAGTTGCCGCCTGAAGTCCCTCGTTTGCACGGCAGAGACGCGAGCGTTGCCACGAGCAGGGCTGAAACGCTGCCTGGCGATGATCAGCGTGGCCGCAGCGGCGGGCTTCACCCATCCCTTTTCTGTAAGCGGATACAACAGAAGCCAGTACGCGGAAACCAGGGCGAGATTACCGCCGACCGCCGAAGCGGCATACGTGACGATTCGCGCGCGATCTCGAAGCACGTGCATGATCAGTTCGGCCACGGCGGCGGACCATACCAGGCTCAGAATCCGCAGCGCCGGTGGTCCCACTGTCCCCACGGTTGCGATTTCGGGGAAAAACGCGGACGCCGGCAGGCTGTGGACCGCTGCGAATGTGGAAACGGCGACAAAGACCACGCCCTTTCGGCTCAGAAGCCGGGAAACGAGCAGTGCGGAACCGAACGCGAAGGGGCCGTAAACGACGCATACGGCCGAGCCGGGTCCAGGCAGGCCGAGCAGCCCGTGTGAGATGCGCGCCGGCACTTTGCCGGGCAGCAAGAGCAGAAACATCCCGCACGCCAGCAGACCGCCCGCAACGGCCGGCATCAGGTCCTTGAGTAGTTTTCGCATCGCCGATCTCCCACTCATAGCTGCCGTTGCCTCCTGCCGGTATACCCCGGTGTCGCGAAAGCGGTATTTGCAGTACTCTGCACCTTAGGTGACCGTAAGTGCGCAATCGAGGACAGTGCAACTGTGTGCCGGCTGAGAGAGGCATGGGAGCGACTTGATGTCCGAAGGCCGTGAAGAGCAGAAGTTGGCCCTGCGGGGCGGGCTGAAGGCCGTGGGGCAGATCGAAGGGAAGGGCAGGCCTAACCCGGATATTTCACGAGAGTTTTCCGTCCAGCGGACGTTTTTGCCCTCATG
>CAYVBE010000166.1:0-9521 GCA_964448935.1 uncultured candidatus Brocadiaceae bacterium
CGCAGCGGTGATCCGGAAAGGACAACAGAAAACCGATAATTGAATGACCCTGGGGCTGGCCCCGGCAACTTGCGCCTGCATCCGCGTTACCCTATCATGGCCGGGCCGGATGAGGAGGCTTCTACCGACACAGCAAGAGCCCGCCCGTGATCCAGATAGCACCGTTTCGGCCGCTGCGCTATAACCCGCGCGAGATATCGTTCATTTCCCGCGTGGTGGCCCCTCCCTACGACCTGCTGTCCGAGACCGACGCGGAGGAACTCCGCGAACGCGACCCGCACAACATCGTGCGACTCACCCTGAGCAACGATGCCAGGAACGAGCGCACGGAGCACGCCTACCGCCAGGCCGCGGAGGCCCTGACCCGATGGCGCGAGGAAAACGTGCTGATCCGCGAGCCGGAGCACGCCATTTACCTCTGCGAGGAGTCCTTCGCGCTGGGCGGGACGGAGTACGTCCGGCGGGGCTTCCTGAGCACTATCCTGCTGGAGGACTTCGGCTCCGGGCGCATCCTGCCCCACGAGCACACCACCCCCGGCCCCATCCACGACCGGCTGCAGTTGATGGAGGCCTGCTGCGCCAATCTGAGCCCGGTCTTCGGCATATTCAGCGACACGGACGGGCAGATTGACCGACGCCTGGCACAACTCGGCGATGACAATCCCCTCTACGAATTCTGCTCGCCCGAGGATGTCTGTTACCGCTTCTGGCGCATTGCGGACAGGGGGGAGGTCCGGGAGCTCGCCGGCCTGCTGCGCAACGAGTTGCTTCTGATCGCCGACGGTCATCACCGCTACGAGACGGCCGTTGCTTACCGCGACAAACACCGCAGCGTCGAAGGCCCGCCCGGTGCCGCGCCCGAGGACTTCCTGCTGACCTTTTGCGTCTCGGCCCGCAACCCCGGCCTCTGCGTGCTGCCGACGCACCGGCTGGTGCGCGCGAAGGCCGCATTCGATCCCGAATGGCTGGCCCGCTCGATGGCGAACCGCTACAGCGTCGAGGACCTCCACGTCGGCTCGCCCGAGCAGCTCGAGGAGATCGTTACCTCGTGGCAGCCGGAGGAAAGCATCATCGGCTGCTACATGGCAGGCAACCGGATGCTGCTGATCCGGCCGGGCGAGGAGAAGTTCCTGGCCCCCGAATCCGTTCCCGGACCGCCCGTTCTACGGAAGATGCCGGTGACCGTGCTGCACCATAATATCCTGCGCCCGTTCTTCGACATACCGGTCGAGGTGGAGAAGGCAGGCGAGCGCCTGGAGTTCACGGTGGACCTGGACCGGCTGTACTGGGAGGTGGAGGGGGGGCGCTTCGACGCCGCGTTCCTTCTGCCGGGCATTTCTCCCGCGACGCTTGCCGGGGTGGCACGGAGTGGACATCGGATGCCGCCGAAGACCACCTGGTTCTATCCGAAAATCGCCTCGGGCCTCGTCCTCTATCCTTTCGAAAACGGGGAAAATCTTCCCCGCCTCGTGCAAGACTGAGCCCCGTCGGCGCCCGTCCCCGTCCCGGCAAAGCCGATATCTACGGAATCCGCTCAAGAGCCGCAGAGAAGCCGACCGAGCTGCCTCCCCACCTTTGAGAAGACAGCCTCTCATATGGTATAATATTCCGTGTGAGAGGCAGGATGCCAAAGCACACCTCGAATCCTCCTGCCGGACCGTCTGAAAGGTGTCGAAAACATGTTGAAAATCTGTCGATATGCCGTCTGTTCAATGACGGTTTCATGTCATCAGGTGTGCACGAGACCAGACGGCATCGTAGCCCCTGGTTTATGCACTGACGTCAGCAAGAGGTCATCATCTTTTAGACAGTTTTTTGACATTGACATGGGTCATTCCAGAAAGTTCACCGGCGGCAGGATAGATGCGAAACGCCGTCCGGTTTCGACGGTTTCGGCGCCTGTTATAGGTAATGATAATACGTTTGATTCAAGACTAACTACACTCTAACAACACAGGCTTCTTGCAGGAGAGGGCCATGAAGATCGTTGCCAACCGGGAGAAACTGCACCGCGGCCTTCAGCGGCTGGGCGGCGTAGTGGGGACCAGTGCACAGCAGCCGATTTACCGGCATGTGAAGCTCGAAACCGTGGAAGAGGAACTGTGCCTGTCGGCCACCGACCTCGAAGTGGGACTTGCCCTGACCGTACGCGACGTGGAGGTCCAGGAAGGCGGTGCCATTCTGGTGCCGCACGATCGGCTTTCCCCGGTTCTGGGAGCCACCCCGGACGAACAGGTGGAACTGACCGAGGACGACGGGGCGGTGGTTATCCTGACCGAAAACAGCCGTTTCCGGCTGCTCGGTGAGGATCCGTCCGATTTCAGCCCTCTCCCCGAAATACCCGAACAAGGTGTGGTTGAGATAGACCCTGAAATACTGGCCTACATGGTGCGGAGAACCGCCTTTTCAACCGCTGACGAGAAGGGCCGTTACGCCTTGCACGGGGTTCTGTGCGTCATCGGCAAGGAGGACACGATCGAGCTGGTGGCCGCCGACGGCGCTCGGCTGGCGCACGTGCGCAAAAAGGCCAGCAACCCGGACGGCATCGAAACGGAATTCATCGTACCGCGCGAGGGGCTGGAGCAACTGGCCCACCTGGCCGACTACGGCTCCGGACCGGTGCGGTTTGCCGAAGACGAAGGACGGCTCGTGGCGGAGAACGACGCCGGCCGATTCGTCTGCCAGCTCGTGGAAGGGCAGTTCCCGAACTTCCGGGAAGTCATCCCCACGGAGAGCAAGATCACCGTCCAGCTCGCCACCGGTAACCTGCTGAACGCCGTGCGCCGGGCCAGCTACATGACCACCGAAGAGACCCAGGTGGTGGACTTCGCCTTCGAGGACGATCTGCTGACCATCACGGCCGAGTCGCCGGATGTCGGACGGGCCGAGCTGAAGATGCCGATCGAGTATGACGGCGAGCCGGCCGAAATATCCTTCAACCCCGAGTTCCTGCAGGAGATGCTGTCCGTGGTGGAGCGTGAGGCGGTGAAGATACGGTTCACCGACCGCCGCTCGCCGTGCGTCATAAAGTGCGGAATGGACTACACCTACGTTGTCAGTCCGGTTATCCGGGAAGACGCGGAGCTATGAGACGACAGTTCGGGAGTTGGGATGCCTTAGAGGCCCGGTCCCTGGGGGAAGTGGCCCGCAAGCTGCTCCATGAGAAGAAGTTCTATCAGAAGGGAAAGTTCGGTCCGCTGTCGAAGGCGTGGGAAGAGTTGATCGGAGAGTCGCTGGCTTCCTGCACGAATATCGTCTCCTTTGACGATGGCGAGCTGGTGGTAGAGGTGGATTCACCATCTCTGCTGCACGAGATCAATAACTTCATGACAGAGATGCTTCTGGACGGCCTCCAGGTGACGAAAGCGGGACGGGATATCGAGTCGCTGCGATTTCGACTTGCCTCATACCCAGATAGAAAACGCTCGGAGGATGCATGAGCGAACCAGCATTTGAAAAACCCGGCTACGACGCCGAATCCATCCGTGTGCTCGGCGGAATCGAGCACGTCCGACTGCGCCCCGCCATGTACATCGGCGACACCGGCGAGAGGGGCATGCACCAGCTCGTCGAGGAGGTCGTCGCCAACAGCGTGGACGAAGCCATGGTAGGGGAGTGCGACGAGATACACGTCCGCCTGCACAGCGACGGCAGCATCTCGGTGACTGACAACGGGCGCGGCATCCCCGTGGAGATGCACGCTGAAGAAAACCGCCCCGCGCTGGAAGTGGTGATGACCACGCTGAACGCGGGTGGCAAGTTCGACCACAACAGCTACAAGGTATCCGCCGGGCTGCACGGCGTGGGCGTCTCGTGTGTGAATGCCCTGAGCGAGTGGCTGGAGGCCGAGGTGTGGCGGGACGGGCACGTTTACTTCCAGCGCTACGTCCGGGGCGAACCCCGGACGCCTGTGGAAAACCGGGGCACCACCGACCGGCGCGGAACACGCATACGGTTCAAGCCGGACGGCGATATCTTCGAGGGCACGGGACTGAAGCGAGACCTCATCGCCCGACGACTGCGAGAACTGGCCTTCCTGAACAGCGGCGTCAAGATGACCATCGGCACCCACCCGGACGGTGACGAGGAGGTCTTCTACTACGAGGGCGGCATACGGGAGTTCGTCGCCTACCTGAATCAGGGCAAAGAGCCACTGCACGAGGACGTGATCCACGTACAGGAAGAGGTGGACGGCACCTACTGCGAGGTGGCTATCCAGTACAATTCCGGCTACAACGAGACCATCTTCTCCTTCGCCAACAACATCAACACCGTCGAGGGCGGCACCCACCTGAGCGGCCTGCGCAGCGCCCTCACCCGAACCCTGAACGCCTACGGGCGAGACAATAATCTGCTGAAAGACGTGACCCCCAGCGGGCAGGACTACCGCGAGGGACTCACCGCCGTGGTCAGCGTCAAACTGCCCGAACCACAGTTCGAGGGGCAGACCAAGATGAAACTGGGCAACCGGGAGATCGGTGGCCTGGTGGAACAGATACTGAACGAGAAGCTGTCGCTCTACTGCGAGGAGACGCCGCAGGCGGCCAAAGCGATCATCGGCAAGGCCATCGAGGCAGCCCGCGCCCGTGAAGCCGCCCGGAAAGCCCGGGAACTGACGCGGCGCAAAGGCGCGCTCACCAGCAGCGCCCTGCCCGGCAAGCTGCGTGACTGCTCCAGCCGCGGCGTCGAGAACACCGAGCTGTTCATCGTCGAGGGCCAGAGCGCCGGCGGCACGGCCAGTATGGGGCGGGACCGGAAGTTCCAGGCAGTTCTGCCCCTGCGCGGGGTCATCCTGAACGTCGAGAAGGCGCGTATAGATAAGATACTGAGCAACGAGGAAATACGCTCGCTCATCACGGCCATGGGCACCGGCATCGGCCAGGAGGAGTTCGACCTGGAAAACCTGCGCTACGGCAAGATTATTATCATGACGGATGCCGACATTGACGGCGCGCACATCCGCACGCTTCTGCTTACGTTCTTCTTCCGCCAGATGCCGGAGCTGATCGAGAAGGGCCACATCTACATCGCGCAGCCGCCGCTCTACCGCGTCACGCGGCGGGGGAGCACAGAGTACGTGCAGGATGACCGCGCCCTGCAGAAGACCCTCATACGTCTCGGCACGCAGGATGCCGAACTCCACTACCGGGTAAACGGTGAGGCGGGCGTTCTGGAGGAGGAACGCTTTCTGGATCTATTGACCAGGCTGAGCGCGTTGGACGCCATGATAGACCGCCTCGAGTCGCAGGGCATCGCCTTCCAGAGGTACCTGGCCCAGCGCAGAGAGGACGGCGACCGGCAGTTCCCGCTCTACCGGGTGATCCACGTGGACGGCGAGGGCAAGCGGCACGAGCATCTGTTCTATACCGAGGACCAGTACGACAATTTCATTCAGGCGCTTCGTTCTCAACTCAGCGAGAGCGGGCAGGACCTCCAGATGATCGAGCAGGACGAGACCGTGTTGGCTGAGCCCGAGGACCTGGCGAACAGCGTGCGCCCGCTCCGCATTGAGGAAGCCACCGAGCTGGAAGAGACCGTGAAGGAGATCGAGAGTTTCGGGATTCCGATCGAGTTTCTCAACGCCACACAGCAGGAAGAAGACGGCGAGGAGGAACTCGAGATGCCCTTCCTTATCAACTCGAACGGGGACCGGGAGCGGGTGGCCGCACTGTCCGAGCTTGTGCAGACCGTGGGCAGGCTGGGCCGCCAGGGGCTGGATATCCAGCGCTACAAAGGGCTGGGCGAGATGGACAGCAGCGAGCTGGCCGAGACCACCCTGGACCCGTCCACGCGCCGCCTGGTGCGCGTCACCATCGGCGATGCCGTGAAGGCGGACCAGTATTTCACGATCCTGGCGGGCAAAGACGTCGAGAGCCGCCGCCGCTTCATCCAGCGGCACGCGCTGGAGGTCAAGAACCTGGACGTATAGGGGACCTCCGGCGGCCGGAAGCACCATACACCTAAAGCAAACGGAACATGGCTGAGGAAACTGCAGGTCAGATTGACGAACTGCTGATTGAAGACGAGATGCGGGAGGCGTATCTGACGTTCGCCATGAGCGTGATCGTCAGCCGTGCCCTGCCCGACGTGCGTGACGGGCTGAAGCCCGTCCAGCGGCGTATCCTGGTGGCGATGAACGAGCTGAACCTGGGTCCGCGCTCGAAGACCAGAAAGTGCGGGAAGATCGTGGGGGACGTCCACGGGAACTACCACCCGCACGGCGAGACCGCCATCTACGACACCCTGGTGCGCATGGCCCAGCCGTTCAGCATCCGGTACCCGCTCATAGACAGCCAGGGGAACTTCGGCTCGCTTGACGGCGACCCCCCAGCGGCACAGCGGTACACCGAGGCCCGGCTCAGCTCCGTCGGCATGGAGATGCTGAGGGACCTGGAGCGGGACACGGTGGACCTGATGGAAAACTACGACGGCACGCGCCAGGAACCCGTGGTGCTGCCCGCCCGTTTCCCCAACCTGCTGACCAACGGCTCCACCGGCATCGCCGTGGGCATGTCCACCAGCATTCCGCCGCACAACCTGCGCGAGGTCTGCGACGCTGCGGTGGCCGTG
Organism: uncultured candidatus Brocadiaceae bacterium; assembly: GCA_964448935.1. GTDB lineage: Bacteria > Planctomycetota > Brocadiia > SM23-32 > SM23-32 > CAYVBE01. The sequence continues at coordinate 6,571 of CAYVBE010000166.1, forward strand.
CTGGACAACCCCGACATATCCATCCGCCAGCTCATGGACATCATCCCCGGCCCGGACTTCCCGACCGGCGGCATCCTCTGCGGCCAGCAGGGCGTCTATGAGGGCTACATGACCGGCCGGGGCAAGACCACTCTGCGGGCCCGAACGCGCTTCGAGGAGGTGCGCAAGGGTCGCCAGGCCATCATCGTGACCGACCCGCCTTACCAGAGCAACCGGGACCGACTGGTGGAGAGGATCGCCGACGCCGTGCAGGCCGGCAACGTGCAGGACGTGCAGGACATCCGGAATGAGAGCGACAGCGAGGGCACCCGCATCGTCATCGAGTTGAAGCGCGACGCCGATCGAGAGGTCGTCCTCAACCAGCTCTTCCAGCACACGCCGCTGCAGGGTACGGTCAGCATCATCCTGATCGCCATCGTGGACGGCCGGCCGGAGACGCTGAGCATCAAGCAGATGCTGGAACTCTTCCTGGAGCACCGGATCGAGGTTATCCGGCGGCGGACCTCCTACCTGCTTCGGCAGGCCGAGGACCGGGCGCATGTGGTGCAGGGCCTGAAGATAGCCCTCATCAACATTGACGAGGTCATCCAGATCATCCGCACCAGTGACGAGGTGGCCGAGGCGCGCCGGCGGCTGATGAACAAGTTTGACCTCACCGAACGCCAGGTGGACGCCATCGTCGGCATGAGGCTGCGGAGCCTGGTGGGCCTGGAGCAACTGAAGATCGAGCAGGAATACGAGGAACTGCAGGCAAAAATCGCCGATTACCGCGACATCCTGGCCAGCCGTGAGCGGGTGGAGGGAATGATCCGCGACGACCTGGCCGAGGTCCGGGAGCGCTACGGCGACGACCGGCGCACCACCATCTCCGAGGAGGAAGTGCGGATACTGGACCGGGCCGACCTCATCCCGGAGCACGACGTGCTGGTCACCATCAGCCACCGCGGCTACGCCAAGCGGCTGCCGCCGGACACCTTCCGCGCCCAGGGGCGCGGCGGCAAGGGCGTGATCGGGGCCGACCTGCGCGACGAGGACTTCGTGACGGACATCTTCGCATCGTCCTCGCACGACTACATCATGTTCTTCACCAGCCTGGGCCTGGTACACTGGCTGAAGGTCTTCCTCATCCCGGAGATGAGCCGCACCGCCCGGGGAAGGGCGCTCGTCAACCTGCTGGACCTCCAGGAAGAGGAGACCATCACCGGCATGGTGCCCGTGGCCGAGTTCGAGCAGGACAGCTATCTGCTGATGGCCACCGAGAGCGGCAAGGTCAAGAAGACCCGCCTGGATGCCTTCGGCAAACGTGGCTCCGGCGGCATCATTGCCATCAACCTGGCCGAAGACGACCGGCTGATCGGCGTGCGGAAGACCTCCGGCGATGACGAGGTGATGCTGGGCACAGGGGGCGGCAGGGCCATACGGTTCCATGAGGAGGATGTGCGACCCATGGGCCGGACGGCGGCCGGCGTGCGCGGAATCAAACTCCGCCGCGACGACGCGGTGGTGGACCTGGCCCTCGTCCGGGAGGACGCAACTCTGCTGACGGTCTGCGAGAACGGCTACGGGAAGCGGACCGAGTTCGGCGAGTACAGCCTGCAGAAACGCGGCGGACTGGGGCTGCTGGACATCAAGACGACAAAGCGCAACGGGCCGGTGGTCACGATGCGCGAGGTGACCGAGGACCAGGAGCTGGTGCTGGCCACCGAACAGGGCATGACCGTCCGAATTCCGGTGGATTCCATTAGCTGTATCGGCCGCAACACCCAGGGCGTCCGGCTGATAAACACGTCCGGGGACGACCGCGTGAGCGGCGTGGTGACCCTCGAGCCGGAGGAAGAAGGGGAGACGGAGGAGCCCGAACAGGACCAGGACCAGGAATAAGCAATCGGGAGGGGACGACATGGTCGGTAGTATGCCTGAAGCCGTGGCGGAGACGGACCTGGAGGGGCTGGAGTTCGTAAACCGGGGCAAAGTGCGGGACATGTACTCGCTGGGCGACCGGCTCCTGATCGTGACTACGGACCGGATCAGCGCCTACGACAGCGTGCTCCAGACCGCTATTCCCTGGAAGGGGAAGGTGCTGACGCACCTCACGAAGTTCTGGCTGAAGCACCTGGCGGCCATCACGCCGCACCACCTGATTACCACGGACGTCTCGGAGATGGGCGAGGCCGTCCAGCGCCACGCCGAGTTGCTGCGGGGACGGAGCATGTTGGTCAAAGGGGCGGAAGTGCTGCCGGTCGAGTGCGTGGTGCGCGGCTACCTGGCCGGCTCGGCATGGCGCTCCTATCAAAAAACGGGCAGCATCTGCGGCATCGAGCTTCCTGAAGGCATGGAGGAATGCGAGAAGCTGCCGGAGCCGGTCTTCACCCCCGCCACCAAGGCCGAGAGCGGTCACGACGAGAACATTCCGTACGAGCGGATGCAGGAGGTGGTGGATGCGGGCCTGGCACGCAAAATGCGTGCCCGATCGCTCCAGCTCTATGAGTACGCCTCGGACTACGCCGCCGGCCGCGGGATCATCATCAGCGACACCAAGTTCGAGTGGGGCCTGGTGGACGGCGAGCTGACGCTGATTGACGAGGTGCTGACGCCCGACTCTTCGCGGTTCTGGCCCGCCGACGACTACGAACCGGGCCGCTCTCAGCAGTCGTACGACAAACAGTACGTGCGGGACTGGCTGGACGAATCCGGCTGGGACCACAGCCCCCCGGCCCCCGCGCTGCCGGACGAGGTCGTCGAGCGCACCGCCGAGAAATACCTGGAAGCCTGCCGCCTGCTGACCGGCGAGACGCCGGCCGACTAACCCGGATATTTCACGAGTGTTTTCCGTCCAGCGGACGTTTTTGCCCTCATGCGGCGCCCTCCGCGCTCGCCTGTCCTCGACGTGCCTTCCGGCACGCCTGCGGTAGCTCGCTTGTGCGGGCTTGCCTGAGAGCAAAAACGTCGCC
>CAYVBE010000167.1:0-9351 GCA_964448935.1 uncultured candidatus Brocadiaceae bacterium
AGCGCGGCGACTCCGTGCTGGAGGCCGGCCGGTTCACCGTCACCGTCGGCGGCTCATCGCCAAGCCCACGCAACAAGCAGTTAGGGGCGTCCGTACCCACTGTGGGAACGTTCAAGTTGCGATGAAGCAGTGCGCCGGCGGCCGCAGACGCTACATCTGCCGGAGCCGCGCGCTCCGGTCTCCGCGGACGTACCGTTGCCCCGTTTTGAAAGCGCGCCTGGCGTCGTTACAATCAGCTTCCGTTGCGAACACACCACAGCAGGTACACCTCATGGCCATCGGACGCAGGGATTTCCTCAAGGGCGCGGCGGCGGGGCTTGCGGGGCTTGGGCTGCGGCCGGGTTCGTTGGCACAGGCAGGCTCCGGCCCCGAGGGACGGCCGAATATCCTGTTTTTCTTCAGCGACGACCACACCTCACAGGCGATCGGCGCCTACGGGTCGCGCATCAACCGGACGCCCCACATTGACCGCATCGCGCGCGAAGGTGCGGTGTTCGAGAACAGCTTCTGCACCAACTCCATTTGCGCACCCAGTCGCGCCGTCGTCCTGACCGGCCGCCACAGCCACCTGAACGGCGTGCTCAGCAACCGGAAGAAACGCCTGGACACGTCCCAGGCGCTGTTCCCGCGCCTCCTGCAGGGGGCCGGCTACCAGACGGCCATCGTCGGCAAATGGCACCTGAGCATCGAACCGCCGGGGTTCGACTACTGGGAGGTGCTGCCCGGCCAGGGCTCCTACTACAACCCGCGCTTCCGCACCGCCGATGGGGGGAAGCAGTACACGGGGCACTCGACGGAGATCATCACCGACCGCGCGCTGCGCTGGCTGCGCGAGGGCCGCGACGACACCCGACCGTTCCTGCTCATGTGCCAGTACAAGGCCACCCACCGCAACTGGATGCCGGGGCTCGACTACGTCCACCGCTACGAGGACGAACGCATCCCCGAGCCCGACACGCTGTTCGATGATTGGGCGGACAACGCCTCACCCGCACGCCACCAGAACATGACCATCGCCAGCACCATGAACCTCTCCTGGGACCTGAAGGTCTCACCGCCTCTGGCGAGCATGGACAAAGGCGACCTGCCCCGCTTCGCGCGCGGTATGACGCCCGAGCAGCTCAAGGCCTGGGACGCCGCCTACGTGCCGCGCAACGAGGCGTTCCGGCAGGCCGACCCGCGGGGCAAGGACCTGGTGCGGTGGAAATACCAGCGCTACATCAAGGACTACCTGCGTTGCGCGGCGGGCATTGACGACGGCGTCGGCCGGCTGCTGGACTTCCTGGACCGCTCCGGGCTGGCGCGGAACACCGTGGTCATCTACTGCGCCGATCAGGGCTTCTACCTGGGCGAGCACGGGTGGTTCGACAAGCGGTGGATGTACGAGGAATCCCTCAAGATGCCCTTCATCGTGCGCTGGCCGGGAATGGTGGAGCCCGGCAGCCGGGTGAAACCGATGATCCAGAACCCGGACTACGCGCCGACGTTCCTGCAGATGGCCGGCCTGGAGCCGCCCGAGGGCATGCAGGGCAGGAGCCTGCTGCCGCTGCTGCGGGGCGAGGTGCCCGGCGACTGGCGGCACTCGATCTACTACCACTACCACGAGCACGGCGGGCACGGCGTGCCCCGCCACTACGGCGTCCGCACCGAGCGCCACAAGCTCATCCGCTTCTACGCCACCGACGAGTGGGAGTTCTACGATCTGCAGGAAGACCCGGACGAGCTCCACAACGTCTACGGCACGGACCGCTATGCGGCCGAAATCCGCCGCCTCAAAAAAGAACTCCGCCGCCTGCGCCAGATCTACAAAGACGACACCGGCGCCCCCATGCCGACGGGTTGATCCACTGCGCCCTCAGAAACGACATCCACCGCAGAGACGCGGGGGACGCTGAGAACGGCGTATCGGGCTTCGCATCTTTCTCCGCACGCTCTGTGCGTCTGCGGTTGGAAAGCGTATCCGGAGGCGGACGCGACTGAGCGCGTCCCTCCAAACGGCGGCACGTGCCATCCATCGCGCGAGTGTATAATGGGCCATCCAGCCCGGGAGATCTCTCCAATTGTCATTGCGAGGGGCCGCCAGGCCCCGCGGCGACCTCGTCGCTCTCTGCGTCCCTGCGATGAGTCGTCGGCCGTCAAACAGCCTCAGCCGGGCTCGGCTGATCTACACAATTTTCGTGCGATGGACCGGCGTAGAGCGTGTGTCACAGGGGTCCGGCCTGCCCGGAGACGGCGCGGCTTTGCGCTCACGCGGATGTGTCGCCCAGAACGCCCTGAAGTACATCCACCAGGGGCGGCAGGTCATTCTGGACGGTTCGCCAGACGATGTCCAGATTGACATCGTAGTATGCATGCACCAGGCGATGCCGCATGGCGATGATGTCATCCCAGGGGAGTTCTGGGATCTGCAACCGGACATACGGATCAATTCCAGCGGCGGCCTCGCCGATGATCTCCACCGATTTCACGATCGCCAGCACAAGTTGACGGTCGGAGTCCAGGTCTTTCCGCTCGCGACCGTGGGCAAACGAAAGCGCGTCGGTGGCCGCGTCGAGCATGTGCTGGAGGCGGATTCTGTCCTCACGCTTCATAGACGACCTCGGCCTGATCGAGCACCTGTTCCCGGAAATGGGGGCTCAGGTCTTGCGGAGTGCGCAGGTCAACCGGGCGGTCAAGTATCTCCGACAGTCGCCGTGTCAGCCCGCCCATTCCGATCAGGCCCGGAACGTGGCCCGGCTCGAACTCCACCAGCACGTCCACGTCGCTCTGCGGGCCGAATCGGTCGCCCAGAACCGACCCGAAGAACGCCAGCCTTCGGATATGGTGCCGCCGGCAGAAGTCGGCGATCTTCTCTTTGTCCACTGTCACCTGCAGCGGCATAGCAGCACCTTCCGGAAACCCATAGCCGAGACTCTCGGTGTGATTATACCGAGTGCCAGGCGGCATTGCGAAGGGTCTGAAGAGAAACGGCCTCAGCCGGGGGCGGCTGAGCTCCACGGTTTCCGTGCGGCGGACCGGCGTAGGGCATGTAGCGCAGCCGCAACCCCATTGGTCGTTCTCTGCGTCTCTGCGGTGAAGGGACCGTCCGTCCTACTCGAGGTCGGCCAGGTTCTGGATGACGACCTTCAGTTCGGCGCGCAGTTCCTCCGCACGGTCCATCTTGCCCTGGACCACTTCCTCGGGCGCCTTGGTGAGGAAATCGGTGTTGTGAAGGGTGGCGTCCACGGATTTGATGCGGCCCTGGAGGTCTTCCTTCTGCTTCTCCAGGCGCGCACGCTCCTCCGCGACGTCCACCAGGCCCTCCAGGGGCATGAAGACCTGCAGCGTGCCGACCACCGTGGTGACGCAGTGCGGCGGCTTGTCGGCCTCGACGCCGTGTTCAAGCCGGTCCAGCACGGCCATCTGCTCCAGGCAGTCGCTCCGCCTGCCGATTATGGCGTCGGTCTCCTCGTCGGGCGCGCTGATAGTGATGGGCACCGGCCGGCGCTCGGGGATGCCCTTCTCTTTGCGCAGGTTGCGGACCGCGCGGATGATCTCCTGGAGCAGGTCCATCTGCTCCTCCAGCCCCTCGTCGCGTCGGGCGGGATCGCCGGTGGGCCAGTCGGCGCTGACCAGCGCCTCCGCTTCCAGACGGGCGGCGGCGTCGAGGCCGGATTCGAGGGCCTGCTCTTTCAGCTTCTGCCACAACTCCTCGGTGATGAACGGCATGTAGGGGTGCAGCAACCGGAGGCCCGCGTCGAAGACCGTCGCCAACGTCTCGCGCGCCGCGGCGGACGGGACGTCGTCCAGGCGGGGCTTGACGATCTCCAGGTACCAGTCGCAGAACTCGTGCCAGAAGAAGTCGTAAATGTCGCTTGCCGCCTCGTGGTCGTGGAAGCCCTCCAGCTTTTCCGTGGCGGACTCGACGGTGGCCTGCAGCCGGCTCAATATCCAGCGGTCCTCGAAGGTGAGGTCGGCGGCGGAACCCTCCGCCTCGCAGTCCGCCAGGTTCATGAGTGTGAAGCGCCCGGCGTTCCATATCTTGTTGGCGAAGTGCCGCCCCATCTCGAACCGGCTGGCGCTGAGCTTCAGGTCCTGCCCCTCGGGCGAGAGCATGATGAGGCACCACCGGGCGGCGTCGGCCCCGTGCTCCTCGATGACGTCTATGGGGTCAATCCCGTTGCCCAGGGATTTGGACATCTTCCGCCCCTGTTCGTCCAGGATGTTGCCGTGGATATAGACGTCGCTGAAGGGCACCTCATCCCTGAACTCGATGCCCATCATGACCATCCGGGCGACCCAGAAGTAGATGATATCGCGCGCGGTGACCAGGGTGTCGGTCGGGTAGTAGCGCTCCAGATCGGCCGTCTCGTCGGGCCAGCCGAGGGTGCTGAAGGGCCAGAGGGCGCTGGAGAACCAGGTGTCCAGCACGTCCTCATCCTGGCGCAGTTCGGTCGAGCCGCACTCGGGGCACTCGTCCGGCATCTCGCGGGCGACCACGGGCTCCTTACACCCCTGGCAGTAGTAAACCGGGATGCGGTGGCCCCACCAGATCTGGCGGCTGATGCACCAGTCGCGCACCTCGTCCAGCCAGCTCAGGTAGAAATCCTTCCACCGGGCCGGGTGGAACTCCAATCGGCCGTCCCGGGCGGCCTGCGCGGCCTTCTCCGCCAGCGGTTTGACGCGGACGTACCACTGGTCGGAGAGCGCCGGCTCGATGACGGTGTGGCAGCGGTAGCAGTGCCCGACCGAATGGGTGTAGGGCTCGACCTTCTCCAGCAGCCCGCGCTCCCGCAGGTCCTCGATGAGCGCCTCGCGACACTCGAAGCGGTCCATCTCCTCGTAGCGGTCGCCGGCCTCGATGGTCATCAGACCGTCCTCGTCAATAACGACGACCGCCGGCAGGTCGTGGCGCTGCGCTATCTGCCAGTCGTTGGGGTCGTGGGCGGGCGTGACCTTGACGGCGCCGGTGCCGAACTCCGGGTCCACCCAGTCGTCGGCGATGACGGGTATCTCGCGGTCCAGGATGGGCAGGACCAGCGTCTTGCCCACCAGGCCGCCGTAGCGGTCGTCGGCGGGATTGACCGCAACCGCGGTGTCGCCCAGCATCGTCTCCGGCCGCGTGGTAGCGACTGTGACATAGCTGTCCGGATCGTCCTTGAAGGGATACCGTATGTGCCACAGGTGCCCTTCGTGCTCCTCGTGCTCCGTCTCGATGTCGCTGAGCGCGGTGCGGCAGCGGGGGCACCAGTTGACGATGTATTTGCCCCGGTAGAGCAGCCCCTTCTCGTGGAGCCGGATGAAGGTCTCCAGCACGGCGCGGCTGAGCCCCTCGTCCATGGTGAACCGCAGCCGGTCCCAGTCGCAGGAGCAGCCGAGGCGCTTGAGCTGCTCGATGATGCGGCCGCCGTATTCGTCCTTCCACCGCCAGACGCGCTCGATGAACTTCTTCCGGCCCAGGTCACGGCGGTGGAGCCCTTCTTTGGCGATCTGCCGCTCCACCACGTTTTGGGTCGCGATGCCGGCGTGGTCGGTGCCGGGCACCCACAGGGCGTTGTAGCCCTGCATGCGGCGGAAGCGGATGTAGATGTCCTGGAGGGTGTTATTGAGGGCGTGGCCCATGTGCAGCTCCGCCGTCACGTTGGGCGGCGGGATGACGATGGTGTAGCTCTCGCCCGGCTCATCGGGCTCGGGGTGGAAGTGTCCACCCTCGGTCCAGAACCGGTAGACGCGGTCCTCCAGGTCTTGCGGGGCGTAGGTGCTGGGCAGTTCGGCGGTCATGGTGTGTTACCTTGTGCGGGAAGGTCGCGGCTCAATCTTCGATGAGAAGCTTGTATTCCACGCTGTCGAGCAGAGCTTCCCAACTGGCCTGGATGATATTTTCGCTGACTCCGACGGTTCCCCAGACGCGCTGTCCGTCGGTGCTCTCGATGACGACACGCACCTTGGCGGCGGTGGCCTCGCGGGGGTTGATGACCCGTACGCGATAGTCGGTCAGCCTCATGCCCTTCAGGCACTCGTAATGCGGCTCCAGGGCCTTGCGCAGGGCGCCATCCAGGGCGTTGACCGGGCCATCGCCCTCGCCGGCCGTGTGCATCTGCTCGCCCTCGACGGCGATCTTGACCGTGGCGTCCGTGACCAGCGTGCCGTCCCCCTGCCGGATGCTGCTGACGTGATATGCCTGCACCTCGAAGTGGGGTCGGAACTCGCCCATTGCACGGCGTGCCAGCAGTTCGAACGACGCCTCGGCGGCCTCATACTGGTAGCCGGCGTTCTCGCGCTCCTTCAGCCGCTCCAGCAGGTCGGAGACCGTCTCGCGGTCGCCCTCCAGGTTGAACTCCTCCACCTTCTCCAGCATGGCGGCGTGGCCGGAGAGTTCGCTCAGCAGGAAACGCCGCTCGTTGCCCACCAGTGAGGGATCAATGTGTTCGCAGGCGCGCTCCGCCTTGCGCATGGCGTCCACGTGCTGGCCGGCCTTGTGGGCGAAGGCGCTGGCGCCCACGAAGGGCTGATGCTCGTCCCAAATCAGGTTGGCCGCCTCGTAGGCGAAGCGCGAGACTTCCGTCAGCCTGCGCAACTGATCTTCCGTGACGCAGCGGTGCGGTGTCTTGAGGTTGATGATCGGGATGATGGAGCAGAGGTCGGCGTTGCCGGCGCGCTCGCCGAAGCCGTTCAGCGTGCCCTGCACGTGCACGGCGCCGTTCTGGACGGCGGCGATGGAGTTGGCAACGGCCAGGCCACAGTCGTTGTGGCAGTGGATGCCGATGGGGCAATCCACCTCCCCGACGGCGCTTGCAGTGACGCGGCCGATCTCGTCGGTCAGCGTGCCTCCGTTGGTGTCGCAGAGCACGATGCAGTCCGCGCCGGCCTCAGCGGCCACGCGCAGCACCTCAAGGCAGTATTCCGGGTGGCTGCGGTAGCCGTCGAAGTAGTGCTCGGCGTCCACGATGACCTCCCTGCCGGCGTCCTTGAGGAAGCGCACCGAGTCCTCGATCATCGCCAGGTTCTGCTCCAGCGTGGCGTGGATGACCTCGGTGACGTGGTAGTCCCACGATTTGGCCACGATGGTCGCCACGGGCGCGCCGGACTCCAGCAGCGCGCGCAGACCAAGGTCCTCGTCGGCCTCCAGCCCCTTGCGGCGGGTGGCGCCGAAGGCGGCGATGCGGGTGTTCTCCAGCGACAGGTCGCGGACACGCCGGAAATACTCGTCGTCCTTGGGGTTGGCGCCCGCGAAGCCGCCCTCCACGTAGTGCACGCCGAGCTCGTCCAGCCGCTCGGTGACCTCCAGCTTGTCCTCCGGCGAGAGCGCAATGCCCTCGGCCTGGCAGCCGTCGCGCAGGAGCGTGTCGTATATCGCGATTGTTTTCGGTTCTTCGCTCATCGCTGTTCTTCGCCCAGTTCAAATGCGTCATGCACAGCCTGCAGCGCCTGCCGGCCGACATCCGCGTCTACGACGCAGGATATCTTGATCTCCGAGGTACTGATCATCTGGATGTTGATCTTACGGTCGGCCAGGGCCCGGAACATACGCTCGGCCACGCCGGAGTGGCTCCTCATTCCGACCCCGACGACGCTGACCTTGGCTATGCTCTGTTCGCTCTCGACCGCTGCGCCGCCCAGACCCTCGCCCAGGCCCTCCACCACCTGCAGGGCGGCCGGCAGGTCGTCCTGCATGACGGTGAAGCTGACGTCGGCGAGGCCCTGCTCGCTGACGTTCTGCACGATCATGTCCACGTTGATGTTGGCGCGCGCGATCTCGCTGAAGATCTGGGCCGCGATACCCGGCCGGTCGGGCACGTTGCGGATGGTGATCTTGGCCTCGTTGGTCTCCAGGGCGGCCGCCCGCACGTCCACCTGTTCCAGTTCTTCCCTTATGTCGGTCACCAGAGTACCCTCCGATTCATCGTGACTGGGGCGCACGCGGAACGGCACCTCGTAGCGCTTGGCCAGTTCCACGGCGCGGGAGTGCATCACCTTCGCGCCCAGGCTGGCCAGCTCCAGCAGTTCGTCGTAGTCCAGGCGGGGCAGCCACCGCGCGTTCTCCACCATGCGGGGATCAGCCGTGTAAACCCCTGCCACGTCCGTAAATATGTCGCACCGCTCCGCACCCATCGAGGCGGCCAGGGCCACGGCCGTGGTGTCCGAGCCGCCGCGTCCAAGGGTGGTGATGTTGTTCTCGCTGTCCACGCCCTGGAAGCCCGCAACGATGACGATCTGGTCGCGTTCCAACTCGGTCCGGAGGCGGCTCGTGTCAATGGTCGTGATGCGGGCCTTGCTGCTGACCCCGTCGGTGCGGATGCCCGCCTGGGCGCCGGTCAGGCTGATGGCGTCGTGGCCGAGGGTGTGGATAGCAATGGCCATCAGGGCGATGGACATCTGCTCGCCGACGGCCATCAGCATGTCCAGCTCCCGGGGGTTGGGCCGGGGGTCAATCTCGCGCGCCATACCGATCAGGCGATCGGTGTAGTCCCCCTGCGCGCTGACCACCACCACGACGCGGCGCCCGGCGTCCGACTCGGCGCAGGCGCGGCGCGCGGCGGCCAGCACCTTCTGCGGCGTGGCCAGCGAGCTGCCGCCGAATTTCTGAACCAGCAGACCGTTGTTCATCGCATTCCCCACAGAGTTCCACCCCGGCTCACACGCCGCAACGCGCAGACCGCGCGGCGCAGAGACGAGGTCCGGAAACCGGGCAGACAGCCTGATGACCCGCAGGCGACGGATTCCGGGCCCAGGAGAATTCCCCTTGTGGCATTCGAGATAGTTCATTATCGTAATCGTGTGAACCATCCTTTTCAAGTACGGCGGGCGCCATGATACCCAGAATCCTCACCATAGCCGGCAGCGACAGCGGGGGCGGGGCCGGCATACAGGCCGACCTGAAAACCATCCTGGCCCGCGGCGGCTACGGCATGTCGGCCATCACCGCGCTCACCGCGCAGAACACGGTGGGTGTGCGGGATGTCCTGTCGGTGCCACCGGAGTTTGTGGCGGCGCAGATTGACGCGGTCCTCGAGGATCTCGGGGTTGATGCCGCCAAAACCGGCATGCTCGCCAGCACGGAGATAGTCGAGTGCGTTTCCGAGCGGGTGAGCCACCACGCAATCCGGCCGCTGGTGGTGGACCCCGTCATGGTGGCCAAGAGCGGCGACAGGCTGCTCTCGCCGGACGCCGTAGACGCGGTGCGCCGCGACCTGCTGCCGCTGGCCACGGTGCTTACGCCCAATCTGCCCGAGACGGAGGCCCTGACGGGCCGTTCTGTGGGAAACGCGGAAGAGGCCCGGGAGGCCGCACGGCGCATCCACGAGATGGGCCCTGAGTGGGTGCTGGTCAAGGGTGGCCACCTGCCCGGAGAGGCGGTGGACCTGCTGTTCG
>CAYVBE010000168.1:0-9305 GCA_964448935.1 uncultured candidatus Brocadiaceae bacterium
TGGCCCACCGGCGCTCCGGCTGAACCCGTAAAATCAAGTGTTATGAACCACTAGGTGAAATACTCGCATCTCGAAGCCCTGGCGGAGTCACGGGGATACGAGCACATCTGGGGCCGCCACATGGTTCCCGGCGCACCGATCCGCTGGCTGTGGAACCACCCCGACGACGGTAACTCCCGGAGGCCATTCGGCCCCTGCGGCAAGGCGCTGGCAGAATACCGCTGGGACGCCATCACGCTTGAACCGCGCAACGGTTACGAGAGTGAACTCGCGGCGGCCAACGAACTCATCGAGCACACCATCAAGAAGAGCCCGGACGTCCAGTTCTACGTCTTCGCACAGTGGCCGCGTATCGGGCGGGGCAGCTTCGACAAGCAGTGGCTCTCGCCGGTGAAGGACATCAAGAACAACATCCGGCTCGGCTTCGAGGAATTCCTGACCGACCTGCGGGAGGCCCATCCGGACATCAAGCCCCCGCTGATGATCCCCGTCGGGCATGCATTCCACCTGCTCCAACTCAAGATCGAGGCCGGCCTGGTGCCCGGCATGTCCAGCATCTTCGACGGCTACAGCGACCGGTCGCACCAGAACTATCTGGGCGAATACATCGTCGGATGCACCTTCTTCGCCACCATCTACGGGGAAACACCGGTCGGCCTGCCCACCGAGCCCTACGGCGAGATCGCGCCGGACCTGGCGCGCACGATCCAGGTGACCGTCTGGGAAGCCGTCAACGCGCACCCGAGGAGCGGCGTTAAGACCCTCGGCGAGCTTAAGATCATCACTCCCTACCTGCCTGACGCGATCGAGGGAGCGCCCTACGACCGCGAGCTGCTTTCGGCCTTCGGCAAGGCTCCCGTCGCGTACTCGCTGGCCGGCGGCAGCTTGCCGCCCGGCATCCGGGTCGCCCCCGAGGGCCGCATCACCGGCACGGCAACGAGGAGCGGCGACTACCGTTTCACCGTCAAGGCGGTGGACGCCCGCGGGATGACGGCCACGCGGGAGCTGCGCCTGACCTGCGTCCCCGAGAGCAAACCCTCCATTCCCGACCAGAAACTGCCCGAGATGCAACGGGGGCGGTACATCAGCTATGCGTTCAAAGCCGAAGGCGGCAACGGCGACATCTCCTGGCGGCTGGAGGATAGCTGGACGAAGGCGGGAGACCGCGAGGACTGGCAGCGCATCCGGCGTGACCGAATGCCGCAGGGCCTGGAGCTGGGTCCCGACGGAACCATAAGCGGCTCGCCCGGCGTGGCAGGAAGCTACCGGTTGCTCGTGCTGGCCGAGGATTCCGATCCCACCGAGCCCGACTCCGCGCAGAAAGAGTTCACCTTCGAGGTCGGACCCGCGGCCCCGGAGGTCTATTTCGTGCCCGAAGCGGGACGCGGCGTGAACATAAACGGCAAACCGGACGAGGACTTCTGGGAACTCGATCAATCCGTCGCAAAGGCCGTAAACGGCGCCCCCTCCGCCGAAGCCAGCTTCGGCCTCTACTGGAACCGCTCCGATCTCTACATGGTCATCAAGGTGCAGGACGATCGTGTGGTGACCGACTCGGAGGAGCCCTGGGACGACGACGGCGTCGAGGTTTTCCTCGACATCCTGAACGATCGCCAGACGGAATACAACTCCGACGACAAGCGCCTCGTGGTCTCCGCATCCGGCGCAACACAGGGATTCGGCCTCGAGGGCGGGGATATGGAGACGGCCGTGCAGCGCACCGAGGACGGATACATCGTCGAGGTCCAGATCCGTATGGACCACCTCGGCCAACGCAACCGCCCGAACACAGCCTGCAGCTTCGACATAGCCGTCAACGACGACGATGACGGCGGCCCCCGCGACGGTCAGCTCGTCTGGAAAGGCACAGCCCACAACGCCACCGACCCCAGCGGCTTCGGGACGATACTGCTCGAAGCGACGGAGGAATAACGGCACGGATAGACTTTCAGACTGGAGGCTGAAGACCGGAGGGCTGTCTATTGAGAGATCACAGGAAATTGCGGGCCTTTGAAGTTGCGGATAAACTGGCGCTTGATATCTATCGGGCCACTGCGTCTTTCCCGAAGAGGGAGATGTACGGGCTGGCATCCCAGATGCGCCGCGCGGCGGTATCGGTTGCCAGCAACATAGTCGAAGGCTGCGCCCGTGCCTCGGAAGCGGACTACATTCGGTTTTTGGACATGGCTTACGGTTCGGCACGCGAGCTGGAGTACCAGGTTTCCCTGGCCCACCGGCTGGGGTTTCTTTCGAAAGGAGATCACGAAAGGCTTCGCAAAGCATGCGTTGAGACTTCAAAGGTCCTCGCCGGCCTTATCAATGCTTTGCGCGCGTAGGCGAGAATGCCGGTGCACCACCTTACGGTTCGCGAACGCCGCCGTTACCTCCGGTCTCCAGCCTCCAGCCTGAAAGCCTAAGGAGGTCGTACCGTGCGTATCTACATACAGACGGACATGGAAGGCGTTGCCGGCATCTGTAACTTCGAGCAGTGGACCAGCCCCGGCGCCCGATACAACGAGCTGGGCTGCGAGCTACTGACGCGCGAGGTGAACGCGGCGGTGGACGGGCTCTTCGCCGGCGGCGCCACTTACATCATGGTGGCGGATTCGCACGGACCGGGCGCCATTGACATCGGGGTGCTCGACCCGCGCGTCGAAATGATGCGCTGGGACTGGCGACAGCCCTGGCCGCAGCGCCTGCAGGAGGACTTTGACTACCTGGTTTTCGTCGGCCAGCACGCAAAATCCCGCACCGCCCTGTCCAACATGGCGCACACGGGCAACTGCGGCGTGCTGGAGCGCTCCATCAACGGTGTGGCCATCGGCGAGTTCGGCCAGCACGTGGCCTGCGCCAGCGAACTGGGCATCCGCACCATCCTGGCCACCGGGGAGCAGGCACTCGCAGGCGAGGCGCAGAACCTTGTCCCATGCATCGAGACGGTGGCCGTAAAACGCGGCCTCCAGACCGAGCACGGAGATTCCCTGACGGCCGAGGAATACCGGGAGCACAACCCCGGCGCCGTCCATGTCCACCCGGAGGTAGCCAGACAGCGCATTCACGAAGGCGCCGAGCACGCCATGGGGCGCGCCGCCGAGGAGGAATTCGGCGTCTGGCCCCTCACCCCGCCCTACCGCATGGTCACCGTCTATCGCAAAAGCGAAGACAACCCCGGGTACAGCTACACCGTCCGGGAGCACCCCACCAGCGTAATCGAGGCCATGAACCAGCCCGCCGAACGCAGGCCGATAGCGTCCGAAGAGCAGCTCAACGGCCTGCTGGTCGAGCCTCTGGAAGGGTGAAACGGTTTCAGGCTCAAGCCTCCTTCCGAACGCGGATGTGCAGGAAGTAGGCGACCACCTGGGCGTCCTGCATGTCCGGGCACTCTTCTACTGTCTCGTCGCTTGGGCGGGGTTCCTCGATGCGTTCCAGCCTGAAACCGGTTTTGATCAGAAGGTTGAGCCACTGGCCGAGCGTTCGGGTGAAGCGTGGGATCTTGAATACGGGTAGCTTCTCCCTTAACTCGGGCGGCGTGGCGCCGAATATCCACTCTGTCACTTCGCCCTGCAGGTTGCGGAAGTAGTCCCCTACCTCGATGGCGTAGGTCATTCCGTTTTCGTCGCGCAAGTTGCGGCGGTGGGGGGTGTCGTAGCACGGGTGGCAGATCGAGAACTGCAGGAAGCCGCCGGGCTTCAAGACCCGGAAAGCTTCCCCCGGGGCGCGGTCCGTCTCGGAAATGTCCATCAGGCTCATGATGGCCGTGGCGAAGTCGAAGGTTGCGTCCGGGAAAGGCAGTTCCACCCCGCTGGCAACGCAGTAGTTGATGCCCAGGGGCTCCCGGTCTTCGAGTTCCCTTGCGTTTCGGACGAACACCTCGGAGACGTCTACGGCGGTGATCCGCGCGCCCCGGCGTGCCATTAGCCGCGTGTTGTGCCCCTCGCCGCAGCCGATGTCGAGGCCGGCAAGACCCTCGACGTCGGGGAGCATGGCCATGAAGGCCGGCGTATTGAGGTAGTCCCGATAAACGTCACAGCCGGCGCGCGCCAGACGCGTCCACGTTTCCGCGCTCTCGTCCCAGTAGCGACCGACCTCTCGATGGTCCATGGCACCTTTCCGGCACGCAGAAACAGGGCACGCGGTCAACAGGGCTGCGGACCCGCCTGCCGAAAGCTCCGGACGATCTCACAGTTTGCGATCCCGCACTCGAGCACCGCGCACCCTTCCGCCCGGAAGAAATCCTCCAGGTCCGGATGGGTGGCAACCAGCAGAGCGATCAGCTCTTCCCGGCGGGCGCCGGTCGCCTCGGCAGCAGTGCCGTCCAGTCGGACCGAGGTGGTTCCCGCTACGTGCCCCTCGGCCGATATCCTGTCGTCTATGAGAAAGGACGCCCGCGGGTCCTGGGCCAGGTTGCGAAACTTCTCCGTGTCGCGCTCCGTGGCGAAAACGACGCACCGCGGCGCCTCGGCGAGGGCGACGGCCAGAAGCCCACACGCGGGGCCGTTCGCGCCCTCTGTCGCCAGAACGGCGAGACCGGAATCGGCGAGGACTCGCTCGACCTCTTGCCACGTCTTTTCTGTGAGAGACATAAGACTGTCCCGGCTGAGGCAAATGCCTGGCAATCCCGCTCCGGCAGACGCAGGTCAGGAAGCCTCCACGTCCTCGCAGAGCAGGTTGCTGGAGATTCGGGCGGATTCGTAGATCGTCGGCAGCCCGCTGCCCGGATGCGTTCCGCCGCCCACCAGGTAGCAGTTCCCGACCTCGCGGAAGCGATTGTGAGGACGGAAGTAGAGCACCTGGCCGAGGGTGTGCGCGAGGTTGAAGGTCGCTCCCTCGTACACGCCGTAGTCCTCCTGCCAGTTCTTCGGCGTGATGACCTTGCTCTCCTCGATGCTGCCGCGCAATCCCGTGAACCCGCCCCGTTCTTCGAGCAGGTCGAGAATTTTCTCCCGATAGGGCCCGGCCGCCTCGTCCCAGTCTATGCCCGCCCGCATGTTGGGACAGGGAACCAGGACGTAGATCGTGGAGCGGTCCTCGGGCGCCAGCGTGGGGTCGGTCACCGATGCGTTCTGGATGTAGAAAGACGGGTCATCGGAGAGAACCAGTTCGTTGGATATCTCCTCCACGTTACGCTGGTAGTCGTCGGCGAATATGACGTTGTGGTGTGGGATGTCGGGATAGGACCGCTTCACCCCCAGGTAGAGCATGAAGGTGGAGCAGGAGAGCTTCCATTTCTTGAGCTTCTCCGGTGTGTAGCGGCGCAGTTCCTCCTTCGGGACTATGTTGCCCATGGCATGGCCGAAGTCCGCATCGAGCACTATCCGATCGAAACTCTCCACCTCGCCGCCAGCCAGTCGCACCCCTGTGGCGCGTCCATCGTCCACAACGAGTTGGTCCACAGGCGTGCTGAGCCGAATGGCGCCGCCCTCTTCTTCCACCACCCGGGCCATCGCGTGCGAGATCCGATTGAGGCCGCCGATGACGTGGTAGATCCCAAACGCGTGCTCGATATAGGAAAGCATGGTGAAAAACGCCGGGCAGTCCCACGGCGACATGCCGAGATACTTGGACTGGAAGGCAAAGCAGAGTTTAAGCTCGTCGCGGTCGAAGTAGCGCCCCAGGTTGCCGAAAACGGACCGGCCGATGGACATCCGCGGCAACGCCTTAAGGACCGTCGGGCTCAGGTAAGCCAGCAGGTTGCCGTAGTTCTTTTGCAGGCACGGCATCAGGCGGTCGAAACGCTTCCCCTCCTTCTCCATAAACTGCGCGACGCCTTCCTTGTTGCCGGGCCAGTGGCGGCTGATCTCCTCCGCCGTATTTTCGGGATCGGCCGACGGGCGGAAGTCAACCCCGCCGATCTGCAGGCGATAGAGCGGGTCCAGCCGCACGAGGTCCAGGTAGTCGTCAATGTTGCGCCCGGCCAGCTCGAAGACTTCCTCCAGGATGAACTTCATCATCAGAAAGGTTGGGCCGGTGTCGAAAGTGTAATCGCCCAGATGCAGCGTGGCATTCCTGCCGCCCACCGCGTCCTGTTTCTCGAACACCGTTACGTCGAAGCCGCGGTGCGCCAGGATCATGGCGCTGGTCAGGCCTCCCGGTCCTGCGCCTACGACTGCCACTCGTGCTCTGGCCATGGTCCGGCTCCCGTCCTCAAGTCTTCGATGATTGGGCGACGATCATGTCCCGCACGTTCTGTCCGGAGAGAACGGCCATGGGCATGCCGCCTCCCGGGTTCACGCTTCCCCCGGCGAAGTAGAGGTTGCCGTAGCGGGCGCTCTTCTTGGGTGCCTTGAATCCGCCGTTCTTCTTGCGGTCGGAAACGACGCCGTAGATCGCGCCCTTGTTGGAGTAGTATAGCCTCTGAATGTCCTCCGGCGTCCACATGTCCTCGACGATGACGTGTCGGCGCAGGTCCTCCAGCCCCATGCGCTCCAGCTTGTCCAGCACCCGCTCCTTCAGCGCCTCGTAGTCCGCCGGTGTGAACGGCGGTTCCTGAAGATAGGGTATGTGGGGCAGGATCTTGATGTTTTCGCATCCCTCGGGCGCCTGCGTGGAATCGGTGCGCGCCGGGGCCACCACGTAGATGGTCGGATCCTCCGGCAACACCTTCTTGTGGAAAACCGAATCGAAATGCTCTTCCGGGTCGCGGGAGAAAAAGAAGTTGTGGTGCGCAAGCTGCGGGTACGGTCGGTCCGTGCCCAGATGAAGCACCAGGCCCGAGCAGGCCGGTTCAAACTTCTCCAGTTTCCTCAGAAAACCCTCCGACTCGCCCAGCAGGCGCCGATAGGCCGGTATGACCTCCATGTTGCAGACGAACAGGTCGCCGCTGACGTGGCATCCATCGGCAAGTTCCGCGCCCGTCACGCGTCCGCCGTCGGTCTCCAGCCGCACCACTTCGCTCTCCAGGTGCATCTCGACGCCCGCCTCTTCCGCCAGCCGGGCCAGCGCCCGTGCCAGTTCGTAAAGCCCCCCGTCAACATAGAGCAGTCCGTATCGGCTTTGCGCATACGGCAGCAGGTTCAAAACCCCCGGCGCGTCATAGGGTGAGGAACCGACGTATTTGACGAAGAAGTCCAGAATGTGCTGCATGTGCGGGTTGCTGACGTAGCGGGATACCCCGTCGTGCATGGAATTGAACAGATCGAAGCTCCGGAGGGCCGTCAGCGGGCCGTAGAAACGCACCATCTGCCAGACCGTGTCCAGCCCCTTCTCGAAGTAGCCCGTTTCGGTCTTCTCGTAAAGTTCCCGCGAATACTCCATGAACCGGCGCAGTTCCTCGGCGTCCTCGTCCCCCAGCGTGGGGTTCTGCGCGCAGGTCTCCCACGGATCGGCGAACAGGTCTATGGCAACGCCGTCCTCGAAGAAGCACCGCCAGTGCGGGCGGAGTTCCCGGACGTTGATGTAATCGTCCATGCTTCGCCCGTGCCGCTCGAAAAGGCGCTCGAAGTAGTGCGGGAGGGTCAGTATCGAAGGACCCAGGTCAAACGAGAAGCCCTCGGTTCGCAGCACGTTGAGCTTGCCGCCCACGTGCGCGTTTTTCTCGAACACCTCCACCCGGTAGCCGTCCGCCGCCAGGGAGATTGCGGCCGATATGCCGCCCAGCCCCGCGCCGACAACCACGACATGTTCGCCTCTATCGGACATCTCATTCCTCTCCCCGGCGCAAACGCCTCCCCAGCTTCAGCCATCGCACGGCCCGCTCGATCAGGCCCGTGTCACCGTAACGCAACTGTATCAGCTCATCAAATACTTCGGCCTTCGCGTCGTCGTGCGGAAACCATCCCAACTCCGTCTCGGCGTGGCTGCGGTGTTCTATTATAGCGACAGGCCGGCAGAATTGCAGTAAGCCCTGCTCTCCGTGGTAGTGCCAGAGCCCGCTGCGTTTGGCGCCGCCGAACGGCAGGTGCGGATTGCCGATGTTGGTCAGCACGTCATTCACGAACACATTACCCGTCTCCAGGCGCCGGACGACTCGCTCGCAACGCTCCCCATCGCGTGACCACACGCTGGCATTCAGCCCGTAGGGACAGTCGTTGGCCAGTTGCGCCGCCTCCTCTTCGCTCCCGAACCCCGCCACCGGCAGCACCGGCGCAAACGTCTCCTCCCGCATAATGCGCATGGCGCGCGTGGCATCTGCTAATAGCGTCGGCACGGTCGCGGCCCGTGTCTCGTCATCCGGAAACAGCAGCCGCGCTCCGTCCTCCAGCGCCCCCCGCACCTGCTCCCGTGCGTCCTCAAGGGCCGGCCCTTCCCGCACCTCGCCCCATTCATCCTTGCCCATCAGATCGCGTGTCTTTTCCTCGAGCAGGCCGAGGAGGCGAGGCCGAACCCCCTCCTGCACGTAAAGCCTCTTGACCGAAACGCAGTGCTGACCCGCGTGGGCAAACGCCCCATAGACCGCGGCGTTGGCGGCCCGCTCCAGGTCGGCGTCCTCGAAGACCAGCATGGGGTCCTTGCCGCCCAGCTCCAGTATCACGGGTATGAGGTGCGGCGCCGAAGCCCGCAGCACGTCCGGCCCGTTGGCCGCCGCACCCGTGAAGAGCACCATGTCCGGACCGGCGTCCACAAGCGCCTGCCCGACCTCCGCACCGCCGGGGACGACCCTGACCGGCAACTCGCCCCGATCCGTCGCGCAGAGTTCCGACAACACCCGCGCCGTTCGGGGGGTCTCTTCCGAGGGCTTGATGAGGACGGCGTTGCCCGCCGCCAGCGCACACGCGGCGGGGACGAGCATGAGCTGAAACGGATTGTTCCAGGGCGCAACGACCAGCACCACCCCACGCGGCCTGTAGCGGATGCGCGATCTGCTGCCGCGATAGATGGCGGGGGTGGGCATCTTCCGCGCACACAGTATGCGGGGGGCCTCGCGTTCCAGATAGCGCAGCATCTCGAGCGTCGGCACCAGGCTGCTCAGCAGCGCCTCCGTGCGTGTCTTGCCCGTGTCCGCGCGGACGGCCTCAACCACCTCGTCACGCCCCTCGACGATCGCCTCACGCAGCACCCCGAGCCGCGCCGCCCGCTCCCGGAGCGGTACCTCTTCCCAGTCCCCCTGCGCCTCCCGCGCCCGGCGTATAGCGCCCTCGGCGACCGCTTCGGGCATTCCCTGACTCTGCGGCTCAGTGCCCATGACACCCTCATCACGCACAACTCTCGAACTGGCTTTCGACGGCACGCCTGGCTATCAGAACGCACGGGTTTTCCCTGGCTCGGTTGCCATTATACGGCCGCGGAATATTGGTGTCCAGCCGTCGCCTGCCTGAGTCATCCCCAGTTTTCCTCGTTCAGTTCGGTCAGGCAGTCGGCCAGAACGC
>CAYVBE010000169.1:0-9301 GCA_964448935.1 uncultured candidatus Brocadiaceae bacterium
GGCCCACCGGCGCTCCGGCTGAACCCGTAAAATCAAGTGTTATGAACCACTAGAGGTGTTCAAACGGCAGTATTCGGACCGGCTGACGGTGATGGGCGGACTGGACGTGCAGACGACCGTGGGCTTCGGCGACCTGGAGCGGCTGGAGGCCGAGATCGAGCGCGTGGTGCGGATGTTCCGCGACGGCGGGCTGCTGTTCTGCACCACCCATTACGTGCAGGACCACTGCAGCATCGAGGAGCTGACGTTCGCCTTCGACACGGTGTACCGCCTGGTGCGCGAGGCGGGCGCCTGAGAGGCCCCGGGCGGTGTTCTTGCAGCGGCGCGTGGCCCGTGTTAGTGTGCAGAGTATCGTGGAGTCACCGTCAAAGATTCATCTCATTAAGGGGAGGTTCCTGACATGGGGGACACACAGGAGAACCTGAAGGACGCATTTGCCGGAGAGAGTCAGGCGAACCAGCGCTACCTTGGGTTTGCCAGGAAGGCCGAGGACGAGGGGCACCCGATGGTGGCGCGGCTGTTCCGCGGCGCCGCGGCGGCCGAGACGGTCCACGCGCAGAACCACCTGGAAGTCATGGGCGGCGTGGGCGAGACGCTGGACAACCTGGCGGAGGCGCAGGCCGGGGAGGCCGAGGAGTTCAAGAGCATGTATCCCGAGTTCATCGCCGACGCCCGTGAGGCGGGCAACGGCGACGCGGAGGAGACCTTCGACCTGGCCATGCAGGTGGAGCAGATACACCACGAGCTCTACGGCGCCGCGGCCGAGGCGCTGGAGGAGGGCAAGGACCTGGAGGAGCAGGACGTGTTCGTCTGCAGGGGCTGCGGCAACACCGTGCTGGGCGAGGCGCCGGAGGAGTGCCCCATCTGCGGCGCGCCGAAGTCGTGGTTCATGAAGATCGAGTAGAGAGGCCGGCTCAGGACTCGGCGCTGACCGGCGCGGCGTAGCTGTCCGCCACGCGGCGCAGGCCGCTGAACAGGTCGGTGATCATGCGGTCGAAGCTGCGGCGGTAGAAGGCACCGGCGGCATCGGCGGCGGGGCCGGTGAGGGCGTCGTAGCGGGCGCGCTCGACGGGGTCGCTGAGGACCTCGTAGGCCCGGCGCACGCGCTGGAAGGAGGCCGCGCTGCCTTGCGTGTCGGGGTGGGTGCGGTGGACCATGCGGCGGTAGGCGCTCCTGACCTGGCGCGGCGTGGCGCCGCGGTCTATCCCCAGCACATCGTAATGGTCCTGCCGGCGCGTCCCGTGCTCCATGGTGCTCCCCGCAGTAGGCGAAGACCCCCAGTATAAGAGAAGCCGATGGCAAATGCGCACAAAGCCTGTAAGTGCATGCTCAGCAATGGCTTCAGCCCAGTCAGAAAGGAGATGGGGCCATGCGGAAACACGTGGAAGGCTCCGCGCTGGAGCTCGTGCAGGGCGACATCACCGAGCAGGAAATGGACGCCATCGTGAACGCCGCCAACAGCGGCCTGCGGGGCGGCGGCGGGGTGGACGGGGCCATCCACCGGGCCGGCGGGCCCGAGATCATGGAAGAATGCCGCCGGATCGGCGGCTGCCCCACCGGCGAGGCGGTCATCACCACGGCCGGCGATCTGCCCGCGGACCGCGTGATCCACGCCGTGGGCCCCATCTGGCGCGACGGCGGGGGCGGCGAGGCCGACCTCCTGGCCGGCGCCTACAGGTCCAGCCTCCAGTTGGCCGTCTCCGAGGGCCTGAGCTCAGTCGCCTTCCCGTCCCTCAGCACCGGGGCTTACCGCTACCCGATCGAGCAGGCGGCGCGGGTGGCCCTGGGCGCCGTGATGGGGTATCTGCGGGAGACCCCCGACGCGCTGGACCTGGTGCGCTTCGTCCTGTTCACCGAGGCCGACCTGCGGGTCTACGAAGCGGCGCTGGAGGAGCTTGCGGGGTGAGGCGGGGGAGCCGCCGCCGTCCTTTTCAGGAGGCCACGAGCTTGAGACATTTGAGGGCCGGTCTGATGTGGGTGGTCGCGGCAGCGTGCGCGCTGAGCGCGAACGCCCGGGCCGAAACGTACATCATCGAGGAGGGCCGGCCCAATGCGGAGATCGTCGTCGCCGAGCACTCGGCGAACATGAGCCGCCTGGCGGCCGAGCAGTTGCGCGAGCACCTGGCGACCATGACCGGCGCGGAGTTGGACATCGTGCCCGCGCCCACCGGCAGGGCGGCCGTGAAGGTGTACGTGGGTCCCGGCGCGCACAGCGACCGCCTGGGGCTGGAAGTTGCTGACCTGGACCACGGTGCCTACCGCATGGTCAGCGGGGAAGATTGGCTGGCGCTGCTCGGGCGCGACAGGCCCTTCCTTGATATGCGGAGCGAGACCGCGGCCGAGCTGTTGCGCCTGGCCTACCTGAGAGGGGACGATGAAGAGCGCGCCGCGCTGTGGGAGCGGTGGTACGAGCTGAGCGGCGGCAACTGGGGGCTGCCCTACAGCCAGCTCTGGCGCGGTTACAACAAGGATCTGGACATCCGCGCCCAGGACGAGCACGGCTCCTTCAACGCGGTCGTCGCTTTCCTGCGCTCGCTGGGCATGCGCTGGTATATGCCGAGCGAACTGGGGCAGGTCGTCCCGCAAAGGGCCGACGTGAGGCTGCCGGAGGTGAACCGGACGGCCCGCCCCGACTTCCCCGTCCGATTCGCCAACCAGCGCCGGTTCTCCGGCAGCCGGGATGAGGCGCTGTGGGAGCTGTGGCTGGGATTCAACCGGGCGACGGAGGTGATCGGCGCGACTTTCCCGCAGCACGGCCTGATGGCGGTCACCGAAACGCGGACAGAGCGCGCCCTCTTCGCGCACCCCGGCGCCGCGACGCCCAGGCCGGCCGATTACTACGCGATGTACGGCGGCGAGCGGCAGGTGCACGGACCCGTCTTCCACGGGCGCCGGTTCGGTTCCAAGCAGTGCCTCTCCTCGCCGGGGCTTCTCGATGAAACGCTCCGCTACGCGCGGGCGCGGTTCGACGTCCTCGGCTCCCCGCTGGTCTCCCTGATGCCCGCCGACGGCTTTACGTCCATCTGCCAGTGCGAGCGGTGCGTGGGCAAGGAATCCCCGGAGCTGGGCTACCGCGGGAAGCTCTCCAACTACGTCTGGGGCTTCGTGGATCGGGTCGCGCGGGAACTCTACAAGACTCATCCCGACCGCCGCGTGCTCGGCGGCGCCTACGGGACCTACGTGGTGCCGCCGACGAACATCGAACGGTTCAGCCCCAACGTGCTCGTCCAGATATGCCAGCATCGCCAAAAGTTCACTCAGCAGCCCGAGGTCCGCGAGCATTACGTGGCCCTGCGCGGGCCGTACCTGCAGAGGCTGGGCGGGCGCGAAAGGTCCCTGCTGATCTACGAATACTATCGCGGCGACCGCCACACGCCCCATTACAACACGCACGCCATCGCCGAGGACCTGCGGCGGCTGAAGGGCGTCTCCCCCGGGGACACCATAGACGTGCAGCGGGACTCGTGGAGCGACTACAGGCGCGACGGCTACACCCCGCTGACGAAGATGTCCGTCCAGCACCTGGACCTCTACGTCACCGCGCGCTGCTACTGGGATGCCGACCTGGACCTGGACGCGCTGCTGGAGGAATACTACCGGAATTTCTACGGTCGGGCTGCCGCGGAGATGAAGGCCCTGATCGAGTTCGGCGAAGCCAACTGGATGACCATACCGGGCGACGGCGAGAAGATAGGGCGCACGCTCGACCTGCTGGCCGCCGCGCAGGAGAAGGTGAAGGCGGCGCCGGATTCGCCCTACGCCCGGCGCATCGCCCTGATCGCCGACTACCTGCGGCCGCTGGAGCGGCTGCGCGAGCAGAACAAGATCGAGCGCGGCGACGCGCCCGAGCTGATCATGCAGGACCGCACGGGGAAGGAGGTCACCATTGACGGCCGGCTGAACGATCCCTTCTGGAAGGGCGTCCGAATCTGGTCGCGTGGCGAACTGAAGGAGCTGCACACCGGCGGGAAGCCGGGATTCCGCACCGGGTTCAAAGCCGGCTGGGCCGACGGCAGCCTGCACTTCGGGATCCATTGTTATGGTGCGAAGGGCGATCCGGTCAACATCACGGCGACGGAACGGGACCAGCAGAGCATCTGGTCGGGCGACTGCGTGGAGATCGAACTCGAACCCCCCGGACATTCCTACTACCGGATAGCTATCGCCCCGTCCGGCGCCGTGGTTGACCTGGACAGGGCCCTGCCGAAGGCAACTCGCCACGAGTGGACGGCCGAGGCCGAGGTGGCGACCCACGTCGGCGAAGACTTCTGGAGCCTCGAAGTTCGGATCCCGGCGGCCGGGGCCGAGCAGGCCGAAGTGCTCCCGTTCCAGGGCGTCGCCGGCAACAAGCCGAGCCAGGCGTTCCCCTGGTATTTTAACATCTGCCGACAGCGTCGCCGCGGCGACGACCGGGAACTCTCCGCCTTTTCCCCGACGGAACAGCCCGGGGGCGATTTCCACCGCCCGGAGAAATTCGCCCGCCTCTGGGTCGGCCGGAAGAAGTCCAAAAAGCCGCTACCAGCCCTGCCGGGGGAATAGCGCTGAGGCCGAGGCAGGCTTTCCGCCCACCTGCGTGCACGATCGATGTAGGACGCATCCGGCGCCTTCCGTTGCCCGGTGTGGGGCTATGGGATATGCTGAGGCTGGTAACCGAGCCGACAGAGCCAGAGGAGAGAAGCCGTGTACGATCTCAGGCCGCTGAAGCTGTACATGCACGAACGCGTCGCGGAGAAGGCGCACTGGGTCCAGCGTGCCCACCGCATCACCCGCGCGGTGGGGCGGGACCCCGAGGAGCTTGTGACCGTGACGGAGGAGAACCTCCCGGAAGTCGTCGCGGAGCTTCAGGGCCAATGGCCGTCCGAGGATGTGCCGGCCGGCGTGCCGGAGCCGTACCTGCGCCCCCTTGTGTTTACCGTGCTGGAACTGGACGGGACGAAAGGCCCCGAGACGGAGGCGCTTCTGGGGCGCTGCCCGGAGAACACGCCGGCCAACCTGGTGGACAGCATCTGGGGCCGGTCGCTGCTCATCCGGCACACCCACCCCCGCGAGCGCGACGAGGCGATGGACCAGGTCTGCTGGCCGACCTATGACTTCGGGGTCATGCGCGGCTGCCCGCACGGATGTCAGTACTGCCACGAGGGCAAGTGGGGACGGCGCATCGCCCTGGCCTGTAACCTGGAGGAGTACATGGAGCAGGTGGTCGCGCCGACTATCGAGGAGCATCCCTGGCAGCGGTGCTTCCGGATGATCGGGTTCGGGGCCGACCTGATTACGTTCGAGCCTGAGAACGGGCTGTTCGACCTGTTCACCCGCAAGCTGGCCGAGTACGAGGGCCGCTACGGCTACTTCCACACCGCCAGCGACAACGTGGACTGGGTGGCCGACCTGCCCCGGAAGGACCGCCTGATCGGGGTTTGGAGCCTGACCTGCGACGCCGTGGCGCGGCAGATCGAGAAGGGCGGCGCGGGCGCGGCGGAGCGCGTCGAGGCCGCCCGGAAGTGCCAGGAGGCGGGCCTGCCGGTGCGCTTCAAGTTCAAGCCTATGATCCCGGTCAGGAACTGGCGCGAGGAATATGCGCGCGCCATAGAGATGGCCATGACCGGGGCGGACCCGGAGTCCGTCGGCTTCTGCGTGCTGATGTGGATGGATTACGAGAGCATGGTGGAGCACGTGGACCCCGAGTTGCTCGATCCGGACATCCTGGCGGCGGCAGAGGAGGCGGCGGACGAGCTGGACGGCGTCCGCACCGGGCCGTTCCCGCACGAGGTGCGGGCGGATATCTACCGGTTCCTCATCGAGCAGGTGCGGCAGCACGATCCGGACGTGCCGCTCTACGTCAGCACGGAAACGCGCGAGATGTGGGATGAATTGCGCGAGGATCTGGGCCAGGACCCCGACAGCTACGTCTGCGGGTGCAGCTCAGTGGCGCTGCCGGACGGCAGGCTGGCGCTCTCGAAGGGGTGCCCGCATTCGACCTACAAGCCGGTTTCACCTTGAGGCGTCCGCCCTACGCGGCGTCCTCCGGCGGCTCCCAGGGCTCCGGGAGCGGAACGGGTGGCTTGCGCCGGGAGAGGACCAGCATCACCACGCCGAAGGCCACCGCCGCGAGGCAGAGCACCTGGAAGACCGTCAGGCCGCCCAACGCGGGCAAGGCCCGGGTGTCCCGGAGGAACTCGTTGAAGTACCGCGCGGTGCCGTAGAAGATCGGATACAGCCAGGCCACCTCGCCCGGGCGTCGCCGCCGGGGCAGCAGATAGCTGAGCAGCGCGAAGATGACGAGGTTGTATCCCACCGCGTAGAGCTGTGTAGGGTGGACGGCCTCCGGCAGGCCGGGGAACTTCACGCCCACCCAGGCGTCCGTCGGCTTTCCGTAGCAACAGCCGTTCAGGAAGCATCCTATCCTCCCGAAGGCGTGCCCCAGGGGCACCAGGCTGGCCGTGACGTCGAGCGTCCTGCGGAAGGGCAGCCTCTTCCACCACAAGCCGGCCAGCAGCCCGAGCCCTCCCCCGATCAGTGCGCCGAAGAATGCCAGCCCGCCCTCCCAGAGGAAGAAGACGTGCCCCAGCCGGCCCGCGTAGTCCGGCCAGTGGTGCAGCACGTAAAAAACGCGCGCGCCTGCCAGGCCACCCAGCAGCGTCCAGACGGCCACGTCGAACAGCACCGTCGGGTCGAGCCCCATCCTCCGCCCCCGTCGCTGCAGCAGGTAGAGGCAGACCAGGAACCCGATCAGGATCATGAAGCCGTAGGAAGGAAGAGCGAACTTTCCTCCGCCGGGAAGCGGAATCTCGAACAGGTAGCGGTGCATGGGGCTCTCCGGCTGGTGTCCAGTCAGGTGGGCAGGTCTTCGCCCAGGGGGTGATTGTCTATCAGGCGCGTCTCGCCGATGCGCACGGCCAGCACGGCCACGGCACGGTCCGTCAGCTCCTCGACCGGCTCCAGGGTCTCGCGGTCCACGATGTCGGCATAGTCCGGCCGGGCGAGAGGGCTTTCGGCGATGATATCGCGCATGGCCTTTCGGACCTCCTCGGCACCAGTCACGCCGGAGGCGTAAAGCTTCCGCGCCCGCCGCAGTGCGCGGTAGAGGCAGAGGGCCTCCTCGCGTTGCCGTGCGTTCAGGTACTCGTTGCGCGAACTGAGGGCCAGGCCGCCCTCCTCGCGGACCGTCGGCCGCACTCGGACATCCACGGCCATGTTCAGGTCGCCCGCCATCCGCCGGATGACGACTGTCTGCTGGAAGTCCTTCTGCCCGAAGTAGGCGCGGTCGGCGGGCAGGATGTTGAACAGCTTGCACACCACCGTCAGCACGCCGCGGAAGTGCGTGGGCCGGACGGCGCCCTCCAGCACCCCGGTCAGGCCCTCCTGATCCACGTGGGTGCAGAAACCCTCGGGATACATCATCTCGTCCGTGGGGCAGAAGACCATGTCGGCGCCGTGCTCGCAGGCCACGCGGCAGTCGCGGTCCAGCCGGCGCGGATAGTCCTCCAGGTCCTCCTCGGGCGCGAACTGCGTGGGGTTGACGTAGACGCTGACGGCGGTCCGGTCGCACTCCTTGACCGAGGCATCTATCAGGCTCAGATGTCCCGCGTGCAGCGCGCCCATCGTGGGCACCAGGCCCACGGTCAGGCCCTCGCGCTGCCAGGACTGCACGAGGCGCCGCGCCTCATCCGGTTGGTGGATTCTCTGCAGGCTCATGTGGGCTCCGTCAGTCTTCATAGTCCTCGGGCACGCCCCGGACGACCTCCAGCGCGTGCGGCAGCGCCTCCAGCAGGTAGGGCACCAGCTCACACACCGCCGAGGTGCTGCCCGGCAGGTTGACGATTAGGGTTTGACCGCGCACGCCGGCCACGGCGCGCGACAGCATGGCCTTCGGCGTGGTGGAGAGACCGTGCATCAGCAGGGCCGTGCTGATGCCGGGCGCCCGGCGGTCAACCACGTCCAGGGTGGCCTCGGGTGTCACGTCACGCGGAGACAACCCCGTGCCGCCGACCGTCAGGACGAAATCCACACCCTCGTCGCTCCAGCCGGCGAGAGCCTCGGCGATCAGGGCCCGCTCGTCGGGCACCACACGTACCTCGATCACGTCGGCGAGTTCTTCCAGGATGTCGGCCGCCGCGCGCCCGCTGCGGTCCTCCTCACGGCCGGCGTGGATGCGGTCGCTGGTGACCAGCACCGCTGCTCTGGGTCTGCCCTCCGCCATCACAGCCTCTCAGTCCTGTATCTCGATCTCTTCGCCGGCACGGACCTCTCCGCCGCGCAGCACGCGCGCGAAGATGCCCTCACGGGGCATAACGCAGTCGCCGGTGAGCCGCCGGATAACACAATCCTCATGGCACTTCTTGCCGATCTGCGTGACCTCCAGCAGGGCTTCGTCCGGGCCGCCGATGGTAAAGCGCGTTCCGACGTGGAAATCTTCCGCCTTCAGGCCGTCCACCAGCAGGTTCTCGGCGAAATCGCCGGGCCCGATTTCCAGGTCGTCGGGCTCGATCTTCTCGGCGCTCGCCCGGCAGAGCAGGCTCACCTGGCGGCCGGTGCCGGCGTGTGCGTCGCCCTCGACCCCATGATCCTCGACCAGCCGGCCGCCCTCGACGGGGCGTTTCTGCTCGCCCTTCCGCCGGCTGATGCAGACGGCTGCGATTTTACCCTTGCTGCCCATCGTCCTCCTCCGCGCGCCATTCTCCGTGCTTCCCGCCCGACTTCTCCAGCAGCCGCGTCCCGCTGATGACCGCACCCGGATGGACGGCCTTCATCATGTCGTAGATCGTCAAGGCGGCCACGCCTGCGCCGCACAGCGCCTCCATCTCCGCCCCGGTCCGCGCGAAGCTCACCACCCGGCAGCGCACGGTTATAGTGTCGCCCTCGACCTCGAACTCCACCGTGGCGTCCGTGATCGGGATGACGTGGCAGTGGGGTATAAGGTCGGGCGTCCTCTTGACGGCCATCAGGGCGGCCGCGCGGGCCGTGGGCAGCGGATCGGCCTTGGGCAGTGCGTTTTCCGCCACCGCGCGGACGGCCTCCGGGGTGGCCCGCAGCACGCTCTGGGCCACCGCAACGCGGTGCGTCTCGGGTTTGCCGGATATGTCCGCCATTCCGGGTCTCGGCTCCGTCACCGCTCGCCTCCGCAGGGGAATGATGGCCGCGCGTAAGCCACCATTATAGTGAATCCCGCCCCCGGACGCACACTGCGTCCCGGTCATTCCCCGGGCAGGCGCGTGTCCAGCGGCTCCGGGCGGAAGAGGCGGTAGTAGCGGTCAGGGTCATTCAAAAGTCCCACGCACCGTATAGCCATTGATGTGTTCCGCCT
>CAYVBE010000170.1:0-9075 GCA_964448935.1 uncultured candidatus Brocadiaceae bacterium
ATTCCCCAGAACTGTAACCTTACCGCCGGCCGCTGTCAAGCAGAAAGCAAAGGCGGTGGACGGCCCCCGCCCGCCGCGTTAGACTGCCCTGCAGACGGTGTTCTGGGAGGGGACGCGCATGGAGAAGCCGCCGCGATTCTTCTGCGATGCTATGCTGGGCGGCCTGGCCCGGTGGCTGAGGGCCGCCGGCTACGACGCCCGGTTCGACGTTCACATCCGCGACGGCCGTCTGGTACGACTGTCCCTGGGGCAGGGCAGATGGCTGCTGACCAGCGACTCCGGGATCATGAAGCGCTACGCGGTGGCCGAGGGCCTGGTGGACAGCCTTTTCGTGCCCCGAGACCTGTCGCCCGTGGAGCAACTGGGGCACGTGCTGGGCCGCCTGGACCTGTCCCTGCGGGAACCCCGGTGCATGAACTGCGGCGCAGAGCTGGACACCGTTCCCCTGGGACAGGTCGCCGACAGCGTGCCCCCGCGGGCGCGGGATGCATACGACCGCTTCTTCCGCTGCCGGGGCTGCGGAAAGGTCTATTGGCGTGGCACGCACTGGACGGATATCCGCCGCAAGCTGGCCGAGGCCCTGCGGATAGCCGATTCCGTCTGAACGGGCCGCCGTTGCCGCTCCTCATCGTTCCCTGACGGGCGGTAGGTTTTTCGCTATAATACCGGCGCCCTGTTGCCCGAACTCAGCCCGGAGGATCTGCCCGTGCCAAAGATGTATGAACCGCTGATGCTGTTCTCGGGGCGCACCAGCTATTACCTGGGCCGCAAGGTGGCCCGGGAGCTGGGCAACTATCCCGAGACCCGGGGCGTGGAGCTGTGCGAGCCACACGTGGCGGGCTTCGCCAACGAGAACCTGAAAGTCAAGATCAAAGAGAGCGTGCGCGGCGCCGACGTCTTCCTCATCCAGACCGCCGCCAACAGCTCTCATGCACCCCGAGGCGTCAACCCCGAACGCGTGACCGAACAGGAGCAGAAGAGCCTGTGCCTGTCGGAAAACCTGATGGAACTGCTCATCACGATTGACGCCCTGCGCGGGGCCTCGGCGGCACGGATCACCGTGGTCGCGCCCTATTTCCCCTACGTGCGCAGCGACAAAAAGGACGAGCCGCGCGTCTCCATCACCGCCCGCCTGATGAGCCAGTTGCTGCGCCAGGCCGGCGCCGACCGCATCCTGACCGTCAATCTCCACGCGCTGCAGATCATGGGCTTCATGGCCATGCCGTGCGACCAGCTCGACGCCAATCCGCTGATCGCCGAGTTCTTCAACGCCCACCACAATCCGGAGAACCTGGGCGTGCTGGCCACCGACGCAGGTGGCGTCAAGATCGGCACCGTCTACGCCGAGCGCCTGAACGCCCCGCTGGCCGTCTGCGATAAGCGCCGCTTGGCGGACAACGAGGACCCCGAAATCCGCGCCGTGATCGGCATAGACGCCATCCGCGACCGAGAGATCGCCATCTTCGACGACGAGATACTGACGGGCGGCACCATGCAGCGCGCCATCCGGGCGCTCAAGGAGAAATTCGGCATCAGCGTCAGCTACGTCTCCTGCGTTCACCCGGTTTTCAGCGGGGGGGCCGTGGCACGCATCCTCGATTCCGGCGTCAAGCGCATCGTCACCACCGACACGCTTCCGCCGCCCGGGCCGGACGGCCGGGTCTGCACCGTGAGCGTGGCCCCCCTGCTGGCCGCCGCCATCCGCAACATCCACACCAACCTGTCCGTGACGCAGATTTTCCGCGAGCAGGAATCGCTTTTCGATCTGGAGGCCGACGGAGCCTGATCTGACATGGATTCTGTTAAATCGCTGATCGCCGCCTGCCTGGCCGAGCACCTGCCGCTGGAACGGGACGAAGTGCTGGACCTGCTGGAGACACCGCCACAGCAGGAGATGGGCGACTACGCCCTGCCGTGCTTCACGCTGGCATCACGCCTCCGCAAAGCCCCACAGCAGATCGCCGAGGAACTCGGCGGCAAGGTGACCACTCCCGAGGGCGTCGCGGCCGTGAAGCCCATCGGACCCTACCTGAACTTCTTCCTGGACCGCCCGGCCACCACGGAGCAGGTGCTGCGGCGCATACACCGGGAGCGCGAGAGTTACGGCGACCAGAGGGCCGGGGCCGGGCGGACCGTGGTGATCGAGTTCAGCAGCCCCAACATCGCCAAGCACCTCGGCGTTCACCACCTGCCCGGCACGCTCATCGGCATGTCGCTCTACCGCATCCACCAGGCGCTCGGCCACCGGACCGTGTCGCTGAACTTCCTGGGGGACTGGGGCACGGGCTTCGGCAAACTCATCGCCGCCGTCGAGCGCTACGACGTGGAGCGGCTGGAGGAGTTGACCGTCACCGACCTGCAGGACCTCTACGTGCGGTTCAGCAAGGAGGCGGAGGGGGACCCCGACCTGGAGCAGGCGGCGCGGGACGCCTTCCGCCGGCTGGAAGAGGGCGACCCGGAAGCGGAGCGCGCGTGGAAGACCTTCCGGCGTGTGAGCCTGGAGGAGTTCGAACGCGTCTACGGGCGGCTGGGCGTCGAATTCGACCAAATCACCCCGGAGAGCGACTGCCGGGACCGCATCCCCGAGATGCTGGAGAGGCTCCGCGAGCAGGGCATTGCCCGGGAGAGCGAGGGCGCGCTGATCGTGCCGCTGGAGGACGAGGAGATGCCGCCCGTGCTGGTGCAGAAGAGCGACGGCACCAGCCTGTACGCCAGCCGCGACCTGCCGGCCGCCGAGGAGCGCTGGGAGCGGTACCAGTTCGACCGCATGCTCTACGTGGTGGGCAACGAGCAGTCACTCTACTTCCGGCAGCTCAAGGCAGTTCTGGAGAAGATGGGCCACGACTGGGCCGACCGCATCGAGCACGTCAACTTCGGCCTCATCAAGTTCCTCGACCCCGAGACCGGCAAGGCACGCGTCGGCAGCACCCGCCGGGGTGAGATTCTGCTGCTCCAGGATGTGCTGCAGGATGCGGTGGACCGCGCGCGCGTCAAGATACAGGACAACCTGGACCGGTTCGAGGAGGGGGCGGACCTGGACGCCCTGGCCGAGCGCGTCGGCATAGGCGCGGTCATTTTCCGGGAGCTTTCCACCCGCCGCACCCGCGACGTGGTGTTCGACTGGGACCGGATGCTCGACTTCGAGGGCGACACGGGACCTTACGTGCAGTACGCCCACGCG
Organism: uncultured candidatus Brocadiaceae bacterium; assembly: GCA_964448935.1. Classification (GTDB taxonomy): domain Bacteria; phylum Planctomycetota; class Brocadiia; order SM23-32; family SM23-32; genus CAYVBE01. Next base: position 3,182 of record CAYVBE010000170.1, read on the forward strand.
CGCCTGTGCAGCATCCTGCGCAAGGCCGAGGAGCCGGTGCGGGAGGCGGTGGACTTTTCCGCGCTTTCGCTGCCGGAGGAGTGGGCGCTGGTCAAGCACCTGGACGCCTTCCCACGGGCCGTGCAGCGGGCGGCGGAGGACTGCGAGCCCTCCAACATCGCCACCTACCTGCTTGAACTCTGCGCCGACTTCAGCACATACTATAGCGCCGGCATGCAGCAGACGGAGCGGCGGGTGCTTTGCGACGACACCGACCTGCGCGCCGCGCGGCTGTTCCTGGTGGACGCCATACGGCACGTGATACGGCGCGGCCTGGGGCTGCTGGGCGTGGACGCCCCGGAGCGAATGTGACTCTTTCCCGGTGCTCGACAGCGAGATGCCCGAGCTGAAAGCGGTCTTCTTCGATGTGGACGATACGCTGTGGGACCGCACCGCCTGCGACCGGCACGTGATGGAGATCGTCCTCCCCCGGTTCATAGACCGCCTGCCGGAGGACGACCCGGAGCAGATCATCCGCCGCTACAACGCCGTCTTCCTCGACCTGCCGGGCCGGCAGCACCTGCGCGGCGCCAGGCCCTTCTCCCATCGCCGCCGCTTCGAGGCCCTGCTGGACAGCTACGAGGTGCGCTCCGGCCGGCTGGCCCGCGAGCTGACCCGGACCTACGACGCCACCCGGCGGCTGATCATGCGGCAGTTCCTGCGCTCCAACGCCCTCCGCATGCTCAGGGAGCTGGCCGGGATGGGATTGGAGTTGGGCGTGCTGATGAACGGAGCGCCCGCCGTCCAGCGCCACCTGCTGGAGACACTCGGCCTGCGGCCCGCCGTTGACCACGTAATACTCGCACAGGTAGAGGGATACGTCAAACCCGATGTGCGGCTCTTCCGTCGAGTGACGGATCTGCTGGAGATCGAGGCGGAGCAGCTGCTCTACGTGGGCGACAGCCCGGCGGTGGACATCCTCGGCGCCGCGCGCGCCGGCATCCCCACCGTGTGGTTCCAGACCGGCAACCGCATAATGCCCGGAGGCTTCCCCGCCCCGGACTTCACCATCACCGACCTCTCCGAACTGCCCTCCGTGGTGCGGATATAGGGTCAGTCCAGCCTTCCCCTGCCCACGTTCACACACGCCCGCACCGCGTGGTACGCCCCGTGCCAGGCGGTGGCTTTGGCGGGATTGGACACCTCACCGTCGGGGCCGATGTTGCTGTACCAGCCGCCGAACTTTCCGTCCGACTGGCGGTTCAGCAGCCAGCCCACCTGCCGGCGCAGGGCGCGCAGGTAGCGCGGCTCGCCGGTTTCCCGGTAGGCCCAGTCCAGGGCCACGGCGTTCTCGGCCTGCACCCACCACTCGAAATCCCGCCGCGTGGCCGGCCCGCTCCACGGCCCGCCGAAACGCAGCGCCCCGGCCCGCTCGGCCCATCCGTAACGCAGCGCGTGGTCCACCAGCGTCAGGCCGATCTCGCGGTACCGCGCTTCGGGCAATCCCAGCACCCGGACCGCCCGCTGCATCAGCCAGGCGAACTCCACATTGTGCCCGTAGGAAGTCATCCGGTTCCTCGGCCCGAACCACGAGTTGGTAGACGGCGTCCAGTCGTAGTTGAACCCGTCAATGCAGCAGCCGTATTCGGGCAGGTAGCATTTTTCGCTGAGGATATCCAGCATCTCCCGCAGGCGCTGCCCGTGGAGCGCGTCGCCCGTCTCGGCGTAGAGTTCCGTGAACGCCTCCATCAGGTGCAGGTGGGTGTTCATGGTCTTGGTGCTGCCGAAGGGACCTCGCACGGGCCGCCACCGCCGGTTCATGAAGTCCCGGTAGCCGGGGTTGCTCGGGTCCTTGGCGTGGGCTTCCAGGGCCTCGAAGGTGCGCACCGCCAGTTCGAGCGCCGCCGGATCGTCGAACGCGCGGGAGTATTCGGTCAGGGCGTAGACCGTGAACGCCTGGCCATAGGTTTTCTTGTTCATGTCGTCCGGCGTGCCGTCCCGCTCCACCTGCCAGAACCAGCCGTCGTGGGCATCGTCCCAGAAGTGCTCCCGCAGGAACCGCAGCCCGCCCTCGGCGCCCTCCCTGATGCGCGGATCGTGGTAGCCGGCGCGCCACATGCGGGAGAACGCCCAGAGCAGCCGCGCCTGGGTGACCAGCATCTTCTTGCCCGGCCGCGACGTGCCGTCACGCGCGAGGTCCGTCAGGAACCCCCCGTATTCTTCGTCCACCGAGTTGAGCAGCCAGAACGAGAAGAGGTTCTCGCCCAGGTGGGCCGTCATCCGCGCCCGCAGGTCCGGCGGCGAATCCTCCAGCACGGGGTACGGCACGGGCCCTCGCGTCTCGACCGCGCAGCCGCACAGAAGTGCAAGGCACAGCGCAAAGCCAACACGTCGCAATGCATGAGCATACCTCATCCGTTTCTCCCTCACTGAACGCGGCTCACCCAGACGCCGCTGGCCCATGCCTGCTCACCGTCCCGCTGCGTCACGTGGACGTAGTAGTAGTCGGTCTCGCGCTCCGTGCCGGCGTCCTCGATCTCCAGTTCCACGTCCCGACGACCGCGGCCCGGCGCGGCGTGCAGGAGTTCGCTGCTGCGCATGATACGCAATTCCTCGATGGCACAGGTTCCGTTTACCTCGAGGAAGAGTTGCCTGGGCTCCTCCGGGGGCAGACTGATCTCCGAGCCCATGGGCCGGCCGTTGACGCTGAAGCGCAGCAGGATGCGTGCCCGGGTGGTGGCGTAGCAGTGTCGGGCGCGCAGGGCATTCCAGATGCCCTCGCGGGTGAGTTCCTCCGCATAGACGGCAGCCAGGCCGCCCTGGAAGCTGCTGAAGCGCCACCAGAAGTCGTCTCCGGGGTGACCACACGAGTGGTCGGCACTCGCGATGAAGCCGAGCCTGATGCCCCGTTCGAGCGCGTGCGTTACGCAGCTTTCCGGCGGACGTTCGCGGCCCGGCACGATGCGCGGCCGGCTCTCGGGCGAGAACCCGCAGCCCCAGTGGCTGTAAACCTCGACAACATACTCCAGCTCCGGGTCGTGCTTCTCCCAGTTCGTGGGCACGTGCAGGTGCGGTATAACCATCACCCGGTCGCCCGTTTGTCGTTTGAGCGCGGCGTAGGTCTCCTCGGTGTTCCCCTCGGTAACGCAGGAGCGGTCGTCATCGAGGAAGTAAACGTTCTTGTCCCCGTCGCGGCGCTGGGGCCGGTGGGTGGCCTCGTAGGCGGAGAAGGTGACGAAACGGCCCGGCTCGTATGCCTCGGCGGCCGCACGGCGGACCATGTCCCAATCCTCCGGCGCGACGTGGAGGTCCTCGGAATGGTCGGTGACGGCGCAGAAATCCAGGTGAGCCACGTCGCGGGCGTAGCGGTAGCCGGCCCCCGGTGTGATGAACTCGCTGATGGACGAGGTGTCGCCGGAGGCGCAGGAGTGGCAGTGCGTATCGCCCCAGTAGAGCCGCACCGGCGGCTCCTCGACGGTGGCCCGGACGGCATTCGAGACGGCACGGAAGTCCAGTTCCCGATCCACCACCTCCAGCCGATGCACGCCCGCCTCCCGGAGAGACAGGTCCCGGTAGGCCAGGACGCCCTCTCGGTTCAGCTCGAAATCCAGGTCGAGCGGCCGCGCGCCGTCGGCCGAAAGCAGCCTTGTTTCAAAAGCGCTCTCGTAGCCACGCACCACGTTCCGGTGGTGGTCCCGCGCCCGGAGCATGACGGTCACGGACTCCCCGCAGCGGGCCGTCGAGGGCACGGTCACCTCCAGCGCCTCGGGCCGGCCGGGGACGATCTCGATCAGCGGCGGGTCGGCCAGCAGGTAGAAGCCGCTGTTCGGCGCCGGCCGCGTGCCGTCCGGGTCCACCGCCACCTCGACGGCCCACTTCTGTGCCCACGTGGGCATCAGGTTATGCGTAGTGCCCAGGTCGCCGTAGGTCACGGTCACCGTCTCGCCGGCCCGCAACGCACCTTCCTCGACCATCACGAAGAAGTAGTCGTTGCGCGCGAAGAACTCCTGGCCGTTCTTCCCGTTCACCGGCTGCAGGAAGTTGGCCGCTCGGAGCTGTACGCCGTCGCGGGAACACTCCACCGGCGCCCGCTCGCAGCCGCCTTTGGCGAAAAGGCCGGGAAGGCGGAAGCGGATGGCTCCCCCGGCCGCAATGGGCGCTTCCCCGACGTGGTAGGTGACCCGCATGTAGAGGCGGCTGCCGGCCGTGACGGTGCGGTCGCGCGTGTCCACCGATACGCTGCCGAGGCCCTCGCCGTAGGAATCGAGTCGCATGGTCTATCCTCAGGTTTCGGTCGGCGCGTCGCCCCAGTCGGGCACGTCCAGCAGCTCGCCGCCGGCCAGGGCGGACTTGTGCGCCATCACGCCCGGGGCCATGTAGCGCACCGCCTCCCAGACGTTGATCGCCGGCGTGCGCTCGTTCGCGATGGCGTCCACGAACTCGTGCACCAGGTAGGCATGCGACCCGCCGTGGCCGCCGTAGTAGCCCTCGCCGCCCTCCTCGCGGAACGCCTCGTCCATCGCCTCGGGCAGCGGGTCGCGCATCTCCTCCGTCTCCAGGTGCGTCCAGCTATCCCGCGTGACCCAGTTGTTCTCCCGGAACGTGCCTTCGGTCCCGAAGATGCGGAAGGTTTCCTCCCCGGTGTGGGCGATCCTGCGGCACTCGGCGATGCGCATCGTGGCGCCGTTGCTCATGCGGAAGAGCGCGACCTCGTTCATCATGCTGTCCCCGAAATACTCGTCCCCGGTCTCGTCCTGCTGGCCCCAGCCGCAGACCTTCACGGCGTGCGCGCCCATGACGCTGACCGGGCCGCTGACCGAGTGCGTGGGATAATGCATGGGTCCCTGCGGCGGCCCGTCGTAGGCGGCCTGGAGCTTGAGCCATTCCTCGCCCGCCTTGCCGATGGTCCGGTGGCGATGCACCTCGCGCAGGCTGCAGGCCGGGCTGTCCACGTCGTGGAGATACTGCCCCTCGGCGTGGACGAACCGCCCGAAATCCCCCGCCGCCGCGCGACGCCGGCAGTACATGGTCTTGGGCCGGTAGAAAGTCGTCTCGCCCAGCATGTAGTGCATCCCGGTCCGCTCGCAGGTGCGCACCAGGCGGTCGCACCAGTCGAGTATCTCGTCGCCGTCCGGCAGCGTGACGACCGGCACCGCGCTGTAGACGTGCTTGCCCGCCTCCATGGCCCGGACCGCCTGCGGCGCGTGCAGCCAGGGCTGCGTGATGATCACCAGCGCATCCAGGTCCGCCGCGCATATCGCGTCCAGCGACTCGTAGGCGTCCGAGGGATCGAACTTCTCCTGAAAAGACTCCCTCTCGGCGAACTTCCGTATGCGATCCGGCTCCCGGTCGCAGAGCGCAACGCGGTCCACCAGAGGATGCACCTTGAACAAGGGCGCGAACTGCGAGCCGAACGATCCCAACCCCACCAGTCCCAGGCTAACACCCATTGCCGCCTCCGCACAACAGCGATATTCGGTTCACCAGGTCGCCAACGCCCGCAGTGTAGCCCACGAGCCGGCCCTCCGCCAACGAACGGCCGAGAAAGGGTGATGGCGACCGGGTGCCATCGATGCCCCTGAGCAGACCGAACTCAGTTGAAATGCGGGTCTGCAACGCCTACACTTGAGTCTGAGGGAGTGTGGAAGGGACATCAGCCTGGGAAGTGCTACATCTGAGGGTTGCATGAGTTCTGACGAACTTAAGAACAAGCCGCTCGTTGAGGCAATTCTCGAAGTGCGATGGGAATTGCAGCCGTTTGAGTCCGAGTCAAACATCCGCACGGACCCTCATTTTAGCCTTTTGCCTGGCAGGTTTTTTGACCGAGTGGCAGACCGCTATCCGCATCACGACGAACTCCCTTCGTAACCGTTCACGGATTTCCTGAGAAAAGTGGTGACTTTGGCCTCGGCGTT
>CAYVBE010000171.1:0-9056 GCA_964448935.1 uncultured candidatus Brocadiaceae bacterium
AGCGAGACGGGCCGCCTCATCCTCCCCTATTTGGCCTTGCTCCCGGCGGGGTTTGCCCGGCCCGGACGTCACCGCCCGGCCGGTGGGCTCTTACCCCACCATTTCACCCTTATCCGCCCGGAGGCGGACGGTATAGTTTCTGTGGCACTTTCCCGAGGATTTCTCCCGGTGGGCGTTACCCACCGCCGTGCCCTGCGGAGTTCGGACTTTCCTCTGCTGTCGCCGGCGCAATGCGCGGGACAGAGCGGCTGCCGGTCCCTCCGGCGCTGCACGATATATTCTACCACACGCGGCTGCTCTGTCCAGCCGTCCGTTGAGTTTGCGGACGGGGTTGTTTAGAATCCCTCATACACTTTCCGCCCTTTTAGCTGCGACACCGGGATGGTTTTCAAGAAGATAGACCGATACGTGGGCGTCTCTTTCCTGATGCGGCTTTTCGGCATTGCGCTGGTGCTGGGCCTGCTGTACGTGATCTTCGACCTGCTGAAAAAGCTGGACGAGATTCAGGAGGTGGGGCTCGCCAACGCGGTCCAGACCATCAGCTCCTACTATGCCTGCATGTTGCCGATATTCATGGTGGACATCGCGCCGGCGCTGGTGCTGGTGGCCGCCGGACTGGTGCTAACCAGCATGGCGCGAAAGCGGGAGCTGCTGGCGCTGAAGGCGTCCGGCACCAGCGTGTATCGGGTGATTGCGCCCATCTTTTTCTGGACGCTCATCGTGAACGTGGCCGCGTTCGGCTTCCGCGAGGTCACGGGACCGGACTTCGCGCAGCGCCGCGAGGTGCTGAACCGGGTGCTGGACAACGAAGTGGAGCACGATCTGCTGCTGCGGGACGAGGAGTTCCACCGCAAGCTCTACGTAGGCCAATACAGCTTTCCCGAACGCACGCTGAAGGACATCTGCGTGGTGGAGGACGGTGGCAGCAACGGCAACGTGGGGCTGCAGCGTGTGATCCAGGCCGACTTCGGAAGCTGGAACGCCGCCGGAGAGCTGGTGCTGGAGGACGTGGATATCAGGCAGATGGCGCAGACCCCCGAAGGCGGAGGCGCCGCCGAGCCCCGGGTGCTGCCGTCCTTCACGCTGGAGACACACCTGACATCGTTCGATTTCGTCGAGGCCGCCGAGGAGGAGAGCGGCAGCGTGACCCTTATGCACACGCTGCCCGAGCTGCGCGCCCTCATCCGCCGGCAGCCGGACATCCCCCTGTTCCGGGTCCTGTTCCACTCGCGCCTGGCGTCCTTTTTCTACCCCTTCGTTCTGCTGCTGGTGGGGGTGCCGTGGCTGGTTGGCTTCGAGCACTCTGTGGAAAGCCGTTTCCTGAGCATTATCGTGGGCATCCTGGTGGCTGCCGGTTTCTACACCCTGACCTTCGTCTTCGCCAGCATGGGCAAGACGCTGACCCTGCCGCCCATTCTGGCCGGGTGGCTGCCGACCATCACGGCCACGGCCGCCGGGCTGTGGCTTTTCGAGTCCATGCACACCTGACGGCCCGAGGCAACCCCCGCGGGCCGCGTTCGAGCCCTTTTTTTCTTCGGCAAGATAGGAAAGCTGCAATGAGCGATGAACTGCGCGTGGGACTGATCGGAACCGGTGGGATTGCAGGCCGGCACATCGGTGACCTGCAGGGCGTGGACGGGGCTGGCATAGTGGCGCTGGTTGACCCCGACCCCAACCACATCGGCAGCATGAAGAAGCGTTTCCCCGCACTGGTGGACTGCCCCGCCTACGACGACTATCGGGATATGCTGGACGCCGACGTGGTGGACGCGGCCATCATCTGCTCCCCGCACAACGTTCACTGCGAGCAGATCCTGGCGTGCCTTGACGCAGGGCTGCACGTGCTGTGTGAGAAACCCATGGTCTGCACCATCGAGGACGGCCACAAGGTGGTCGAGCGGGAGGAGCAGACCGGCAAGATCGTGGCCGTCGCCTACCAGCGCCACTCGCAGACGCAGTTCCAGTTCATCCGCAACCGCATCCGGAGCGGCCGCACCGGCGAGGTGCAGTTCATCAGCGCCTTCCAGGGGCAGAACTGGCTGCGCCTGACCTCCGGCTCCTGGCGCCAGATTCCGGAGGTCTCCTGCGGTGGCCAGCTTAACGACTCCGGCAGCCATCTGATAGACATCATCCTGTGGACCACCGGGCTGAAGGCCGGGCGGGTCTCGGCACAGATACAGCACTTCTCCGCCCCCGTGGACATCAACAGCGGCCTGACGGTGGAGTTCACCAACGGCGCCGTGGCCAACATCGGCGTGGTCGGCAACTGCCCCCTCAGCGGCATGTGGGAGGACATCACCTTCGTCTGCGAGGATTCCTGCTTCTTCCTGCGGCAGGGGGAGTTGACCTACACCGTAGAAGGCGGCGGCGAGACGTTGAGGATGGTGCGTGCCGCGTACGGAAGCGGCTCACCGGCGGAGAATTTCGTGGATGCCATCCGGGGGCGGGCGGAGGTGCTGGCCCCCAGCGTCTGCGGACTGCGCACCATCGAGCTGACCGAAGCAGCCTGGCGCTCCGCCGAGTCGGGAAAACCCGTGGAGTTGTGAGGGGCGGCCGCGCGGGGGCGGTTCAGTCCTCGCCCGGATAGGTGTTGTCCGGGTACCGATCCAGGATGTCGTCGTCCATGGACGTGTCGGGGTACTGGTCCCGTTGCGCCTGGCGGACGAATTTCTCCTCCTTGAACAGCACCGACGGGTCAATGGTGATGAACTGGCTGCACTCCCGCATCAGGTCGTTGGAGGTGCTCTGCTCGAAGCTGACGACCTCCGAGCGGCAGCCGCGGGCGTTCAGCGCCTCGATCAGCGGCAGGAAGTCGCCGTCACCGCTCACCAGCACCACGCAGTCCAGCTTGGGCTCCAGCAGCAGCGCGTCCAGCGCTATCTGCATCTTCCAGTCGCCCTTGGTGGAGCCGTCCTCCCGGATCAGCATCTCCTTCTTCTTCACCTCGTAGCCGCTGCGGCGCAGGGCCTCAAGGAAGCTGCTCTGGTCCACGTCCGCCTTTTGCACCACGTAGGCGATGGCGCGGATGAGCTTCCGCTCCTGGACGATGGCTTCCAGCAGCTTGCGATAATCTATCTTGGACTGATAGAGGGCTTTCGCCGAATAGAACATATTCTGGACATCGACGAATATCCCAACGCGCTGGTCACTACGGTCATAAATGGTCCAGTTAACCACGATTTGACCCTTCCTTGCGGCTCAAAAAAAACGGGCAAACGCCCCTCTTCACACCAACGGACCATAGTTTAGCGGCGATGGGCGGGGGCGTCAAATGAACTTTTCCCCTCCGCAGGCCTCGCGGCGGGACCTTTCCCGGCGAGCGGCCCGCATGATAGAATCGGTTGATGAGTGCCCCGATGCTGGAAACTCCTACAAGGTTGGGGAAACCCCGTGAAAAAAGAACCCTCCGGACCCGAAGACCACGCCGGGGCCGATCTGTCCGAGCCCGCCCCCACCGACCTGCGCCGCCACATCTGGCTGCTGGCCGTCATACTGGCGGTCGTTGTGCTGAGCTGGATTCTGAGCGTGGCGTCACGCACCCTTACAGGCCCGCACCCGTCTGAACGCCCGGCTGCAGTCGGCCGCGATTGACGCCGATCATCCTTCGCAACCATCGGCCAGTTCAGCCCTGACCTGCGCCACGTCCCGCGCCATCTGCTCCCTGAGCGCCTCCGCCGTCTCGTACGTGCGCTGCCCGCGCAGGCGCCGCACGAACTGCACCTCCACGTCCCGCCCGTAGAGATCGCCGGACCAGTCAATCAGGTGGACTTCAACGACGGTCTCGGCGTCCGGGTCGCGGTAGAAAGTGGGCCGTCGGCCGACGCTGGTCACGGCGGGCAGCGGTTCCCCGCCCGGAAGCGCCCGGCTGACGTAAATCCCGTCCGGGGGCACGATCTCGTGGTGCAGGTCCAGGTTGGCCGTCGGGTAGCCCAGATTTTCGCCCCGGTTGTCACCCCGCACCACGGTTCCGTAGAGGGAAAACGGCCGCCCGAGCAGGCGCTCGGCGCGCTCGAACGCGCCCTGATGAATCGCCTGCCGGATCGCCGTGCTGCTCACCGGCTCGCCGTCAACCAGCAGCGGTGGCACCACCTCCACCTCGAAGTCCAGTTCTTCTCCCATCCGGCGGCACAGTTCGGCATCGCCCTCGCGACGGCGCCCGAACCGGCAGTCGAATCCCAGAACCACGACCTTCGCCCGGAGCCGCCGCCACAGGACCCGGCGCACGAAATCCTCCGCGGACGTCTCCGCTACCCGTGGGGTGAACACAACGACCAACGCCAGGTCCACGCCCATGTCGTCGAACAGCCGAAGGCGGTGCTGCAGGGAGGTTATCACCGGTTCCCGGCGCTCCGCGACCACGGTCGTGGGATGCCGGTCGAAGGTAACGACGACGGCTTGCCGGCCGGTGCCGCGGGCGCGCTGGATCACCCGCCCTATCACGGCGGCGTGCCCCCGATGGACGCCGTCGAAGACCCCCAGCGTCACCACGGAGGGACGGTCGGGGCACGGCTCCTGTTCCGGCCAGCGCACAACGCGCATCGGTTTCTATCCCGAGATGTCTTCCTTGACCTCGGCATGCTCCAGCAGGCCGGCCATCCAGGCCTCCATGACCCGGCGTTGTTTCCGCTCCTGGTGGCTGAACCGCAGGTATTGAACCGACCTCTCGAACCCCTCCTGCGGGGCCGGCCGGCGCTCGATCGTCTCCAGCACGCAGGCGGCCAGCACGGGTGGTTCCAGCCTCACCGCCGACAGATCACCCGTATCGCCCTCGAAGGCCGCCTCTACCACGGCGGGCGCGTCCTCCGCCAGGCCGGCCACGCCGCGGGAGTTGCGTCGGAAGAACTCGGACTCGCTCACCTGCAGGCGCCCTCTCGGCTCCTCCCCCTCCGAAGCCTCCTCGCCCAGCAGGCCTGCCAGCCGTTCGCCCATCTCCACTGCCGCCTCCTTCAGGCCCACCTCTTGCGCCCGGTCGCGCAGCTTTTTGGCCAGCTCGTGTGCGCGGTCCAGGGCCTTCATGGCCAGGTAATCCTCGCGCACCCGGTCCTTCACCTCCTCGAACGGCCGCACCTCCGGTTCGCGCACGTCCAGGACCTGACAGATGACATACGGCCCCTGCCCGGAGGTAAACTTCTCGGGGAAGTTGACCATCTGCTCGGACTCGAACGCGAACTGCGCCACCTGGCGCCCGGCCGGCGCACGTTCCCGCAGTTCCTCCTGCGAGAGGTAAGTGCGGCCGCCCTCGGTGCTCACCACGCCGTAATCAAGCCCGTATCGGCGCGCCATCTGCGCCAGCGGCTGCGGCCCCCTCTCGTAGCGGTCGGCCACAGCGTCCAGCGCTTTCATGGCGTTCTCAACCCTCTCGCGCGCCTCCTCGCGGGCCTTCTCCTGGACGAGCTTCTCCCGGATCTGCTCCCGCACCTCGTCCAGGCTCTCATACTCCGGCTTTTCCGCCTCCTCGGCCTCGGTGGCTTCCTGTTCCGCGTTCTCCGCGGGTTCCTCGTCCTCCTCCTGCTCGATGACGAACTCGGTATCCTTGTGCTCCTCGTAGTATTCCTCAATCTCCTCGGCGCTGACCTCCACGTTCTCCGCGATCTTGTCCACGTGGGCCGCGGCGTATTCGACCTTCGCCCGGCTGGGGGCCATGTAGCCGATGGTGCCGGCCTCCCGGTCGGGGATGGTGTCGCGGTGCTTTTCGTAGAACGGCCGCAGCTCGTCGGCGTTCAGATCGAGCACCTTCACCAGCGGTTCCGCGTCAATCTTCACGTAGCGGATGCGTGCCCGCCGGTTCTGATGTCGGTAGACCATCCACGCCTCGGCGCGGGTGCTGAGAACGCCGTCCTTCCTGAGCGAAAGCAGCTTGGCGACCTTCACAATGCGGTCGGCCAGGCGGTTCATCTGGGCGTCGGTGTAGGGGGTGGACTCGATGAACTCCCGGTAGCGCTGGCTGCTGAACCGTCCCTGCTGACTGAGCCAGCGCAGCCCGGCCAGCAGGTCCCGCCGCTCCGCCAGGGTCGTGCGGATGCCGCGGGCCTCGGCCTCGCGGGTCAACACCACCAGGCGCAGAATGCTCTGCCGGCTCACCGAAACGCTGTCCGGGAATACCAGTCGCGCGAAGTCCTGCGCCAGCACGCGGTAGAAATTCTGGGTGCGCATGGACGCCCCGGACTGCGAGAGCCGCCACATGCTCATCGGGTCCAGCATGCCCAGCCGCAGGACCGCTCCCAGGGCCTGGTGTGCATCCACCCACTCGGTCATCGGCACGTCCTGTCCGCGGATCGTGGCGGGTTCATTCCCGCTTGTGGCGCCGAGTCTCCTCAGGGCCGGACCGACGCCCCAGGCCAGCATCAGGAATACGACGACGGCCACCATAATGTAGCGCTGATATCTGCGCAGCCACTGCGTAAGCGTCAACTCCCAACCCTCCTATGGCATGGAAAAGCAACAAGTTAGCGATGATAATTCATCGGCCGCCGGTTATCAACGGGACGGAACAAGGCCGCGGCGAGCGAAGCGTGGGCGAAACTCACGACTCGACGGCGATCCGGTGGAAACGCCGCTTGCCCACGTTCAGCACCATGCCGTCCTCCACGCGCACGTCGGCGGTGGGGTCGGTCACTTCCTCCAGACCGTCGGGATGCCCCAGTCGCACGCCGCCCTGCTTCACCAAACGTCGCGCCTGGCTGTTGCTCTGGGCGCAGTCCGCGGCGCGCAGCAGGTTGACGATCCAGATGCGCCCGTCCTCCAGTTCCGAGGCGGGCAGGGACAGCTCCGGCATGTCCTCCGGCAGCTTGTGCCGGCGGAAGACGCGGTTAAAGGCCGCGTGCGCCTCCTCGGCCGCCTCCTCGTCGTAGTAGCGCGTCACGATGGACTCGGCCAGGGCCGCTTTCGCGTCGCGCGGATGCACGTCCGGCGACATCAGCTCCTCGATACGCGGCAGCGGCAGGTCCGTGGCCAGGATGAAGTACTTCTGCATCAATTCGTCCGGGATGCTCATGGCCTTGCCGAATATCTGCTCGGGCGGCTCGGAGATGCCGATGTAGTTGCCCTTGCTTTTGGACATCTTCGCGCTGCCGTCCAGGCCCTCCAGCAGCGGATTGGTGACGGCGGCCTGCGGCTGCTGGCCCACCTCCCGCTGCAGCTCGCGCCCCAGCAGGATGTTGAAGATCTGGTCCGTGCCGCCCAGCTCCACGTCGCTGTGTATCATCACCGAATCGTAGGCCTGCATCAGGGGGTAGAGCAGCTCGTGCAGGCCGATCGGCAGGTTAGCCTCCATCCGCTGCGCGAAGTCGTCCCGTTCGATGCAGCGCGCCAGCGTGAGCTTCGCCGCCAGTTCGATGACCTCACCGAAGGACATCTTGCCGAACCAGTCGCCGTTGTATCGCACCTCGGCGGTCTCCACGTCCACGATCTTGCCCACCTGGTCCAGGTAGGTCTGCGCGTTAGCCATCACCTCGTCGTGGGAAAGCTGCGGGCGGGCGGCGTTCTGCCCGCTGGGGTCGCCCACGGTGGCGGTATAATCGCCCACGATCAGCACGGCCGTGTGGCCCAGGTCCTGGAAAGTGCGCAGCTTGTGCAGCGGCACCGCATTGCCCACATGGATGTCGGGCGCCGTGGGGTCCAGGCCCAGCTTCACGCGCAGGGGCTTCCCCTCCTTCACAGAACGCGCTATCTTTTCCTCCAGCTCCTCCTCCGGCACGATGTCTGCCGCACCGCGCCGGATGGCGGTTATCTGTCTCTCCACCTCGTCCGTCAGTTTGCTCATGAGCCTTGTCGGTTTGAGGTCTAACGAACCGTGTCAGTCCGAGATAGTTTAACGTCTGGCAGGCGGTTCTGCACGTCGCAACGGTCCGATCGGCGCCGTCAGACCGCCTCGGAGGCGAGCCGGAGCAGCAACATCGAGACGCCATTAAACAGTCCGTGCGCCGCCATGGCCACCGGCAGGCTCCCGGTGACCTCGAAGAAAGCCGTGAAAATCAAAGAAAGCAGCACCAGATCAACGAGGCCCCAGAGATATCCGTGAAAGGCGGCGAAGACGAGGGCCACGATCAGCGCCGCCGGCAGGATTCCCAGCCGCGAACGGAGCGGCAGATACAGCACGCTCCGGAAAAGCGTTTCTTCCATTAACGGGGCCAAAATCACCACTACAACGGTCGCCCAGGCCAGGTCAAAAGTGGAATCCGTCTGCATCACCTCCCGGCTGATCTGCTGCAGCGGAAGCTCCTCAAGACCCAGGGCCTCGACAAGGCGCAGCTTGCCGAACACCACCGCCCCGTACACCAGCAGGGCCACGGCGGCGACTTTGAACGCCTTTCCACCGGTGCCGGAGGCCGGGCCCACCAGTCCCAGGTGGCGCATGGCGTCCTTCGGCCCGCCGCTGCGCATCGCCACAAAAGCCAGCAGCAGGCCGAATACGACTGCGTCGGCAGCCGCCGCATACAGCATCTGGCCGCTTAGACCGCCGCGGGAAAGGCCGAGCAACACCCCGCCGGCCATCAGAAACTGGCAAGCCAGCAGCAGAAAAAGCGCCTGTCCGATGCCCCAGGGCACGCTTTCGGGCGCACGGCACGGGAAAGTCTCTCTATCCTCTACAGCCACACCGTCTCCCGTCCGCTCGTCGGGTCAACGCTGACTGACCGCCACCCGGACCTGTCGGTTCCGCGGCCCGTCGAACTCACACAGGTATATGCCCTGCCAGGTTCCCAGCGCCAGCCGCCCGTCCTCCACCAGGACCGTGAGCGAACAGCCGACGAGGCTGGATTTGATGTGCGCCGCGCTGTTGCCTTCGGCGTGGCTGTAGTCGCCCTCGAAAGGCACTATCTTGTTCAGTTCCTTCAGGATATCCCGCTGCACGGCCGGATCGGCGTTTTCGTTGATGGTAACGGCCGCCGTGGTATGGGGCACAAAAACCCGGCAAAAGCCCTGCTCCACATCGCTGTCCGCCACCACCCGCTGCACCTGGTCGGTAATGTCCCGTAACTCCGTCCGGGAACGGGTCTTGATCTTGAGCGTCTTCACGACCACTCTCCTCTCTCAAAAACTACAAACGAAAAACGGAT
>CAYVBE010000172.1:0-9047 GCA_964448935.1 uncultured candidatus Brocadiaceae bacterium
CCTCACCAGCATGGCTCTGAACCCCAAAGATCAACTGTTATGGACCACTAGCTCAGTCCCGGAGGACCTTGAGCATGGCGGCCAGCCCGATTATGCCTACAAAGACATTACCGGCCCACATGGCAGGCACAACGGGCAGGACGGCGGCCTTGGCGGCGATCTGCCCTACGATGAGAAACGGATAGAACACGACGAGCACGATGGCAAAGCTGATGCCGAACGCCACCATCACGCTGCGGCCGCCGGCTATGATGCCCAGGGGAATGCCCAGCAGTGCGAAGATGACGAGCGAGACGGACTGCGCCAGCCGTTTGTGGATGCGTAGGCGCACGGATATGAGGTCGTCCTGCGCGTCGGCCCGAGCCTTTCTGGCGAGGAGTTCACCGCGCCGGGCGGCCAGTTTGTCCCGATGAGCCTTAAGCTCGGCCGTTTGCGTGTTGATCCGTTCAGCGCGGGCGGTGGACTCCTTCATGGACTGCCTGGCCTGCTCGATTCCGGCCTGCAGCTTTTGGATCTCTTTCTCGTGGCTCTCGATCTGCGCGCGGCGTTCCTGAAGCTCCTTGTCGTATTCGGCCCAGCGGTCGTAGTCGGTGTGGTCCATTCCTCCGGACTCCCCCGTTCCCATCTGGCTGAGTCTTTCCACCAGTTCGCGCCTTCGCTCCTCCAGGCTTTCCTGCTCCCGCCGCAGCGTTTCTATCCTTTCCTCATGGTGTTTGATGGTCTCCACGCTGCTCTGCACCTCGGCGACGGCGTGCTCTCGATAGTCCTCCTGGTTCTGCTCGATATGGGCGTTCAGGTTCTTGATCTCGGCTTCGAGCACCCACAGCTCTTTGCGCGTTTCGTCTATGATCGCGTTCGGGCGGTCAAACTGCTCCTGCTGCGCCACCTGCTTCTCGAGCTGGTTCAGGCGTGCAAGGAGCTTCAGCGTGGGCAGGTGCTTTTCGTCCGTCATAATGTCGCTTTTGCCGGGAGCCACCGAGACGCGGAGTGTCATCCGCTCGGAGGTGCCCGGTTCGCCTTTGGCGTAATCGCTGGGGCCGAAGTGGTAGAGGGACGCATCCTCCATCTGGAAGAACACCTCCCCCGGCTTGTCCGGCTCAGTGCGGATGACGCACGACTGCGCGGTCGCGATGCGGCGGGGCTGCCGGTCCGGTATCTCCAGGACCAGCAGGTCGCGCAGTCTGCCTTTGGAGAAGTCGTCATACATGATAAAGGCCGGGCCGAATTTGAACTGGCGCCGAGCGCTGAGGGCCGCTTTGTCCAGCAGTATCTGCTTGAGCGCCTCGTATTTGAACGTCTCGATGGCGGCACGGCACCGCGGGACCAGCTCGAACTGGAAGGCCGTTGCCAGCCCGCCCAGCAGCACGGCGAACACCAGCACGGGGTAGATGATGCGGAATGTGTGAACGCCCGCCGCCCGCACCGCCACCAGCTCGTTGTCCGCCGAGAGCCGCCCGAATGCCATGATGGCCGCGGTGAGGAAGGCCGACGGCAGCACAATGGGCACGCAGTAGCCCAGCAGAGGAGGGAGCAGCCTGTGCAGCCGAACCACGTCCAGGCCCTCGTGGAGCAACTGCATGCAAAAACCCACCACCATGATGAGAACCAGCGCAAAAAACGCCGGGATGAGGGCCTTGCACGTCTCCGCGAGCACGTATGTCTGTAGTCTCTTCATACCTGGGAGCAGCTATTCTAATCCAACGGCCGTCGGGCGAACAAGGTTCGGGGTGAGCGCCGCCGGCGGCGGCCGCAGCTTGCACCGCGGTGGGCGGAATGGGATAATGGATAAATCATGGTTCTGTGAAACCCACTTTGCCTGTGCGGGCTGCTCGGGAACGCCCCGGTTTTTCGCAAAAACGTTTGAGAATAGGCACGCGCTATGAAGCGGGCGCTGATATCGGATATACACGGTAACCTGGAAGCACTGGAGGCCGTGCTGCGGGAAATCCGCAACCAGGGCGTGGACGAGATCTGGTGCATCGGCGACATCGTCGGCTACGGGCCGGAACCCGCCGCCTGCACCGATCTGGTCAGAAGAAACTGCTCCCTGGTGCTGATGGGCAACCACGACTGGGCCGTGCTCAACAGTCCCGTGGGGTTCAATACGCTGGCCACGGCGATGATCTACAAGACCAAGGAGTGGATGCGCATCACCGACGAGTCCACCGACGAGGACAAGGAGCGGTGGAACTTCCTGTCCCAGCTTCCCCTCAGCGCCGAGTCCGACGGCACGTTCCTGGTCCATGCCTCGCCGCGCTACGAACTGAGCGAATACATTCTGCCCAGCGACGTGTCCCACGAGCCGGAGAAGTTCGAGGATATATTCTCCATGATTGACCGCCTTTGCGTGGTGGGTCACTCGCACGTGCCCTGCTCGATCACCGAAGACCTGGAGCTGACGCTGATCCGGCAGGACAGCTACACCATCGAGCTGGACGAGAGGCAGAGGATCATCAACATCGGTTCGGTGGGGCAGCCGCGCGACGGCGACAAGCGCGCCTGTTTCGCCACACTGCAGGACGGCGTCGTGCGTTACACACGCGTGCCGTACGATTACCGCCGCACGATGGAGAAGATACAGAAGCTGGGCGACGAGTTCCAGATGCTCGGCTACAGGTTAGGCCTCGGGCGTTGACGGCCGCCTCCGGCGCCGGATTCCTTTCGGTTCTTTCATGGCAGGCTCGGCAACCATGTTCGACATGTCCCCCGTCATGACCGCCGCCGTTTCCATGGCGGTGCTTGGAGTGCTGTTCGGCATCGGCCTTGTGCTGGCGGCCGTGGCCTTCCGCACCGACGAGGACCCGCGCCAGGAGCAGGTCCTGCAGGCCCTGCCCGGCATCAACTGCGGTGCCTGTGGCTATGCCGGCTGCCGCGGCTACGCGGAGGCCGTCTGCGGGGGCGAAGACGTGAACCTCTGCCTGCCCGGCGGGCAGGACATCGCCCGGCATCTGGCCGACATCATGGGCGTGGAGATCGAGGAGATCGTCCGCAAACGGGCCGTCGTCCACTGTCAGGGCGGCACGGAACGGTGCCCGGACCGGTTCCAGTACCACGGCGAGGCGGACTGCCGGGCGGCGCACCTGACCTCCGGCGGTCCCAAGAGTTGCGTCTACGGCTGCCTGGGCTTCGGCTCGTGCGCACAGGCCTGCCCCTTCGACGCCATCACCATGAACGAGCAGCGGCTGCCCGTGGTGGACCCGGAGAAGTGCACCGCCTGCGGCATCTGCGTCGAAACATGTCCGCGCGACCTGATATCTCTCCTGCCGATGCCCTTCAAGATATACCTGGGCTGCTCTTCGCACGACAGGGGCAAGGCGGTCAAAGACATCTGCGAGGTGGGTTGCATTGCCTGCTCGTTGTGCGCGAAGAAGGACCCGCACGAGGCCATTGTAATGAAGGACCAGTTGCCTGTGCTGGACCACCAGGAGGCCGACGGTGATTTCAGCGTCGCCGCAGAGGTATGCCCCATGAACTGTTTTGTGATCGAGGGAGAGCCGGCCCGCGAGGCGACTCCGGCCACTGTTGCAGAGGGGTGAGCCTCCGGGGCCACCGTGCGGACTCGAGCCCCTGTGACAGCCCCCGTTTAGTCCGAGAGACGCTGTGGCTCATGTGATCGCGGAAGACTGCGTAAGGTGCGGAAGCTGTGTTGACGTCTGCCCGGTCGAGGCTATAGAGCTGGTGGACGACGTGGCCGTGATTGACGAAGAGGAGTGCACCGGATGTATGACCTGTGTGGACGAATGCCCCATGGAGGCCATATCGGAGGAATAGCTGCGCTCCCGGGGCGGTGGCGCGTGTTGATCCTCGCTCTGGCCCTGGCCATTCTTGTGCCCCTTGGCGTGGCCGGCGCGGCCGAGTCGGAGGAGCAGAAGGCGCCGCGCATCCGCAAGGTGGGGCCGCACAAGTACCAGGTAGGCACCGTTCTGCTGGATTCCGAGAAGAAGACCGTGCGGTGCCGCGGTGAAGTCAACATGAACGAGGGCGGGCCCATCGAACTTTTGGCCTGCCGGCCCGAGGGCAAGACGCACGAGTCGGTCTTCGTGCTGCACGTCGCGCCGCTGGACCTGCAGCTTGCCCTGCTGCTCCTGGACCTGAATCACGGCCGCAACATCGCCTTCAGGTATCACCCCGAAGACCCGGACGGGCAGAAGCCACCGGGGGATGTGCTGCACATCTACGTGGAATGGCAGCCGCCCAGATCCGAGGAGGATGAAGGGGAGGAAGGCGCCCCTGAGAGGCGTCGGGCGCGTGCGGAGCAATTCCTGTATCTCGTGCAGAAGGGAAAGCCGCTGGAGGACGCCGAGTGGGTTTTCCTGGGCAGCCGCCTGCTGCCCGAGGGTTTCGGCGCCAACCTCGAGGGCAGCCTGATAAGCACCTACCACGATCCGCTGGCGATTCTGGAACTCCAGCACCAGACGGTGCGGGATGACGTTTTTCACGACGCGAACGAGGAACTGTGTCCGCCGGTCGGGACGCCGGTGGAACTGATCATCCAGGTGCCGCCGAAGAAAGAGGAACCGAAGGAGGGCGAAGAGGATGAAGCGGAAGAAGACGAGGCTGAGTAGTCTGCCGGCAGCGGTCATGCTGGTGAGTGTGCT
Source organism: uncultured candidatus Brocadiaceae bacterium (assembly GCA_964448935.1). Lineage (GTDB taxonomy): Bacteria > Planctomycetota > Brocadiia > SM23-32 > SM23-32 > CAYVBE01. The sequence continues at coordinate 4,599 of CAYVBE010000172.1, forward strand.
GGTGGCCGGGGCGAGCGGTGCACCGGGTGCGGAGCTGCAGCGGGACACGTCGTTGCTTTTGGAGGGCAAGGCGTCCGTGCGGCGGGGGTTGCGCTTTTTGGCGGAGCAGCAGAAGGAAAACGGCTCATGGCAGGACCATCCCGCCATAACCGGTCTGGTTGTCACCGCCATGGTGGGCAGTGGGCAGGAGGACTTCGGGCCGGGCAGCCCGGTTGTGTCCCGCGCGCTGGAGTACATCCGCAGCCACGCCAAACCGGACGGCGGCATATACGACCGCTTCTACGCGTCCTACAGCACCAGCATCTGCGCGATGGCCCTCGTGGAGGCCGGGCTGCCGGAAGACCGGGACCTGATCAGCGGGGCCCGCGGTTATCTGTTGGGCGCGCAGGCGGATGAAAGCGAGGATATAGACCCGGACAACGTCCAGTACGGCGGCTGGGGTTACGAGGCGCACGCATCCGGCGAAGGCATGCATCGGGCGGACATGTCCAACACCCAGTTCGCGCTGGAAGCGCTGCACATCATGGAGGGCGTGGCGCCGGAGGACGTGCCGGAAGGCGAGGAATCTTCAAGGACCCGCACGGAGTTGGCCTACGGCCGCGCCGTGGAATTCCTGGAGCGCTGCCAGAACCTGAAGGAATACAACGACCAGGAGTGGGCATCGAACGACGGAGGCTTCGTCTATCGCCCCGGCGAGAGCAAGGCCGGCAGCACCCCGCAGGGCGGCCTGCGTAGCTACGCCGGCATGACCTACGCCGGGCTGAAAAGCATGATCTACGCGGAACTGGACCACAACGACCCACGTGTCCGCGCCGCTTACGACTGGGCCCGGCAGCACTGGACCCTGAAGGAGAACCCCGGATTGGGCCAGCAGGGCCTTTACTACTACTACATGGTGCTCACCCGCGCGCTGAACGCCTACGGGGTCGAGATCGTGGTGGACGCCGAAGGTCAGGGGCACGACTGGCGCCGCGAGCTGATAAACCACCTGCTGGAAGTCCAGAACGCGGACGGTTCCTGGGTCAACAGCAACGGGCGCTGGATGGAGACCATGCCCGAGCTGGTTACCGCTTACGCCGCCCTGGCCATCGAGCAGGCCGCCGCCGGCTGGTGAGCCGTTCAGCCCGTAAAAAAGCCGGCGTTGTTCTCGAAGACCTGCGCCACCTCTTTGTCGGTTAAGCCCGCTCCCTGGAGCACAGTCCGTGCGAACTCGGGCGTCGGGTAGTCGCCGGGGGCGTGTCCGTCGGAGCCGAAACTGAGCCTGGCACCGTGCTCACGGGCCAGCCGCGCTACGTGTCCGTTGGTCAGAGAATGGCCCTTTCGGCCGCTGATCTCCAGCAGGACCCCGTGTTCGACGGCCAGCTCCACCTCTTCCGGCGCGACAAGTCCCGGGTGGGCCAGCACGTCGCAGTCCGCCTCGATGGCCGCCCGGTTCGTCCCCGGGGCCACCGGCTCCACAACCGTCTCGCCGTGCACCAGCACCACCTCCGCGCCCAGCTCCCGCGCCATCACCACCAGCCCGTGGATCAGCGGGGGCGGCACGTGCGTAACCTCGCATCCGGGCACGAGCTGCATCTCGCCGTAATACCCGTTGCACGCCTCGCAGAAATCCACCGCGGCGCCCACTACGTGCTCGACGTTCGAGTGGTCGCAGTGGTCTGCGATAACCAGACCCTTGTAGCCCGCTGTCTGGCACCGGCGCGCCATCTCGGCCGGGGCAAGCACCCCGTCGCTCCAGAACGTATGCGTGTGCAGATCGAACATGTGTCACCTCGCAGCTGGGGTAAGGCTCTTTATACCCCAAACGCGGGCGCCGTTCCATCAGAAGCGGCCGGGGGCGGGCGTTGCCTTTGACGTAGAAGATGCAGATTCTTACAATGGCGCGCACCGAGGCTCGATAGTGGTCCGCCGTCAACCGAGGAATAAGTCATGCTGAAGAAATACATCGCGGCGCTGGTGGAGGGTAACGACCTTTCCGAGGAGCAGGCGCACGATGCCATGTCGTCCATCATGGGCGGCAAGGCATCCGAGGCCCAGATCGCCGGCTTCCTGGTGGCCCTTCGACTGAAGGGCGAGAGCGTGCCCGAGATCACCGGCTGTGCGCGCGCCATGCGGGAGGCGGCCGTGCACATTGACGCCGGGGGGCTGGACGTGGTGGACACCTGCGGCACGGGCGGGACCCACAAGGGCACGTTCAACGTGAGCACCGCCTCGGCCATTGTGGCGGCCGGCGCCGGGGTTCCCGTGGCCAAGCACGGCAACCGGGGCGCCTCCAGCAGCTTCGGCAGCGCAGACGTTCTGCAGGCGCTGCGCGTCAACATCGAGGCGGACAAGGAGACCGTGGAGAAGTGCATCCGGGAAGTGGGCATCGGGTTTCTCTTCGCCCCGCTGATGCACCGGGCCATGAAGTATGCCATCGGGCCGCGGCGGGACCTGGCCATTCGGACGGTGTTCAACATCCTGGGGCCGCTGACCAATCCGGCGCACGCGCGCAGGCAGGTGCTGGGGGTCTTCAGCGAGCAGTTGGTTGAGCCGGTGGTGGGGGTTCTGAAGAACCTGGGTGCGGAAAGGGCGCTGGTGATGCACAGCCGCGATGGCATGGACGAGATCAGCCTGTGCGACGAGACCACGGTTGCCCGCCTGGAGAACGGCCGGATAGAAGTCTTCACCTTCCGCCCCGAGGATGTGGGGCTGGAACGCGCGGTTCGGGAGGAGATTGCCGCGGAGAGCGCCGGCGAAAGCGCGGCCACGATACGGGACATCCTGGAGGGCCGGCACGGGGCGCCGCGGGACATGGTGCTGCTGAACGCCGGGGCGGCGATCTACGTGGGCGGCAAGGCGGACGACATCCGGGCGGGCGTGGCGGTCGCGGCGGAGGCCATAGACGGCGGCCGGGCGCGGCAGACGTTGGACCGGCTGGTGGAGGTGTCCTGCTCCGCATCCTGAGCCGCCGCGATTTCCTCCCGTAGCTTCCGGGCTTCCGCGAATCGGGGGTATATGTCGAGCGCCGCTTTAAGGCCTTCCAGGGCGCGTTGCGGGTTGCCCGCCTGCCGGTGGATGCGGGCGACGACAAGCCATGCGTAGAAGTTGCGTTTCTCCCGGTCCAGTGCCAGGCGGCATTCCTCCAGGGCCGGTTCGACCATGGACTTCGCAAGGTAGACCTGGGCTTTCATCCGGTGCAGGTCAGCCGGCACGCTGCCGCGCATCTTCTCGGCGGTTTCCAGTGCCGCCAGCGCCTGATCCAGTTGGCCCCGCTCGTAGAGCGCCACGGCCCGCCTGAACTGCTCCGTGGCCGCCGCTGTGTCGGAGCTGCGCCAGAGCCCCAGCAGCACGTTGCGGCAGGCGCTGGAGACCAGCTCGTCCTCGTCTCGCAGCCCCTGGAACAGCGCCTCGCGCAGTCTCTCGCGGGTCTCGGAGCTTAGCTGCAGCAGCTTGACCGCCCGGTCGGGGTCGGCGGTCATGTAGGACAACTGCATTGCGGTGGCCCGGCGCTCGCTCCGCTCGCCGTTCATCAAGAGATTGGTGCGGCTCAGGATGAGGGTTTCCTGTTCCCCCCGGTTCATCTCGTGGCCGACGTCCAGTTCCTCCCCGCGTTCGGCCATCTGGATGCCCGAGAGCCGGAAGTCACGGGCTTCCCCCGTGCCGTTGCCTTCCTGCCTTCCCAGCCAGATGTGAAAGCCGACCAGGGCGAGAAACACCGCCACGATCAGCAGAATCACCTTCGGCCGTGTGAGTTCAGGCTCCACCGCGCTGTCCTCTCGGATTTGTTGCCGACGCCACCGATATTATGCGCTGCAAGTCCTTGCTTTGCAAGCGGGTGCGAGACGCCCGGCTATATGCCGAGCCGCTCTTTGCATTCGTCGAGCTGCCGCTCCAGTTCGTCCGGTGAGGAGGAACCCTGGGAGCGGTAGTTGCCGACGCAATTGCGCACGCCCAGGACGCTGTAGACGCTTTCGCCGATCAGCTCGCTGAATTCTTGCAGCTCTTCCAGCTTCAGGTCCTCGAGGTTGCCACCCTGGGAGGCGGCGGCACGGGAGGCTCGGCCGGCGATCTCGTGGGCCTCGCGGAAGGGCAGGCCGCGCTCCACCAGGTAGTCGGCCAGGGCCGTTGCGTCCATCTGGCCGTGGCGGCAGGCCGCCTCCATGTTCTGGACCTTGAACTCCGTGGTCGCGATCAGGGGCACCGCAATCTGCAGCGAGTCGCCCACGGTGTCCACGGCGTTGAACAGCGCCTCCTTGTCCTCCTGCATGTCGCGGTTGTAGGCCAGAGGAAGCCCCTTGAAGACCGTAAGGAGTGCCACCAGGTCGCCGTAGACCCGCCCGCAGCGTCCGCGCATCAGCTCCAATACGTCCGGGTTCTTCTTCTGGGGCATGATGCTGGAACCGGTGCAGAAACTCTCCTCCAGGTCCACGAAGTCGAACTCGTGGGAGCACCACACGATCCAGTCTT
>CAYVBE010000173.1:0-8971 GCA_964448935.1 uncultured candidatus Brocadiaceae bacterium
TGCGCAGCGGTGATCCGGAAAGGACAACAGAAAACCGATAATTGAATGACCCTGAAGACCGGCCGCGAAAGTTGCTTTCACCGGGCCCGGTTCGCTACCATATCCCTACCTGCCAACGAGCATAATGGTCCATGAAACTGCGCACATCCATACGACTGGTCGCGGCCGGAGCCGTGCTGGCCGCTATCGGGCTGGCCATCCGCGAGGTGCGCCTGCGGACGGCGCCCGAAGCCGTCCGGCAGTCCCTGCTGAAGAACTTCAATGAGGCGCTCGACGCCGACTTCGCGGTCGAAAGCGCCCGGTTCGAGTTCGACGGGCGGGTGGAGGCCGGACCGATCACCGTGTCGGCGCCCGGGCTGGCGCGGCCGGTTTTGGAGTGCCCGCGGACCATCCTGCAACTCGACCTCTGGCAGATGCTGCACCTCAACAAGGTCCTCCGGCGGTGCGCCGTGCTGTCGCCGACCATCCGTCTGCTCTACGATCCGGAGCGGAGCGCGTGGAATTTCCAGACCATAGAGCCGCGTCCGGGTGACGGCGCGGCACGAGAGGGATTCCTGGCGGACGGCGTGGAAGTGCGCGACGCCACACTGCAATTGCGCCACGGCAAGCTCTTCGATGATGACGCGACCCGCACTTACGAAGGCATTGATCTGCGTCTGGTTCCCGGCAGCGGGGCCAATCCGGGGTGGAATTTCAGCGGCATAGTGGCCGGAGGGCCGGTCCGCGGCGTGCGATTGCACGGCTACTTCGACGCCGATTCCGACCCTCCCCTGAAGGTAACCTATGAGGCACGTGGACTCCGCGCCGACAAGGCCCTGTGGCAGCTTGTCCCGCGCGGCGGGCTCATCTGGCAGAGGTATCGGCCGGTCGGGGATGTGTCGGTATCGGGGCTCATAAGCCAGTCACCCGGCCGCAAGACGCAGTACAGGTGCCAGGTGGAATTGCACGGCCTGACCGCCAACGCCCCTTTCCTGCCCCGGCCGGCGCAGTCCGTGCGGGGCACCGTGGTGGTGTCCAACCGGGGCGTTTCCCTGCGCAACCTGACCGGTGTGATCCCTGCCCGGGAACTGGACCCCAACATCGAGACCCCGTACCCCGTGCAGTTCCGCGTGGAGGGAGAGCATCGAAACCACCGGGAGAGCGACTACCATGTGGAGGTCACAGATGTGCCCATCTGCCGGGCTACGCTGGAGGCCATACCCGACGTGGGCCAGCAGATATGGGAGAGGCTGAGGCCCCGCGGACGCTGCGACGTCTCCCTCAGGCTGAGCCGGCAGAGAGAGGGCCAGCCCCTCCGCCCCGCCGTCACCGTGCGGCTCCACGACGGCACCGTCCACCTGCCCGAACTCCCCCGTCCGCTCCACAACGTGAACGGCACCATTCGCATGGAAGACGGCGTGGCCACGTTCCACGGCCTGCGGGCCGTCCTGCCGGCCGGTCCAGGAACATCCGAAGGGTCAGAAGCCGCCTCGGTCTGGGTGGATGGTCGCCTGGACGACGACGGAGCGATGGCGCTGGACATACGCTTCCACAACCTTTCCACAGATCGGGAGCTTGTGCGCAAGCTCGACGAGGGGGGAGAGATATGGGGAACCCTGCAGCCGACGGTGATTCTGGACGGCCGCCTGCTGCTGGAGCGCGAGCGGGACGATGCACCGCTGGAGCCCAGCGGGCTGCTGACGGTGCACGGAGGACGTCTGCAGCCGAGGTCCCTGCCCGTCCCCTTCCGGGACGTGACGGGCACGATACGCGTCGACGGCCGCGATCAAGTGTTCCTGGAGCGCCTGGCGGCGACGGCCCAGCTGCCGCCGGACACCGAACGGGGCTCGGGCGCGAACCGGGTGGAGATCAGCGGTCCGGTTGATCTCGCGGCCGGACGCGCGGAACTGACCGTCGTGACGCGCGGCGTCAACGTCGGCGAGTCCCTGCTGAAGGCCCTGCCCCGCGTCGGCGAGAAGATATGGGACCAGGTCCAGCCCACCGGGCTGGTCTCCGCCGAGGGAAAGGTCTCCTACGACGCCAACCGCGAAGGAGGCCCGCTGACCGGCAGCGGCGTCCTGACGGTTCACGGCGCCCGCGCCCGGCCGAAGGCGTTCCCCGTGCCGTTCAAAGACGTGACCGGCGCGATACGCATCGAGGGGCTCGACAACCTGTTCCTGGAGCGACTGACCGCCACGGCCGAACTCCCCGCCGACCCGGACCACGGGCGCGGCGCGAACCACGTGGAAATCAGCGGTCCGCTCGACCCCGTGTCCGGCCGCGCCGACCTGACCGTGAAGGCCCGCAACGTCAACGTCGGTGAGCGGCTGCTGAAGGCCGTGCCCCACGTCGGCGAAGTCCTCTGGACCCAGGCGCAGCCGAGGGGGCTGGCATCCCTGAGCGGCAGGGTCTCCTACGACAAGGGCCGGGAAAAACCGGTGGACTTCCTGCTGGAAACCGAGTTCTACGAGGTGAACCTGGAGCCGGCCGGCCTGGACCTGCCGATCAAAGCCCTGGCGGGGCGCGCGCTGATCAGCGACACGCAGGCCGTCAGCGACGACTTTACGGCCATCGCCTGCCACGGGCAGGTCAGCGGCTCCCTGGTGACGCGTTACGGGGCCTCCGGTGAGTACCCCACCTGCGCGGCAACGCTGCGGCTGCGCCGGCTGGACCTCTCGCAACTGCCCGGGGTGGCGCGCGGCCAGAAGCCCGAGGCGGCCGGCCTGATCTCCGGGGTGGTGGAGATGGGCGGCGTGCTGGGCAGCCGCGCGGGTCTGGGTGCCGAGGGCACGCTGACCCTGGAACAGGGCCGGTTGTGGAATATGCCCTTCTTCGGCGGTCTGGTCAACGTGCTGCACCTCCAACTGACAGCCCCGCGGGAGACCAGCCAGGAAGGCGAGGCCCGGTTCCGATACGTCGGCGGCGAGGTGGACGTGGAACGGTTCGAAGTGACCGGCGGCGGCCTCGACATCACCGGACACGGCACGATCAACCGCGACCGGGAGCTGGATATGATCCTGGTGGTCGTCGGCACGGAAAGCCGGGGCAAGGGCATCCCAATCATCAGCCGCCTGGTGGGCTGGCTGATGCGCGCCGCCGAAGGGGAGTTGTTCCGAGTCAACGTCTCCGGTACCATTGATGAACCGAAGTACTCCCCCGAGTTCCTCGGCTACATTACCTGGCCGTTGACCAGCTTGCGAAACGTCTTCAGGAACATCATCTACGGCAGCGCACAGGTGGGCGACTGAGGCCACCCCGCCGCAGCGGTGAACACAAGGGGCGCCGATTAGCACTAATACGGTGGAACGGGTCGGCGCCGGACGCAGACCCCCGTCTCAGAACGCCGGAAACGAATCAATCATGGACCACGGTTTCCGCATAGCGCTACGATCGGCACTTGTGCTGACCATCGCCATCGGCGTGGGGCTGGTCGTGTACGCTTTCTACGAATACGATCCCCCGCGCATGGAGACGACGGAGATGGAGAACGGCACCTCCCCTGAGGCGGACAAAGACCCGGACCACGGCAGCGGCGCAGCCGAGACACCGGGCGTTGCCGAGCGGGAGCCCCCCCCCGCTTCCGCCGCGGACCCGGGTGCGGGCATGGAGATGACGGTGGAGAATTTCTCCCAGTCCATCCAGGACCCCGACGGAAAGATCGCTGCCACGCTCTCCGGGCCCACCGCCACCAACCGCGAGGGCGTCTGGCAGATATCCGAACCCCTGCTGCTGGCAAGGCTGGCCCTGGCCGAGACAGAAGGCGCGGGCCAAGAGTACCAACAGGTGCGACTGACGGCCCGCCAGGCAACCTGGCAGCAGGGCGAGGGGATCGTACAGCTCGACAAAGACGTGACTGCCCAGAGCGAGAACCTGTGGATATCGGTGGACCGGGTTACCTACCGCGCCGCCCGGCACACGCTGCACTCCGACAGCCACGTGCGCATCCGCCGCGACAGGGTTGACGCCCAGGGCGCCAGCCGGCCCGCCATGCTCCTGAGCGGAGATGGCCTGGAGGTCAACCTGCCCCTGCGCGAGATGACCATCCGGGCCAACGTGGCAACACGCCTGTACGATGTGTCGCGCGACTTTCTGGCCGGAGAAGGAACCGAGGCCGAACCCGCCGAGGGCGAAACGGGCAACCATGTCGTCATCATGTGCCGCGGCAAGGCCCTTTACGAAAACCTTACCGGCAGGGTGACCTACAACGACGGCGTCACCGTGGGGTTCAGCGGCAAGATGCTCACCTGCGAGAGGCTCTCCGTGCAACTCGACCACAAAGAGGGAAAGGACAATCCGGAGGTTACCGATATCCTGGCCTCCGGCAACGTCAGCCTTTCCCAGCAAGAGCAAACCCTCAGCGGGCAGGAGCTGGAATGGCATAACGTGACTCAGGGCGGAGTGTTACGGGGCAGCCCGGCCACCGCCGAAACGCCGCAATTCTACATCCGGGGCGATGAACTGACCTTCTACCGCCTCAACGACCGCTTCCAGAGCAAAGGACCGGGGCGACTGCTGTGGAAAGGCACCGAGCAGCCCGCCGAGGAGGCCGGCGAACAGACCGCCGACGACGGCTGGCCGCGCGGGCCCTTCCGCCTCAGAAAAGACGCCGCCGTCAGTATCCGCTGGCAGAAGTCCATGACCTACGCCGTCTCCGCCGGCAGCGCCACCTTCCAGGAAAACGTGCGCGTCGAACAGGGCCAAAGCGCGTTGAGCTGCAGCAATCTGACGGTTGAATTCGACAGGGACGCCGGCGAGATAACTAAACTCGTCGCCGAGGGAGAGGTCGGCTTCGCGGACGAACCGACCGGAGCGATCCGGGAGGTGTTCTGCCAGCGGCTGGCCTGGGACGCAAACGGCAACTCCATCGAGCTGACCGCCGCTGAAGGCGAGAGCGTGCAGATCAGCACCGGGCAGCAACAGATCACCGCCCCGCGGGTGGTGTTCGACAACTCCACCCAGGCGCTGCGCTGTCCCCGGGGGGGGCATCTCGAGGTCCGTGGCGAACAGGAGGAACCCGACGGCCGGCAGACGCCCGTGGCCATGGACGTCCGCTGGGACGGGCCGATGGAATTCCGCCGCGGGCAGACCACGACGGCGAAGTTCCAGGACGCCGTTCACGCCCGCCGGGAAGAACAGAGCATCAAGGCCGATTCGCTGGAAGTTGAGTTCGACGAGAACACCGATCCCACGCTCATCACCGCCACGGGCAGCGCCGTGCTGGAGGTCGCCCTCCGGCCACCCGAGGAGGGATCGGAAACCCCGCCGGCGGAGGCCGAAGAGGCCCCCGTCATGCCGACCGTGGCGCCCGAAGAAGGGGACGTGTGGCGGCTCAGCTCCGAGACCCTGGTCATAGACCCCGCCGGGCGCACCGTCCGCTCCCCCGCCGCCGGCCGGCTGGTTCTGCTGCACGGAGATGCGCCCTCGAGCGGCATCCGATGGCAGAAGGAGATGAAGCTGGACTCCGCCGGCGGCGAAGCCGAGTTCCAGGGCGAGGTGGTGGCGGAAGTGGAAGGATCCACGCTGAACAGCCGGACCCTCAGCATAGACTTCGACCCCACCGGCCGCATCCAGCACGTCAGCGCCCGCGAGGGGGTGGTCTTCACCGCCGGCCTCGAGCTGCCCTGGCGCGTGGAGTCAGAGTCGGCCGAGGCGGTTTTCACGGCGGACAACGACCTCAAGCAGGTCATTGCACGGGGCGACGTGCGCATAACCAGGCCCAGCCACGCCCTCCACGCCGACCGGGTCCAGATATTCCTGGCCCGGGCCGAGGGGCAGGAGGAGCCGGCCGTCTCGCGCGCTATCGCCGAGGAGAACGTCTGGGTTTCCTACACCGAGCAAGAGGAGAGCATAGAGGCCGGCGGCGACCGCCTGGAGTGGAACCTGGAAGACGGCACCTACGTGCTCACCGGAGACCCCAACTGCTACGTGCACCGCGGCGGCGTCCGGATGGAGAACTGGAAAATCGTCGTGGACCCAACCAACGGACGCGCCTCCGCCCCACCGGGCGAGCAGCTCTCCACCACGCGGGCAGGCGGCGACGTCGAGTAACGGACCACAAAACCTCAACCACCGAACGGAACAACCATGGGCACTTTCTTCGCCAGAGGCTCACCAGAAGCGCGCATCACGGCGGACGACATGCGCGCCGCGCTGCAGGCGGCCGTCCGGCAGGCGGGCGATACCTCACGCACCCTCGTGCTGCCGCCCGACGCCTCGCGCGCGCACTCCGGCGCCGGAATTCTCACCGCCATGCTCTACGACATGCTGGGGGACGCCGACGCCTTCCATGTGATGCCGGCCCTGGGCACGCACTTCCCCATGAGCGCCGACGCCCTGCGCCGCATGTTCGGCGACGCCATACCCCTGGACTCCTTCAAGGAGCACCGCTGGCGGGACGAGCTGGTCCGCCTCGGCGAAGTCCCCGCCGAATATGTCCACCAGGTGTCCGACGGTGTCCTCCGAGAAGAGATGCCGGACTACTCGGTGCCCGTTGAGATCAGCCGGCGCGTCATCGAGGGCGGCTACGGCGCCGTTTTCTCCATCGGCCAGGTGGTGCCCCACGAGGTGGTCGGCATGGCCAACGGCGTCAAAAATGTCCTGGTCGGCGCGGGCGGGCAGGAGACCATCCACAAGACCCACTTCCTGGGCGCCGCTTACGGCATGGAGCGCATCATGGGCCGCGCCCAAACGCCCGTGCGCGATGTGCTGGACTACGGCCACCGCCACTACCTGGCCTCTCGGGGCATCATCTACGTCCTCACCGTCATCGGACAAGACGAGGGGGACAGCCCCGTCATGCGCGGCATCTACGTGGGCGACGACCTGCAGACCTTCCTGCAGGCCGCCCGCCTTAGCCGGCAGGTCAACGTCACGCTCCTGGACGAAGCGCCGCAACGCGTCGTCGCCTACCTGGACCCCGAGGAGTTCCAGAGCACCTGGCTGGGCAACAAGGGGATCTATCGCAGCCGCATGGCCATCGCCGACGGCGGCACCCTGACCGTCATCGCGCCTGCCGTCAGAACCTTCGGGGAGGACCCGGAGATAGACCGGCTCATCCGTCGGCACGGCTACCGCGGCACTCCCGCCACCTTCGCAGCCATCGCCGAGGACGAGGAGCTGCGCGGTAACCTCAGCGCCGCCGCCCACCTCATTCACGGCTCTTCGGAGGGGCGCTTCCGCATCGTCTACGCCACGGACCCGGACCGGCTCAGCCGCAAGGAAGTCGAAGAGATCGGGTTCGAGTGGATGGATGTCTCGGAGGCTATCGAACGCTACCGCCCCGAGGAGCGGGCCGAAGGCCCCTCCGACGACTGCTACTTCATCCGCCGCCCCGCCCTGGGCCTGTGGGCCCTGCGGGAGAGGTTCAGCGAGTAGCGCTCAGCACGTAGTGTGCCTCTTCGTCCGTGATGGCCACCCCGAAGCCCTCCACGCGCCTCCGGACGGCGGTCTGCAGACCCTCCGGGAGCGAGTCGTCCAGCCGCACGCGGTAAACCGCCAGCTCGTGGCGCGCGGCGTGGCGGTTGTAGTCCCGCCGCATACGATCGAACGCCTCTCCCCTTCGCGGGGTTTCCAGGCTGGCCTTCAGCCTCCGGCTGGTGGCCTCTATGTCGTAAACCGCCTTCAAAAGCGCCTGCACGGCGCGGTCAGCCGCGAACGGCGTCCCGCCCTCCGTGGAGATACGGACGGCCTCTTCGCGCGGCGGGTTCCACTCGCCGGTCAACATGCCCGAGGTGTCCATGGGCTCGATGCCCAGGGCGCAGCAGGTCTGCTCGTAGATCACGATTGCCCCCCGCCGCTTGCCCTCCACCGCGTAGCCCGCGATGTGGGGCGTCGCCAGCAGGGGCAGCTCGATCAGCGCCTCGTCCGGCTCCGGCTCCCCCTCGAAAACGTCCAGCACCGCCCCGCCGATCGTTCCTGCCCGCAGCGCATCCGCCAGCGCGTCCGAATGCACAACCGTGCCGCGCGACGAGTTGATCAGCACCGCTTCCGGCCTTATCATCGCCAGGTCCGCCGGCCCGATCATGCCCCGCGTCGGCCACTCGCTCTCCCCCTGCTCTGTCAGCGGCACGTGCAGCGTCACGAAGTCCGCCCGCAGCACCTCCTCCAGCGCCACCGAATCGAACCCCGTCTCACGCTCCGCGCGGGGCGGGTCGTTCCGCAGGACCTCCACCCCGAACCCTTCCGCGCGTCGCGCCACGCACGAGCCGCAGTTACCGCAGCCCACTATGCCCAGCGACCGCCCGTGCAGCCGAGTCCCGCGGACCCCCGCCACGTGCGCCAGCGCAAACCACACGTAATCCGCCACGGAATCGGCGTTCGATCCCGGCGCGGAGAAGACCTTGATCGGGTTCTCCCGCGCGGCGTTGGCCTCCTCGATATAGGCCGTGTCAATGTGATCCGTGCCGATCGTGGCCGTGCCGATCACGCGCGCCCGCCGCGCGGCGTCCACCAGCGCGGGCGTCACGTCCGTCACGCTGCGGATGGCCAGCACGTCGTAGGTGGCCAGGCCGGGGAAATGCTCGTCCACCTCCCGGCCCTTCACCAGAGTCACCTCCCCCAGCGAGCCGAACAGTTCCTCGGCCAGCGGGATGTTCTCGTCCGCCAGTGTTTTCATTGTGGGGTCTCCATTATGGTTCGTGCGATGAGCGCTGATGCCGTGGCAGCATCGGGGGGAACGGCGGACCACTTCCCGCCGCAGACCGAAGCATACCCCGCGGAACGCCGATCGCCCTTTCCTCAAACCCGGGGCACGGATTGGCCTCGCTGCTCCCGATGTTCCGCCCCTTCAGGGCTCGGTCTCCTTTGCTGCACCCGGACCCAGGGCGACGCCCTTCGGGCTCTGCCCTGGGCTTTTATGTGGCGCCCTTACAGGGCGCTCCTACCTATCGCGCCATTCCTCAAACCCGGGGCACAGGCGGCCCTCGCTACCCTTCCAGATGTCCGCGGCAAACGCTTAACGACCCGCGACCAATCCGTATGCCCCGGAAGGGCG
>CAYVBE010000174.1:0-8952 GCA_964448935.1 uncultured candidatus Brocadiaceae bacterium
TGTGGCGGCGGGCCGGGGCTTACAGTTCGGCCGATTGCCACTCGTCCGCTTCCAGGTCGAAGAAGCGCACCGTGTTGCGTTCCGGCGGCGGCTCGCCCAGCAGGCAGGGCAGCGCGCGGGCGAGCATCAGGTTGGCGGCGACGGCGGCGGTGTGGTGCAGGTTGCCCAGTCGTTCCTCCATGCCGTGCCTGGTCGAGCCGTAGAGGCGCGAGAGCAGGCCGCTTCCCGGCGGCACGATGGCCACCTGGCCGGCCCAGCCGGCGATGGCGCCGTGAACCAGGACCACGCCCATCTGCGCGCAGAGCCGCTCCAGCGCCATCCGGCCGGGGATGGTGTCCAGGCAGTCGAACACCAACGAGCAGCCCTCGAGCGCCTCGGGGTCCAGGTCCTCGAACCGGCACGCGTGCGCTTCGAACTCGATGGTGGGGTTGACACGTGCCAGGCACGCTGCGGTCCACGCGGCTTTGCCGTTGCCCAGGCTGTCCAGCGTGGCGAAGGTCTGGCGGTTCAGGTTGCCCTCGGTGAAGCGGTCGGGGTCCACGCCGACGATCTGTCCGACGCCGAGCCGGGCGAGGCCCTCCACCACGTGCCCACCGAGTCCGCCCAGCCCGATGACCGCCACCCGACTTCGTAGAAGTTTCCGTTGACCGGCCGTGCCGATGGTGCCCATGTTGCGGGAATACCGGGCGGGCACGATGCCTGCCTCCAGGGCGGCGGCTTCCACCTCCCGGAGGGGGAGATCGAGCTTATCCGCGACGTCTTTAGTCCCTTTGTTGTCCAGTTCCCCATCATCGCACGCCGAACGCAACGCCTGGACCAAACCGCTTTTGTCCGAACCGGAGCCCATGGCCGACACCCCCGTGCGCGGAAAGGAAAGACCAACGTGAGCGAATCAGCCCCCGCCGACGGCCGGGAAGACGGCGAGCACGTCGCCGGGCTTCAACTCGCGCCGCATGTCGGAGAAGCGCCCGTTGACCAGCGGCAGGCTGACGTCCTGTTCCTCGATGGCCAGGTCGTCCAGGACTTCGCGCAGGCGGCAGCCCTCCGGCAGGTCCACGCGCCGCTTCTTGAACCTGCCCTTTCGCAGCCCCGCGAAGAGCCGGATTTCCACTTCCATTGTGAGGGGAGTCCCGTCAGACCAGGTCGAGTTCGGCCAGCTTTGCCTCCGTGGGGATGCCGCCTTCGTCCCAGCCGCGCTCCCGGTAGTACTCCGGCAGCAGTTCGCCCAGCCGGTGTACGTTGCCCTGGGACGGCCCCTCGGGGATGGGGTCTTCCAGCAGTCGTTTCGGCAGCGTGTCCTGGTCCGGCCCGACGCCGGCGGCCAGGTTGAACTCCCGCTCCAGGTTCCAGATGCGGTCCCCGGCCTTCAGCATGTCCTCGGCGGTGCAGTCGGCCCCGACGATGGCGTTGAAGAGGGCGGTGTAATCGTCGGCGTCGAGGGCGAACGAGGTGAACAGGCACATGCCGAGCGAGTCAATGACGGCCGTCAGGTCCTGGAAGAGCTTGGCCCAGGTGGCCTTGCCCTCGAGGCTGAGCGGATCGAGCTTCTCGGGCACGCCCAGGATCTCGGGGGAGATCAGGTAGCCGCGCACGTGGCAGCCGCCCCGGTTGGAGGTGGCGTACTGCAGTCCGTGGCCCTGGATGCCGCGCGGGTCGTAGGCCGGCAGCTCCTGTTTCTTGACGCTCATGGAGAGTTCCGGCACGCCGTACATCTCGGCCAGCCGGTAGGAGCCTTTGGCCAGCTTCTCGCCGAAGCCCTCCCCGGCGCCCATCTTGCGGGTCCACTCCTCGATGGCCTCGGCGGAGCCGAATTCCAGCGGCGGGCCTTCCAGCTCGTCATCGGTGACGATGCCCCGTTGGTAGAGTTCCATGGCGCAGGCGATGGTGGCGCCGGCGCTGATGGTGTCCAGCCCGTACTCGTTGCACCACTTGTTGGCGCGGATGACGGCCGGCAGGTCGCTCACTCCGCAGTCGGCCGAGAAGGCCCAGATGGTCTCGTATTCGGGACCGCCCCCCTCCACGTCCCCCACCTTGGTGTAGCGCCCGCACGCGATGGGGCAGCCGAAGCAGACGTCGCGTTTGGTCAGGTACGTCTCCGCCAGCGTCTCGCCGGACGCCTGGTCGGCCTCCGGGAAAAACGACTTCTGGAAGTTCTCGGTGGGATAGACGCCGGACTCGTTGATGATGTTGACCAGCACGGCGGTGCCGTAGGTGGGCAGGCCCTCGCCCGTTACGCCGTTCTCGCGGATGTTCTTGCGCAGTTCCCTGACCAGTTCCGTGGTCGCGTCGTCTTCGGCCGAGGGCACGCTGCCCGTGCCGCGCACGACGACTGCCGCCAGGTTCTTGCTGCCCATCACGGCGCCCACGCCGCTGCGGCCCGCGGCGCGGTATTTGTCGTTCATGATGGCCGCGATGGGGCTCAGGTTCTCCCCGGCCGGGCCGATGGTCAGCACGCTGGCCTTCTGGTCCCCGAACTCCTCCAGCAGGGCGTCGGTCTTCTCGCCGACCAACATGCCCCAATAGTCGCCGGCATCGTGCAGGTCCACCCGGTCGTCACGGACCGTCAGGTAGCAGGGCTCGGGCGCTTTGCCCTCGAAGATGATCATGTCGTATCCGGCGAACTTGAGCTGGGGCCCCCAGAAGCCGCCCGCGTTGCTGCACGCCACGGTGCCGGTCAGCGGGCTCTTGGTGACCACCATGTATCGCCCGGCGGCCGGCGCCTTCGATCCGGTCAGCGGTCCGGTGACCATGATCAGCTTGTTCTCCGGGGACAGCCCGTCCACCTCCGGGTCAATCTCCCGGGTCAGATAGTAGGTCCCCAGCCCGCGCCCGCCGACGAATTTTCTGGCGAGGTCGAGGTCTATCGGCTCCTCCGAGACCTGCCCGTCGGTCAGGTCCACACGCAACAGCTTCCCGCAATACCCGCTCATGGATTCGGCCTCCCGTTCGGTCTTGGCGCCTGTCATCATAACCCGCGTCCCGCGACAGTGACATTGTAACCCGCCGCGCCTGCGACGCAAGGTCTTTGCGGTGCGCCCTCCTCATCTCCGTTTCAGTGCAGCCATGACGCCCTGGTTCCGTTCAATCAGCTCGTTGCGCTGCTGCACGCAGACGCAGGACCGGCGGCCGTCCTCGGGGGTGTTCTTCACGTAGTCCAGCAGCTTTTCCTCGGTGGTGGTGGCCACGTGCATGCGGGTGTCCGAGGAGGCGTAGTAGATGAAGACATCGCCGTTCTCGCGCATGACGGCGCCGTTGCAGAAGACCACGTTCGAGACATCGCCCACGCGCTCCCCGAACATGGGGGCGATCAGGTAGCCCCCGGGGCGGTGGGTTACCCGCCAGGGCTCCTCCGGGTTGCAGAGGAAGGCGTAGAGCGTGTAGCGCAGGCCGGATGCCGTGCCGCGGACACCGTGGGCGATGTGAAGCCAGCCCTCACGCGTCTTCAGCGGCGGCGGCCCGGCGCCGTTCTTGACCTCGTTGATGGTGTGATAGACGCGCGGATCAATAATGACCTCGTCCTCGATGCGCGCGTGCTCGACGCTCTCTGTCAGCCCCCAGCCGATGCCTCCCTGCTTGCTCCGGGCGCCGCCGAAGCTTTCCTGCGGGCGCGTGTAGAAGGCATACTTGCCATCCACGAACTCCGGGTGCAGCACGGCGTTGCGCTGCTGGGCGGATGGGGTCTCCAGGTCGCCCAGGCGCTCCCACTCGGCCAGGTCTTTGGTGCGGGCTACACCGCATCGGGCGATGGCAGCCGACTCGTTTCCCGGCGGCGCGTCGGGGTCTTTGCGCTCCGCGCAGAAGACGCCGTATACCCAGCCGTCCTCGTGGCGGGTCAGGCGCATGTCGTAGATGTTCGTCTCGCCCTCGTCGGTCTCGGGCATCAGGATGGGCCGGTCGCGGAAGCGGAAGCGGTCCACGCCGGTCTCGCTCTCGGCGATGGCGAAGAACGATTTCCGGTCGTTGCCCTCGACGCGGCAGACGAGGCAGACATTGCCGTCCGCCTCGATGGCGCCCGCGTTGAACACGGCGTTGACGCCCAGCCGCTCCATCAGGTGGGGGTTGGTCTCGTAGTTCAGGTCGTAGCGCCAGTGGAGCGGCACATGTTCCCGTGTGGCCACGGGATGCCGCCAGCGCTCGTAGAGGCCGTTATACCAGCGATCGTCCGCCTCGTTGGGCCGCGTGAGCAGCCGCTCCTGCCGCTGCCGCATTTCGCGCAGCTTCGCCTGGAATTCCTGTTCTCTCATCGCAGGTCTCCTGTGTCAGTGGGCAATCCGAGAGGCAAACGAGCATACCGCATGGGCGCTGCGGGGACAAATGCGCCGGCGCGTCCTTGACATACGAATGCCACGTGCCACAATGGCGAATCCAATGCGATTCGGGTCTTTCGCCGGGAGTCTTCCATGAGTGCAGGGCAGGCAAACAGCGGTCAGAACATCGTGTTCGTCCACTGCGACAGCATGGATGGGCGGGTTATGGGGTGCATGGGGCATCCGGCGGTGCAGGGCGCGACGCCGAACTTCGACGCGTTGGCGGCGCGCGGGGTGCTTTTTCGCAACACCTACACTAACAATCCCATCTGCTGCCCGTCGCGCGCCAGTATGTGGAGCGGCCGGTTTACGCACAATTGCGGCGGGTGGAACAACTTCAAGGGCCTGGACCCGGACGAGCCGACCTGCCACACAAGGCTGCGCGACGCGGGCTACCGGCTGCAGAGCTTCGGCAAGACGGACTACGTCTCGGGTTCTCACACCATCCGCGCGCGGGTCACGCCCTGGACCCGGGCGGCCGGAATAGCGCGCCCGGCCTACCGCATGGAGGGGCCGGAGGTGATCGAGGACCGGCGCGAGCGGGTCAACGAGCATGACTGGGGCAACGTGGACCGGGCCGTGGACTGGCTCGGGAACGAGGCCGCCGGAAGCGACGATCCGTTCTTCCTCTACCTGGGCATCAATCAGCCGCACCCCCGCTTCCGCACCTCGCGGCTCTACCTGGACCGCATCGCGCCCGATTCCGTGGGGCTGCCGGCGCCGGACGAGCGGAGGCACCCGGTCTTTGAGCTGATGGCCATTCAGGAGAACTGGATGCACGGGCTGGACGAGGAGACCGTGCGGCGTGTGCGGCGGATCTACTTCGCCATGGTGGCGGAGGTGGACGCGATGCTGGGGCGCGTGCTGGAGGCAGTGCAGAAATCGGGCGTGGGTGACTCCACGTGGATTATCTTCTCCAGTGACCATGGCGAGATGAACATGGAGCACGGCCAGTTCTACAAGATGACCCACTATGAGACCAGCGCCCGTGTGCCGCTCATCATCGTCGGTCCCGAGGCACGCGCCGGAGGCGAGGTGGAGGAGTTGACCTCCCTGGTGGACATCTATCCCACGCTCATGGACATCGCGGGCCTGGAACATCCGCCCGATCTGGACGGCTACTCTCTGATGCCGGACCTGGCGGGGCAGCAGGGCGCCCGGCCGGAGCGGGTGTTGGCCGAGTTCCACGGTACCACAAGCTGCACCGGCGCCTTCATGCTGCGGCAGGGACCGTGGAAATACATCGCCTATCCCGGCTTCCGCCCGCAGTTGTTCAACCTGGACGAAGACCCCGACGAGGTGGACGACCTGGCGGACAGCCTGCCGCACGTGGTGGCCAACCTGGACGACGCCCTGCGGGAGATGGTGGACTATGAGGCGGTGGATGCACGGGTGAAGGCGTACGACCGGGAGAGCTTCTACCACTGGCGCCGCGGCCAGCTCGACGCCGGCACCTATCGCGATACCATGGCGCGCGTTTACAGCGGCTTCGACCGCCTGCCGGACGAGGAGGTAGAGCCCTGGACCGATGAGGATGAGGCACGCATAGAACACTGGCTCCGCGGCGCCGAACCATGGACTGAAAAGACATGAGAACCGACATCATCATCAGAGAAGAGACGGACGAGGACGTTGAGGCGATAACCGACGTGACCGTTGCCGCGTTCAAGGCCCTGGAGGTCAGCAACCAGACGGAGCACTTCATCGTCAAGGCGCTGCGCAGGGCCGGGGCGCTCACGGTGTCCCTGGTCGCGGAGTTGGACGGCCGCGTGGTGGGGCACATCGCCTTCTCCCCCGTGACCATGTCGGATGGCACGCAGGATTGGTACGGCCTGGGGCCGGTTTCCGTATTGCCGGAACGCCAGCGACAGGGCATCGGCAGCGCCCTGATCGAGGAAGGGCTTTCACGCCTGAAAGCCCTGGGCGCGCGGGGATGCTGCCTCGTGGGCCATCCGGACTACTACAAAAGGTTCGGCTTCAAGAACCCGGTCGGTCTCGTCCACGAAGGAGTGCCGAAGGAAGCCTTCTTCGCCCTGTCTTTCGACTGCCACACTCCGCAAGGCAGCGTCACGTTCCACGAGCCATTCCAGGCCGACGGCGCGCATTAGCTATGCGGAACTGAATCAGCCCGCGTCCACGACGACACGGAAGCCGCACTGGTTGCACTCTTCGTAGCGGTCCGGGTAGTCAATGCGGACGTGCGAGGCCAGGCTCCAGTCGCCCTCGTGGTACGGGCCGCCGCGCAGGCAGTAGCCGCGCCGCATGGAGCCCTGACTGTCCGGATCGGGCTCGCACCGGGTCCATTCCCGGACATTGCCCGCCATGTCGAACAGGCCGAACCGGTTGGCCAGCTTCCGGCCCACGGGCCAGGGGCGTCCGCCCATGTGCGGGCCCCACCAGGCGGTATCGTCGCGGGCCTCGTCGCCCCACCAGAACCGGGTCATCGAGCCCGCGCGGCAGGCGTATTCCCACTCCTCGTCGGTCGGCAGGCGATAGCGCACGCCGTCCCGTTCGGAGAGGCGTCGGCAGAATTCCTCGGCGTCCTCCCACGAGACGCACTGCACCGGCAGGTTCGAGCCCAGGAAGCGCGACGGGTTCTCGCCCATGACCTCCTCGTACTGCGCCTCGGTCACCTGGCATGCGCCCATGTAGAAGGGGTTGGTGAGTTCGAAGACCCTGCGGTTCTCCGAATCCGGCTCGCCGATCTCCACGCTCCCGGCCGGCACGCGGACCAGTTCCATCCGCTCCTTGCCCGTGCCCGTCATCGTCAGGTTGTTGCGGTGGAAGGTGACGGTCTTCTCGCCGTCGCCCTCGGGGGCGGCGAACCGGACGGTGCGCTCGTGGGCGGTCCAGCCCTCGGCCGGCGCCGTATCGGAGACGGGCCGGCGCTCGGGCTCGGGTTGGGGAGTGGGCACGTAGTCGGTGTTGACGCCGGGCTCGATAACGGGCAGCACGAGACGCGAAGCGTGCGCGGCGGAGGCGTGAACCGTGTTGCGGGCCACACGGGCCTCTTCGTAGGACTCGATCCCATCCCAGGTGTTGGGATGCACGATGAATCGCGGGGCGCCGCTGCTGGAGACGTGCAGACGGATCTTGTGCCCCGGCGCGAAGACGTAGGCGGTGGAGATGAACTCGATCTCCAGCTCGTAGACCTCCCCTTCCTCCATGAGCTGTGGGTCGTCGAAGCCGGCGTGGAAGCGGCCCAGCGCCGCTCCCTCCAGCAGGATGGCCTCGTAGCCGTCCGGATACACGTCCACCAGCGATGCGGTGAACATGGTGTCGGGCGCGTCGCTGCTGACGTGCAGGTGCAGCTTCGCCCGCCCCGTGATCTCGACCGGCTTCTCCAGCGGCGGCGTCTCGAACCGCAGGATGTCCTCGCGATCGGCCAGCGGCCGCTGGTCTCTCATGCCGGCGTTGTAACATTGGATTGCCTGCACCGGATCGGCGGGGTCGTAGGTGTAGCTGAGCGACGCTTCCTCTTCCGACGGCGCCCGGTCCTCAAGGCCCCCGGTCGCGGTCAGGTAGAGCGCGGTGGGCTCGTGCGGAACGGGCCAGACCTCGGTCTGCTTCCAGACGTTGCCCGGCGCCTCGGGGTCCAGGCAGTCGCCCATGAGGAAGTAGTACATGATGGAGCGCACCTCGTCCGGCTCGACATCGTCGGTGAGCCAGCGGAAGGCCGGCATCTCGTCCCAGAGCACGTCGCAGTCCGAATAGAGCGGCGGCATGCGTCCGCCGCCGTTGGCCAGGCCCTGGAGGCCGGCGTGGGCGCCGCTGCCCATGACGAGGATGGCCCTGCCGTTCTTGCTCATCTCGACCCACTCCTCAATGGCCCCCTGGGTGAACATGTCGAACCAGCCGGTCTTGTCGTTCAGGGGTATGCTGATCTGGTCCCCAAGGCCCTCGAAAGGGCTGTGGTAGGGCTCCGTGATGGCCTCGGGCGGGGGCCAGCGGTCCCGTCTCCGTCTGCGCCACCGCCAGCCGCCTGCCACGCTGTCGCGGGGGTCGCGGGTCAGAGTCATGATGGCGGCCATGCAGAGTTCCATGTGCGGAGGGTCCATCACGTAGGCGTTTCGCGCGGTTCGGCTGGCTTCTGAGTAGCCGAACATGCCGACCTTGCCGTTGCACCACGGCTGCGCGGCGATCCATTCGATGGTGTCGCGGCCGTCCGCGCGGCTGTCGCGGCCCCTCGGGTTGTCTGGCGTGGAACGGTCCTGCCCGACGAAAGCGAACTTGCCGCTCTCCAGCAGCGGCACGCCGAAATCCAGCGCGCTGTCCATCCGCCCCCGGCGCGACCGGCTGAGCACCACCGGCCAGGGGCCGCCGCCCCTGGGCAGATAGACCTCCGTGGCCAGCGTGCCGCCGGTGCTCATGGGCAGGTCCACCTTCCAGTGGCTGACGCCGTCCGGCAGCGAGTCCAGCTCGTGCCCGTTCACCGGGCAAGGCCAGACGGACCGCAGGTACCAGGCCCGCGCCTCGGATTGCCGCAGCACGCCGTCGCCGTCGAGGTCGGAGCCCGGGAACATCTCCAGCAACCTGCGCAGCCAGCCGTCGGTCTGGGAGGTGGGCTCGCCGGGAACGGGGGGCGGCGCCTCGCCGTCGGCAAGCGCATGGGCGTCTTCGGCCTCCATGCGGTTGTAGCGGGCCA
>CAYVBE010000175.1:0-8940 GCA_964448935.1 uncultured candidatus Brocadiaceae bacterium
CACAGGGTGTTGCTTGTGGCTGGCCGGTTTTTTTGCTGTAAGATGCGTTCCTTTAAACAGTTGCGTGCGGTCCCGTAAAACTCTCGTGAAATATCCGGGTTATACTGCGTGGACGTCCGAAGGTCAGACTACAGGGCGGACGGCCGGCAGGCAAGTGCCTGCGGGAACGGGGTCTGGCCGATGCGCCTTGCAGGGAGGCCTGGGGCCGGTAGAATCAACCGGAGGGCGACTGCGGACGCTCGAGTTACTACTCCGGACAGGCGAGGGCAGCGATGGGCAGACCGAATTTTGTGTTCATACTGATTGACGACATGGGCTGGAGGGACCTGGGGTGCTACGGCAGCACGTTCTACGAGACGCCCAATCTGGACCGGCTGGCGGGGGAGGGCATGCTCTTTACCGATGGCTACGCCGCCTGCCCGGTCTGCTCGCCGACGCGGGCCAGCATCCTTACGGGGCGCTATCCCGCGCGGGTGGGGGTCACAAACTTTATCGGCGGGGACGCGCGCGGGAAACTTGTGGACGTGCCCTATGTGCGGCACCTGCCGCTGGAGGAGAAGACCGTGGCGGCGACGCTCCGGGACGCCGGTTACGCCACCTACCACGTGGGCAAATGGCACCTCGGCGGCGAGGAGTACTGGCCGGAGAAGCACGGGTTCGACGAGAACGTGGCCGGCTGCCACTGGGGAATGCCCGGCAACGGCTACTTCAGTCCCTGGGGCAACCCGCGGCTGGAGGACGGGCCGGAGGGCGAATACCTGACCGACCGGCTGACCGACGAGGCCATCCGCCTGGTCCGCTCCAGCGGCAGCCGGCCGTTCTTCCTCTACCTGGCCTACTACGCGGTCCACATCCCCATCCAGGCCAAACAGGAGTACATGCGACTCTTCGAGCGGAAGGTCAAAGAGATGGGGCTGGACGGCGTGAAGACCTTTCAGGAGGGCGAGCGCATGCCCTGCGAGCACAAGAAAGACAAGCGCGTCGTCCGGAGGCTGATCCAGTCCGATCCCGAATACGCGGCCATGATTAAGAGCCTGGACGAGAACATCGGGCGGTTGCTGCAGACGCTGGATGAGCTGGGCAAGGCGGAGGACACGGTGGTCTTCTTTACGTCGGACAACGGCGGGCTGGCCACCGCCGAAGGATCGCCGACGTGCAACGCTCCGCTCTCCGAGGGCAAGGGCTGGATGTACGAGGGCGGCACGCGCGAGCCGCTGCTGGTCCGCTGGCCGGGGATGGTGCAGCCGGGCAGCGAGTGCGGCGAGCCGGTGACGAGCCCCGACTTTTACCCCACCATCCTGGAGGCGGCGGGTCTGCCGCCGCTGCCGGAACAGCACTGCGACGGGGTGAGCCTGCTGTCGGTGTTGAGGGGCGGGGACTGGCTGGACCGCGAGGGCATCTTCTGGCACTACCCTCACTACGGCAACCAGGGCGGCACGCCCGGAAGCTCGGTGCGGCTGGGCGACTACAAACTGATCGAGTTCTTTGAGGACGGCCGCTTGGAGCTTTACAACCTGCGGGAGGACATCGGAGAGACGCGGAATCTCGCGGGGAAGGAGCCGGAGGTGCGGGATCGGCTGCACGCGCTGCTGCTGGACTGGCGTGAGGAGATCGAGGCGAAGATGCCGGAGCCCAACCCTGACTACGAGGGTTGACGGCCGGGCCGCCGCAGAGGCGCAGATGATGGCTTAACGAGGAGTCGGCGCATACGGACGGTATGGTTACTGCATTTGGTTTTGCAGGTCTCGGAGTTGTTGCTGCAGTCGGCGGATGTGCTCCCGGAGCTGGCGGTTCTCCCGGCGTAGCTGCGCGGGGGTTTCTGGGGTGCGGCGGGTGGATGCTTTTGCCTCGCGTTCTGCAGCCCACATGAGCAGGGGGCGGGGCTCTATGTCCACGGAGATCGTCCGGACGTTGCCGCTCCGCAGCAGGGAGACCTCCACATCCCTCCGGGGGCCGCCGGCAGCTACGGAACGGGCCAGGGCGTCCACGTCCCGCAGCGGCTCGGAGCCGATCTGAAGCAGCACGTCGCCCGGGCGGATGCCGGCCCTTTGGGCGGGAGAACCATCCATGACCGCGTTGACGGGGACACCTTCCTGATCGCCGGGCCGGCGCACCAGCATGACGCCCAGCCAGCCCAATTGCCGGGACTCGCCGCGCAGAAGCCGGTCCAGGATCGGTTGGAGTTGCGCTGTGGGCAGGGCGACGCAGGCGGAGTCACCTCCCATGCGCGCCGGGCCGGAGGAGCCCGTTCGCACTCCGAGCGTGATGCCGGCCAGGCGGCCGTCCATCGTCAGCAGGGGACCGGCCGCTTCTCCGGTCGGAGGGGAAAGTGAAAGGACCGGCAGGTCGTACCATCCGATCCCCTGGAAGCGCACCGACCCCCGGGTAGAAATGACCATTCCCGGCAGCACACCTCCGTGGAGCCCGTCTCCATGGTGGCGCAACCCGGCCAGAACGACCAGCTCGCCCTTCTCGGGGGCCTCCTGAACCGGCTCGAAAGGCACGGTGTCCTCCAGTTCCGTCTTAAGCAGGGCCAGATTGGCGGGCTGGTCAACGGCCATCACGCGCGCCTGCGTGCGACGCCCGTCCGCACAGGCGACCGAAATCCGGTCACATCCCGCTACGCCCAGAAGGCTCGTCAGCACATGCCCCTCTGTATCCACGAAGAACCCGCAGTTGCTGTAGGTCCCGGTGGCAGAGGCGCCGCACTGCCGTGCCGTCTCCAGGGAGAGGGCGCTTTCGACCCGCACGACGGAGGACGAAGCGCGCTCGAGCAGGCCGCGCAGGTCCGTCCGGGCGGCGAGCCCTTGGGCGGGGAGAAGCAGGGCGATGGCCGTCAGCAAAACGGCCGTCTCGAGTCGGGAAAGGGAGGGCATCTCTACCACCAGAGGGAGGACTGCTCGGAGTCGTAGAAGTCATTGTCCACCGGCACGTGGAAGCCCGGCGTGTTCGTTCGCACGGTGACCGCCGTGGGGTCCGCCTGCCTCTGAGCGCGGGGTGAACCCACACGAGCCGCCGCGAAGCTGACCGGCGTTTTCGTACCTGCCCGCCCGTTTCTAACGAAGACGACGGCCATCCGGGAGGTATCCCGGCTGTCCTGCGCGACGGAGTGATCGCCTCCGGGGCCGAACAGCCGCACCGCATCGCTCACAATGAACGGCAGGGCGGCAATGATTGCAGCCACGGCGGCTGCGGCAACCAGGCGTCGCCACGTGATGAGCCGGATGGGCCTGTGGCTCTTCCGGTATGCGGCCACGACGCGGCGTCGTCTCTCGGGGGTCAGGTAGGTTTGCTCGGGTGCCAGGGCCGGCAGCGCGTCCTTGAGCGCGCACGAGGCATTGCGCAGCCGATCGTACTCCCCGCTGCACTCCGGGCACTCCGACAGGTGTTCCCGCAGTGCCGGCCGGCGCTGTTCGGGCAATTCCCCCTCGACGGCATCCAGCAGAACGTCTCTGACCTCTTCGCATCTCATGATCTCTACCCTCCGCTGCCTTAGTGCAACGACGGCCCGCTAAGTTCAATACGGTCTTTCGAGTCGGGTCATTCCATGCCTCCCAGCTCTTCCGCGATTTTCTGCAGGGCGTAGTGGATGCGCGACTTCACGGTCCCCAGCGGGATGTCCAGCAGGTCGGCTATGTCCTGGTAGGGCATCTGCTCGACGTAGCGCAGCGTGATGACGGCGCGGTGGTCGGCGGTGAGCTGTTCGATGGCCTCACGGACCTGTTCGATGTTCTCCTGACGAACGGCGCGTCCGAGGGGGCCGGGCACGTCGGCCTCGAGCCGGGCGGCGCCGGTGCCGCGTTCCCCCGGGCCGCTCAGCTCCTGCAGGGAGAGGAAGGAGGACTTCTGGCGGCGCACCCACCTGCGGTATTTATTCAGCAGGATGCCGTAGAGCCAGGTGTACTCGGAAGACCTGCCCTCGAAGCGATCGTAGGCATCCATGGCGGCCAGAAAGGTATCCTGCACCAGGTCTTCCGCCGCATCTTCGTCGCCGCACATGAAGCGTGCGGCCCGAAAGAGGCGGTCGTAGTGCTGGTCAACCAGTCTTTGCAGGTCTTCCTCGGTCACCGGTACACCTCGGGGTGTGCGGGGAGGGGATGCAGAGTGCTCACGGGTCGCCTGGTGGCGGGGGAACGTTCTGGGACGTTGTGTGTGAGGACGGGGCCGTCAGTCGCCGGCGGTCAGCTTTTCGCGGGCGATCTCCTGAGCCAGCCGGCCGTCCACCCGGTCGCCGTGCTCGCCCATCACTGCTTTCATCACCTTGCCCAGATCGCGCGGTCCGTAATCGTGCTCGTCCACGAGCGCCTGAATGAGTTCTTCCAGCTCCCCCCTGCTCATGGGCGTGGGCAGGAACTCCTGGACCACCTCCAGGTCGCGGCGGGCCTTTTCGGCCTGTTCCGGCCGGTCCAGCTCTTCGTACTCCTCCGCGCTGTCCTGCAGAGTCCGGGCGTAGGATTTGATGACGTCAATTTCATCGAAATCCCGTCCGGAGGTCTCGGCGACCTGGAGTTCCGAGCGCAGCATCCTCAGCACGCGCAACCGCTCCTTCTGCCCGGCTTTTAGCGCGCGTCTCATCTCTTCGGACAGGCGCTCCCGGATGGTCATTCGCGGGTCTCCAGCCGCTGCTCGATCGCGGGCAGTTGGAGGGCGGTGGAGATGGCCCGTGCGACGGCCTGCTTCAATTCGCTTTGCGTGGCTCGCTGCAGCAGATTCACCAGGAAGGGTACGGGCCCGGTCTCCTGCGGCATGTAGGCTATGCCCTCGAGGGCGGCCCGGCGCACGGTCAGCACGAAGGGTTCCACTGGACGTCCGTCCTCCTGGGCGTCCTCGATCTCCCGCTGTCTCATCAGTGCTTCACGCAGGAAGAACTCGTGTGCCTCGGCGCCAAGAGCGTCGCGCAGCCTGTCGCCGCGGCCCATACTGCCCAGAGCGCGCGCGCAATAGACCTCGACGGAGGGCTCCGGCAGGATCCCCGCCCCTTCCAGCATAGCCTGGGTCTCCGAAATTTCGGGCATTTCCGGACCGCCCTCCGGGCCGAACGTCCCAACATGTGGGCCAACGAGCCCGTCCCAGAGCGCCTGTGCGGCCCCTCCGGTGCCGATGCGGCTCAGGCCGGCGGTGGCAGTGGCATGGGCGGTAGGGCTGGAGTAAGCGACCTGTGCCAGCACGTTCTCCGCCACCATGCTTCGCCCCACCAGGAGCGTGGACCGGAGTTGGGCGATAGCTTCCCCGGTGCCGCCTCCGTCGGCCTCGGCGTAGCGTATCGCCAGCGCCGGGCTGATGGGATACCCGTTCAGCCAGGCAATCTCCTCCATCTCCGCAGCAATGACGGACGGGGTGTTCTGGAACAACAGGTCGGCCAGCCGCCACATTACCTTCTGGCGTTCCAACTGTCGCTCGATGTCATACAGGCTGTAGGCCCAGTGTTGCGCCAGGCGCCGGTCCAGCCGCAGGTAGGGCTGTTCCTCCATCTCCATGAGTTCGTCCATACGCTCCTGGATCATCTGCATGCGTGCACGCCGGCGGTCTTCTTCCCTCATGCGGCTCCCGCTCAGGTCCGCCCCTCTCCGCTCCTCCCCGCGTTCGGTCAATCGCTCCATCCACGGGTGCTCGCGGTAGACGTCTCCTTGCTCCTGCAGCATCTCGCGGACTTTCTCCGTCACCAGTTCGCGGGCCATACGGTAGTCCGCACCCCGCGGGAGGGCCAGCCGGACATCTTCCATGAGTTTGTCAACTTCGGCGAGCCCGTAGCCGCGCGTCTCGACGATGTGGTTTATGTATGGCTCGATCTCGTCCTCGTTCAACCCGCCGGTGTAACCTTCCATAACCAGGCGAGGCATCTGAGGTGCAAAGAGGTCGGATGCTATGCGCTGCAGGGCGCTGGCCACCCAGCGGGCCTGGTTGGGCCCGGCCAGGTTGAGTTCGGGCGGGACCTCCTTGACAATGGCCACGCGTTCCTCGTGGTCTCTTTCCCGGATGATCCGGGGCAGGGCCGCCAGCATGTTGAAGAACTCCGGCGGCGCGTAGGCGGCCATCTCCCGGGCCAGGTTCAGGAAGGTCTCCCGCCCGGCCGGCCTCTGCACGGAGCGCAGGGCGTCCAGCAGCTTCTCGTCGCCCATCTGCCGTGAGGCGATGTGCGCCAGGGCGTTCAGAACGGCCCGCCGCAGCTCCGACAGGCCCGGCGTCCGCTCCGCGTCCACCACGGCTTCGGCCAGCAGGTTGATGACCACGCGGTGCGTCTGCTCGTTCCAATCAACCACGCGGCCGAGGGCTACGACCGCTTCGTTGCGCAGCTCCCTCTGCTTCGTGGTCAGGTCGGGGTCGTCCGCTTCATACTGTTCCACGATCGCCCTCAGCCCGAAGACGATACCGTCGCTGACGTCCTCGTCGCCGGTCAGCTGGTGCGGCGCCTGGCGGCGGCACGTCCGAGCCAGGGCCCGGCAGACGGCGCCGTCCAGCTTCCGTTTCCACCACGTCGCATGGAGTTCGTAGGAGTCCACCGTGCCCTGGATGGAGTCCGCGCCGGGGGGCTGCTCCACCAGCAGGTCGGGTGCCTGGTTCAGCCACTCGGAGTCCTGCACCACGGCCAGCGCGTGCATGGCGGCCATGCGGCTTTCCAACTCGTTGGCCCATTCACTGAGGTTGGCGTAACTATTGCTGCGCTGCGCAAGGGCGTTGCGCAGGAAGGTCAACTCGGACGGGCCGCCCGCCTGTGCCAGCGCCACCATGGCCGGGGTCTTGTACGCTCCGTGGTGGTAACCCTCGGCCAGCTCCCGCAGGGCGGAAACCGCGTTCGCGTCGCCGATATCCCGCAGCAGGCCCAGCACGAACAGGTGGATGTCCCCGCTCAACTCCAGGTCGTACGCGCTGTGCGGCATGCCCTGGGGCTCCTCGAAGCCGGGCGGGGAGACGTCCTCGGCAGTCGGCTCTTCGTCCATTCCGGGTATCTCGCTTTCGGCCCTTTCCGGTCCGGGACCTCTGCGTTCCCTCCTGTCCCGTTCGCCACCTCTGCGTTCCATCATGTCCATTATGTCGCCCTCTGGCTCCCCCCTGTCCGGCTCGGGCGTCTCGCTTTCCGGCACCTCGGGTTCGGCTGTCTGAGCCTTGCCCGTGGCCGGGTTCGGCTCCTTTCTGGCCAGTTCGAGGATATCGGCGAGGTCCGGGCGGCGGTCGAGTTTGCTGAGGATCACGAAAGCGGCGAGTTTGGTGCGGGGACTGTCCGTCTGCCGGTAGACGCGGTCCACGAAGGCGGCGGCTTGCTGCTGCGGAACTCCGCCGCGCCAGCGCCACTGCTCGTCTTCGGGCGCGCCGACGATCCACCGGTCGCGTAGCCACTGCAGTTGCTCCCTTTCGATGGAGCCTGCTCCCTCGGTGGCGGCTTCGATTGCCTGCGGAGTGGCCCGCTGCAAGAGCGAGCCGACAGCCGCAGAATTGCCGCGCGAGGCGAACAGTTCCAGCATCTTCCATGACAGATCCGAGTTCATATTCTGCAGCGCTTCGGCCATGGCCTTGGAGTTTTCGGCCAGGCCATTCAGGATCCGCCGCATCACCGGCGGCGAAGCGTTAGCCGAGATGCTGCAGGCCAGTTGCGGAAAGCGGTCCTCCCGCAGCGCCATCAGGCGCGCAAGCTCGCCGGTGGCCGTAACCCCGCCTATCCGCACCAGGCCCGCCGCCACGCGCTGGGTGTCATAGGGGTCTTCGCAGCCGCTCACGCTGTCTGCCAGCGCCAGCAACGTTCCGGGGGTGGCCGTTTGAGTAATCAGCCACAGGAACAGCTCCTTTTGCTCCCCCGTGGCATCCCGGAGGAAGGACTCGACCTCGTCCAGCACTTCCGGCTGGCCCGCGGCAGTGCGGGCAGCCCTGATGGCGGTGCGTACCTCTCCGCTGATGGTCGGTATCTCGCCGATGGCATCAATGGCCTCGGCTGTGCCCACCGATCCCAGGGCCATAAGAACCATCTGCACCAGCCCCTGCTGCCGCGTCTGGCTGCCGTATTCCCCTATCAAAGAGACAGCTTCGCTGGTACCAACCATCTCCAGCGACATCAGCGCGGAGACGCGCGCTTCCGGTTCCATCTCTTCCCAGTGCTGCCGGGCCTGCTCGATGACCACGTCATCGCCCAGAACGGGAGCCACCTGCATGCGGACGCGCAGCAGTTCGGCGGGCGTCAGGTAAACCGGGGATGGGAACTGCGGGTTGACGGATTCCACCTCCGGGAGGGCACGCTCCAACTCCCTCTCGGTGCGGCTGGGCATGGTGTTCACCCGCGTCATTATGTCGTGGCGGGCTCCACGCAACGCTGCCGCCAGGGCCGGGCGATATCGCGGCCAGTTCATGTACAGGTGCTGCTGCCGGTCCTTCAGACCCAACGCCCGCACGCGGTCCAGGTAGGCCGGCTTCGCGGCGGCTCGCCTTACCAGGTCCCTCCTGGCAGCGACCTCACCGGGGACGGCCTCCAGCCGATCCAGGCAGCGCCTGTAGAGCACGTCCTGCCTGATCAGTTGTCCGCGGGCTATCGTCAATGCGTGCTCGTCCGCTACCTTCTGAGCGTGGTCGGCGGCGGTGTTGCGAGCCCACTCGGCGGACATCTTGCCGTCTGCCACTCCCAGGGCCCCCCAGATGGGTTCGGCCAGGTCCAGGTGGATATTAGTGTAGGTGCCTTCCTGGACGACGGCCACCCTCTGCTGTCCGAACAGCTTCACCTTGATCGGCCTTGCGCTGGTGCCGATCAGGCCGTGCCGGCCGGCTTCGCTGAAGGGGTCCCCGAGGGTGACGTAGCCCACAATCGTGAGAACGTCTTCCTCCAGATTGGCGCTCACCGGCGTGTTGCCGATTCTCTCAGCGGTCAAGCCGCCCGCGCGTGCCCAGGCGATGCCGCCGCCCGCGCGGCGCACCTCAACGTCGCCGCCGGTCCGTCCGCCGCTCAGCGCGGGGTAAAGG
>CAYVBE010000176.1:0-8862 GCA_964448935.1 uncultured candidatus Brocadiaceae bacterium
TGACCTTGCCAGAATGGCTCTGAACCCCGAAACTCAAGTGTTATGGACCACTAGGTCGGTGGCACGCCACTCATATTCCGTGGTGAATCGGTTGGCCATCGAAGAATTGGAGGCATGGTATTTCGGGGACTGGGACGCTGTGCGCGCTGCATATCCCAGCGTTCCGGAGAGTGTCCCCCGCAGGAAAAACTACCGCGACCCGGACGCAGTTCCGGGGGGAACATGGGAGTGTTTTGAGCGGATTCTGCAGAGGGCAGGGTACTTTCGCAGCGGGCTCCGCAAAATCGAAGCCGCACGGGAAATTGCGCGACACTGGAACCCGGACGCCAACGCATCCCGCAGCTTTCAAGTGCTGCGGGACACCTTCCGCGAGATGACCGCCTGAGCCCCCTCAGCGCATGCCCTCGGGGGTGTAGTCTTCTAAGCCCGCCGCCTCGGCCATTTTGGGCTCCAGACGCGTGAAGTCCGGCAGGGGGTCGCCGATCAGGGGCATGGCCCAGTCCACGAAGTCGTCGGTCACGTCCACCCGGTTGTCGGCTATCCAGCCGGCCGGGAAGGACCGCTCCGCGTTGGCCACTTCTTCCAGCGGCACCTCGCCGTAGCTCACCGAATACTCGTCGCCCGGCTCCCGCAGGATGGTCGCCATCAGGCCGCTCTTGCCCTCAAGGCCCAGCTCGGCCGCGTGGGCGCCGACCCGGTGCGCCTCTTCCAGGTCCACCGAGGAGGCGTGGGCAATATCGCGGCGCTGCCGGGTGCCCGGCACGTCCACACGGGCGATGCCCGGCACGCAGAGGCGGCTCTGCGCCCTGCCCTGCTCGTCGGCGCGGTCCATGCCGTTCAGGTGGTTCATCAGCAGGTGCGCGGCGGTGGTGCGGCAGGCGCTGAACTGGCTGTGCCCGAAGGCATCCCGCAGCACGCCCACGTCGCCCAGGTTGGCGCCCTCGGTCAGCACCACCATACAGCGGGCCGCATCCCCGAGAACGCGGTTCACATTCTCGGTGATCAACTCCAGGTTGCCCTGCGCATCGTCCGCGTCCAGGGCCTCGGGCATGATGATGAGCAGCGGCATCCGGCGCTCGGGGTCGGCGAGCCGAGCGGCGGCCGTGATGAAGCCGATCTTGCGCCCCATGGCCTGCATGATCAGCACGGGATCGCTGGTGTGGCTGGCCTTGTTCTCCTCGTTGGCCTCCAGAACGTTCACCGCCCAGTAGCGGGCCACGCTGCCGTATCCGGGGTTATGGTCGCACACGCCGAAGGTGCCGTCCGGCTGCAGGTCGCCTCCCACGTCATTGTCCACGGTCTTGGCCACGCCCAGCCCCTGCAGGTCGAGCCCGGCCTCCTGGGCCAGCGCGGCAACGCGGTTGGCGGTGTCCATGGAGTCGTTGCCGCCGATATAGAAGAACATGCCCACGTCGTGGGCCCTGAAGACCTCGATGATGCGGTCGTAGTCCTCGGTGTAGACCTCGCCGGTGTCCTTGTTGGCCAGCTTGTAGCGGCAACTGCCGATGGCCCCGGCGCTGGGGGTCTGGCCCAGCAGGCGTATCTGCTCCGGGTCCTGCGCCCCGAGGTCAATCAGCTCGTTGCGCAGCACGCCCAGGATGCCCTGGCGGGCGCCGTAAACCGTACCCACCTGTCCGGAGGCGAGCAGCGTGTCCACTACGCCGCGGACGGAATTATTGATGACGGCGGTCGGTCCGCCGGACTGCGCGACAACTGCGTTCATGGCAGGTCCTCCATTCAGTCAACGAACGCGAACAGCTTGCCCTGCGGGTGCAGAAGCTCGTAGGTGTCGAGACGCTTCTGCTGGAGCTTGCGGTACTCCGTCTCGGCGTCGTAGCCTTCTTCCTCCCAGGGGCCTTTCTCGATCAGGGCATTCTCGAACTCCGCCACCAGCCTGTCCTCCAGCGCTCCTCGATACTCGCCCTCGAAGAAGGCGTCGAAGGACTCCCGCGCGTTCTCCCACGCCTCCTGCTCCCGGCCGGCGATGATGGGATAGAACGCCGCGTTGTTGGCCCGCGCGGCGCCCAGGTCGCCTCCGCCGTCGCCCAGCATGATGACCTGGTCGTCGTCGTAGCCGCCGGCCTCTTTCAGCAGCCGGATGTGCTCGGTTTTCTTGCCCATCTCCTTGCCGGCTATGCCCTGCACGGATTGCTTCAGGTCCGTGTTGCCCCACCACGCCACCAGGTCGCTGTAGGGGGTGCTGCTGACCACCAGCATGTCCGCGTGCCCGCTCAGGTAGTCCAGCGTCTCGGGCACGCCCTCGAAAGGCGGCATGTTGAGCGTGACGAATTTGAACGTCCGGTCCACTGCCTCGCTCCAGGCCAGCAGCCGGGTGATGTTGAAGTCCAGCCCGTGCTGTTCGTGGTATTCGGTCAAGCTGGGGACGCCGAAGCCCTTCTCGCCCGCGCTCTTGTCTATCCAGTCCACGTAACCGGACAGCGAGTTCTGCAGGTCATGGATGTGGTCGAGGGGCAGTCTGCCCTTCGCATCGGGATCGTTCTGCAGGGACTGCAACGTGAGCTGCACCGCGATGTAGCGATCGCAACCCCGCGTGGTGCCCCACAGGTTGTGGTGCTCGGCGTGGATGCGGAAGAACATCTCGATATCGCGCAGGCTGTTCATGTCCATGTAGTGGGGATGGAACACGACGACCTGCTTTGCCCACATGTTGTCCAGCACTGCGCCGTCGGTGTCTATGCAGATGGCGTAATCGTGCTCGCGGTTCCAGTTGCGGAGCTGCTGCCGCGGGTCCTCCGCAATCTGCTCTTCGTTCATGTCTCCCTGATAGGCCATGGTTTCCTCCGTGGGGGCAGAGTGCAGTTGGCGTGTCTCTGTGGTATGTCTCAGTCGGCGGGCGACAGGTGGTAGCCGCCGTCTTCCTTGTCCACGCGCTCGAAGCCGTGCTCGCCGAACCGGTCTCGCTGGGCCTGAATCATGTTGGCGGCCAGCCGCGGCGTGCGGTAGGTGTCGAAGTAGTTCAGCGACGCCCCGATGGCGTCCATGGGCAGCCCCAGGCCGGCCATCGTCCTGACCCACCAGCGCCAGTTGCGCTGGAAGCCCTCGTCGTTCAGCGTATCGCTGAACTGCGGCGCCAGCATGATGTTGTGCAGGTCCGGCTCTTCCAGGAACGCCTCGCGGATGGGGTCCAGCAGGTTCGAGCGGATGATGCAGCCGCCCTTCCAGATGCGGGCAATCTCGTCCATCTGCAGCGTAAAGTCGCAATCGCCGCCGTGCGCGTCCGGATCAATCTTCGATCCCTCGGACAGAAGCCAGAAGCCCTGGGAATAGGCGGCGATCATCGCGCCATAGAGCGCATCGGCGCCGGCCTCCATCAGCCGATTCCGGTCAACGTCCACGTCCAGCGTCTCGCCCTGCAGCCGGTCGGCGGCCGCCACGCGGGCGGACTTGAAGGAACTCATGATGCGCGCCTGAAGCGCCGCGGCGATGGTCGGCACGGGCACGCCCAGGTCGAAGGCGATCTGGCTGGTCCACTTGCCGGTGCCCTTCTGGCCGGCCCGGTCCAGGATGACGTCCAGCATCGGCTTGCCGGTCTCGCTGTCCGTCATGCCCATGATCTCCGTAGATATCTCCATCAGGTAGCCGCCGTGGCGCCCTTCGGTCATGTCCGCGAAGAAGGGCTCGACCTCACCCGGCTCGCATCCCAGCAGGTTCACCAGCGCGTAGTACACCTCGCTGATGGCCTGCATGATGCCGTATTCGATTCCGTTGTGAATATTCTTGACGAAGTGCCCCGCCTCGTTGTCGCCCATGAAGGCGCAGCAGGAGCCGTCCACCTGGGCGGCGGCCTTCTCCAGCATCTCGCCCACGATCTCGTAGGCGGACTCGTCGCCGCCGGGCATGATGCACGGGCCTTTCAGCGCGCCCTCGGAGCCGCCGCTCACGCCGGTGCCGATGAACGGGATGCCGCGCTTGCGGAACTCGGCCACACGCGACTTGGTGCTGCGGGGATGCGAGTTGGCCGCGTCTATTATGACGGTGCCATCGGGGATGATCTCCGCCAGCGGGGGCACGTCCCGCCGGTCGGTGTCGGAATACTTGGCCACCGAGCCGGAGAAAAACAGCTCGTCAATCGGCCCCCAGGGGTTGAAGACCGGATCGTTGGCCTTGATCATCGCCAGCACCGCTCCGTTCGGGCTCTTCAGATGCTCGCAGGCTTCCACCAGTGTCTCGGCGGTGCCCACCCGATCGGCGATGTCCTCCTCGGCCACCTCGTCCGCGAAACGCTCCGTCGTGGCAACCGTCCGGTTCACGCCGATGACCCGGTAGCCCTTCCGGGCGAAATTCCGGATGAAGTTCTCGCCCATCACGCCCAGGCCGTAGAGGATCAGATCGTACTCGCCGTCCATCCTGTTGACTGACATTGCGCTCGCTCCGCAGGAAGAATCGAAATGGACTCCAAACTACCCCAGATTGCTATTCTTGGCGAAAGCGGCCACGCTGTCAAAGGTATCCCGGCCCGCATGGCGGCGGGCTCGGCGTTTGAAGGAACCGACGCGATATGACATGATCGGTTTCGGACCGTTTCCGCATTTGGCCGGGGGACCTCATGACCCAAAAGAGCTGGATGAGCCGCAGGCAGCGCCTGATCCACATGACCATCCGCGACGTGGACTGCGCCGACTTCGACGTCGAGCACTGCATCGAGACCTTCCGCCGCTGGAACGTCACCTGCTTCAGCTTCTTCGCCGGCGGCTACGTCACCACCTACCCCACCGACCTGCCGTGGCAGCGCGTCAGCCCCTACCTGGGCGACCGCGACCTGTGCGGCGAGATCATCGAGGCCGCGCACGCCGCGGACATGCGCGCCTTCACGATGATTGATCTGGGCGAGGTGCCCGCGGAGGTGGCCTCGGACCATCCCGACTGGCTGGCGCGCAAGCAGGACGGAGGTTTCTACGTCAAGACCGACGGCATCCTGACCAGTTGCCCCCTGGGCGATTACGTCCGCGAGTGCAGCCGCCAGGTGGTGGCCGAGCTTGTGGAGCGGTACCCCCTGGACGGCATGAAGTTCGGCGGCGCCAGCTACGGATTCGCACCCGGCGTCTGCCATTGCGACCGCTGCCGGGAGACGTTCCGGCGCGACACCGGGGGCGAACTGCCCGATGACCGCGAGGAGCCCGTTTACGCCCGCTGGCGCGAGCAGAAGATGAAGGAGACCGTCCGCTACCTGGTGGACGTGGTCCACGAGCAGGCGGACATCCCCGTGGTGGGCAACAGCGTCTGGCACCTGGGCCGGGGCATGGCCATTGACGACCTGGCGCGCGACCAGGACTTCGTGCAGGTGGAAGTCCAGACACGCACCTACCCAACCGGCCCGGACTCGGAGGCGTGCTGGGAGCGGTTCACTTTCCCGACCGAAAGCTCCCGCTACGTGAGCCTGCTCTCGCAACGGCCCCCGTGGGTGGTGGCATCCTACTTCCTGGCCTGGCCGTGGCGCCGCGTGGCGGTGCCGCCCGCCGAGCAGACGCTCTACCTGGCGCAGGTCACCGCCAACGGTTGCTCGCCCATGGTCAACCTGTCCGGCGGGCCGCCGAAAGTCCACGAGGACCCGCGCGGCTTCCGGGCCATCGAGAGGCTCTACGGCTTCATGGCGGAGAACGCCGATTTCTACGAAGACGACCGGTCCGGCGCTACGGTGGCCATGCTCTACTGCCACGATTCGGCGCGCCTGGCCGATTCTTATCTCCGTTACCTGGCAGATGTTCACGGGTGCGAGGACGCCCTCAACCGCGCACACATCCCCTTCGATATCGTCAACACCGACCGTCTCGGCGAACTATCCCCCGAGGACTACGATGCACTGCTGCTTCCGAGCGCGGCGGCCCTGAGCGCAGAAGCGTGGGACGAACTCGTCCGCCTGACCGCCGACGGCGTGGGTCTGGTCGCAACCGGCGCACCGCCGGAGCACTCCCACAGGGCCGATTTGCTGGGCGTGGCCTCCATCGGCGAGGAGCGTACCTTCCTGGAGAGCCCGCACGAGGGGCCGGCCCAGGCCTATGCGCGGCTCCGTGGGGAGCACGATCTGTTCACCGGCATCGAGGCCGAGCTGCTCCCGCTGGCCGGTCCCTGGTATCCGGTGGAGGCGATTTCCGACGCCGAGGTTCCGCTGATCCGCACGGCACCGTTTCGCGTCTTCCCCGAGGGGCTCAGCTATCCCGACTATTCCGATCCCGGCGAGCCGCTGGCCGTGTTGCGGAGGACCGAGGGCGGGGCGCGCACCGTGTACCTGCCCTTCCCGGCCGGCAGGTGCGCCGCCAGGACCGGCCATCCGGACAACAAGCGCCTGATCGCCAATGCGGTCCTCTACGCTGCCGGTGGTTCAGTGCCGGTGCACCTGGACGGCTGCCCGGACGTTCTGCTGAGCCTGCGCCTGCAGGACGGGCGCAAGCTCGTCCACCTGATCAACACCACCGGCCGGGAGCGGTACATGGAGGAGTTCAACCCGGTGGGCGGGCTGCGCCTGGGCGTGCGGTGCGGGCAGCGGCCTGAGCGCGTGCGGATGGCCGGCGGAGAGGAACTGGATTTCGACTACGCCGACGGCATCGCGTGGGCCGCGGTGCCGGAACTTGTGGATTACGACATCGTTGTCTTTGAGAATTGCCGCTGAAAGAAGGGCGGATCATGAGCGAAGCAGCGAATGACCGTGCAGGCCGAACGTTCATCGATGCGTACGCGCACGTGGGCGAGCCGCGGTTCGGCTCGGCGGAGGAAGCCGTGGCGGTGATGGACCGCTGGAACACCGAGAGGGCCGTCCTGGTCCTCGGGCCGGGCATCCCCGATCTGGAGGGGCTACGGAAAGCCCGGGAGCTGGCGGGCGACCGTATCCGCTACATGGGCATTCCCTTCGGGGAGACCGAGGAGCAGCGTTCCCAACTGGCCCAGGTCCAGATACGGATGGGCATCAGCGGCATGCGCTTCATGCCCTTCGAGCTGCCGCCGAACGCGGAAGTTCTGGCACGGCTCGGCGAGCGTGGACTCTGGCTGTTCGCCATCAACGTCCACGAATCGGCGGAGATCACCCGGACGCTCCTGGACTGGCTGGAGGACCACCCCGAGGGCGCCATCGCGTCGCCGCATTTCGTCTATCCCAACCCCATTGACGAGGCGGCAGACGATCCCTGCCTGCTGCGGGACCTGCTCCGTCACCCGCGCTTTTACGCCATCCTGTCGCGCCACGGCGGCGCAAGCCAACAGCCATACCCTCACGAGGACCTGCGGCCGTGGGTCGAGGGGCTGATCGAGGAGATGGGCTGGGAGAAGCTGATGTGGGGAAGCGAGTATCCGTGCCTCTACTGGCGGAACGAGCAGATAGACGAGGCCCGCCGCTGGGTCCACGAATTGGGCATCGAACTGACCGGTGAGCAGCGGGCGGCCTTCTTCGACGGTAACGCGCGGCGGCTGTTCTTCGACGACCAGGCCCCGCCGGCGGAGGATGTCGCCGTCCCGGCCTGGGTGGAGGAGCAGTTCAACCGCGACCGCACTGTGGGCCTCTTCCCCCGCACCGCCCTGCAGGTGCCCATGTCCGACTACCGCCACCTGCTGGCGGGCTACATCGAGGCGAGCGCTGCCAACCCTACCCTCCGCTTCGCCGAATACGTGGCCAGCAGGCTCGGCGAGCACCCCGGATGACGGCAGCCCAAAATCAATAGCGCCCGTATTCTTCGCAGACCTCTACCAGCTTGACGATGTTCTCGTCGGGGGTGTCGCGGCCGCACTGGTCGCCGGTTGACAGGATGAAACCGCCTCCCTCCATGGCGGCCTCCAGGCAGTCGCGCGCCGCCTGCGCCACCTCCTCGGGGTCGGACCGCAGCATCACGTCCGTGGTGTGCAGGTTGCCCTTCAGGGCCAGCCGGTCGCCGAACTCCCGCTTCACCTCCGCCAGATCGCAGTCCCCCATCGGCGGCACCTCGAGCGGGTCTATGCAATCCAGCTTCGACTGCGTGGCGCACAGTTCCACCAGCGCCCGCTCCTTGCCACAGGAGTGCAGTGAGGTCACGACGCCCGTCCGGCTGAACATCTCGGTGAGCACCCGCACCGCCGGGAAGGAAATCTCCTCCATGATCTCTACGGACTGCATGGTGATGAGGCCGGAGTTCGGGAAAAAGACGAAGTCCGGCCGCACGTCCTGCTCGATGATCTGCCGTCCCACCGCCAGCAGCCACTCGGTGCGCATCTTGGCCCACTCCATCACCAGGTCGTGGTGATCGTAGTAGTCATAGAACGCCGCCTCGGCCGGCTCGCGGAGCTGGAACATGACCATGGGCAGGTCCATGCACAGCCCCACCACGCCGTCCTCGCCCATGTCCTCCTGGACCCTCTTGTAGCCCTCGAAGGAGGCCCTCGACGGATCGCCCATCATGTAGCGCAGGCACTCGAACTGCGACGGCAGGTCGTCAATCCACTTCTTCGTGTCCGTCGGCGCCTCGCCGCGCAGGTAGGTGGTCTCCTTCATCAGCTCCCCGGCGGGACAGCGGAAATGCGATCGCACCACAAGTCTCTCATCGGTCTGCTCGACGATCTCCGAGGACCGCTCGGTGTCCGGATGCGGCGGCACCTGAGCATAGCCGTGGTGCGAGAAACCGTCCACTCCGTAGTAGCGCACGCAGTCGTTGTACGCCTTCCACACCGGCGGATCGCGATAGTAATACACCTGCCAGAACGGCACGTCCAGCAGCCGGGCGGGGATTAGCCAGTTGGTATCCGGCGACGCGGGCACGCGGTCGGGCATCCCGCCCGTCATCGCCGTCAACGTCCTCTCCCGTCGTGTCATCGCCATGGAAGCAGGCTTTCCCGCGCTCATCTGCGCACTCCCGCTGTGATCGAATGCATGATAGCGTACGA
>CAYVBE010000177.1:0-8829 GCA_964448935.1 uncultured candidatus Brocadiaceae bacterium
AGAAGTGGATCGAGGAGGGCAACCTGGGCGGCAAGGGCTCGGACGCCCACAAGGCCGCCGTCGTCGGGGACACCGTCGGAGACCCCTTCAAGGACACCTCCGGCCCCAGCATGAACATCCTGATCAAGCTGATGGGCGTGGTTTCCCTGGTGTTCGCCCCGGTTATCGCCCAGGTGGGCGGCCTCATCGGCTGAAGATAGCTGAGCTACGAGGACGGTTCAGAGGAGGCCCTCAAGGGTCTCCCTGAGCCCCTCCTTCTCTTCGTCCTCTTCTTCCTCGTCATCGCCCGTCTTCAGGCGGTCCAGCAGGCCGCCGGGCAGGGATTCCTTGACACCGCCCTGCTGGAGCTTATCATCCAGCAGCCGCCGTAACTGTCGCTTGCCCAGTTCCTTCAGTGAACCCTTCATGGCCGCGAGGGTCTTGCCGACATCTACCCGAACCCGGGGGGAGCCTATGTCCCCCTCGACGCTGCCCACGATCTGAAGTGTCTGGAGATCGCTCAGAAGCTGGCGCGTATTCTGTGGGCTGAGGCCGAGCATCCCGCGACCTTCCAGCACTTTGAAGCCGCGTATCTCCACCGCGAACGGCACGCTGATCCGTGAGGCAGAGAACTTGCCTTCCAGCGTCACGTGCGCCGTGGCGTTGCTGATGTCCACCGGAATCTTCTCGCTCATGCGCAAAACCTCCCCCAGCGCGACCTCGGGCACGTTGGCCGTGACGGCGTGCATGGCGTCCGGCTCGCTGAAGTCGAACTCAACCTTCGCGGTGGGTGCGTTCCCTCCGGCAGGCGTGAGGGTTACCGTCATGGGCTCCGTGAGCAGCCAGGGATGGCTCGACAGGCTCTGCCCCCGCAGGTCGTACTGACCGCCCAGGCCCGGCACCGGCAGCCCGTCCACCACCAGTTGCCGCAGCAGGAGGGTCGGCCGATCGGCGATCAGTTCTTTGGCCGACAGGGCCAGATAGCCCCGGTTGGCGGCGAGTTCGAGCAGGTGCGGTTTGGCCTTCTCCTCGGCCTGCGCCTCCTTCCGCGCGCGCCACTTCGCCAGCAGGTCCTTCGCCCTCAGCAGGTAGTCGCGTACGGTCTCGGCCTTTTTCAGGTAATCGGTCAGCAATACGCCCTCTCCCGGCTCCTCCGGCTCAGGCTCTTCGGGTTTTCTATACACCTCACCGGGCGTCTCGCGGGGCGCGCCGAAGCGGACGTTCCGCACCGCCATACGGTCCATGACGTATCGCTTTCGCAGAAGATCAATCATGCCGAAATCCGCCGACAGCTCGGCCACCTCGATGCGGTTGCGGGCCGGCTCGGAGGGATCGGTCATCTGGATGCCCTGCAGGTGGAACTTGCCTTTGTTCAGGGCGATGTTCGCGCCCTCCAGGTTGACCTCCGCGCCGTTGGCCATGCCCATGCCGTGCCGCGCGCCGGCCTTGAACAAGGTGTCTGTGACGACGAACTCCACAACCGCCAGCACCACCGCGAGCACGATGACCAGGACGATGCCGCCCTTCCGGAACAGGGGCTGGCCGGTCTCGGCCGTTTCGGCCATCTCCTTCTTGCGCCGGCCGAAGACGATCCACAGGAAGAAGCGGACGAACGGGTTGGCCGCCAGTTTCTGCATCCGTGGGCTGCGCTGGGTGACCTGCACTACGCCCTTTCGCAGCTTGTCCACAAGCTTCACCATCAGCACGGCGAACAACCCCCCCAGCAGAGCGGCGACCGGCAGACCGCCCACACGACAGTAAACGTGCAGGTCCAGCAGTGCGATCACCGGCGTCTCCGACAGGAAGCGGAACAGCCCCTCCAGGCCGAACCCGTGAATAATCGTGTGCCCGATCCGGAACGTCACCGGCGCCAGGAGCAGGCAGGCCGTCTTCCCCAGCAGGACGCCCAGAAGCGCGACGCCAATGTGGGCGCTCAGGATCAGCAGCAGCACGATGGCCAGCACCAGGCTCAGGTTGAACCCCGGTATCATGCCGATCAGCACGCCCAAAAGAGCCCCCAGCGCGATCTGCCGTGGCGCAACACCGCCGCGCACCATCTTGCCGATATTCCGCAGAAGCTTCAGCAGGAACATGCTCGTATCCCTCTCCGATGTGTGGATTGCCCCAGGCTCCGGTACGGTCCTTTCCATTGGACCGTAAACGTTGGGGTACGTCAAGCCTTCAGCGAGACGCAACCCTCCCGTTCACTCGCCGGCGAAGCAGCGCAGACGGCCGCTGACAGCAACAGCACGATCGCAGCGAACGCGCATCGTCTCAGCATGACATCATCCATCCCAGAATCCAGAAATGCCTATCCGCCCTTCCCTGCCGGCTTCTCGAATACCAACCAGGGTCCCGTCACGAAGGTCATCAGGTGCGGGTGGTTTCCGTATCCGATGATCCCCCTTCCAGGCGCGAACGGCAGCAGCGAGGAAACCTCCGTCTCGAATTCACCTTCCGTGCCGGGGGCGGGCCGGCGCGTGTAACGCGCCACGCACATTCTCGGCAGCGCCTTTTGCGCGGAGGACGGGTTGATGTTGAGCGACCGCATATCCAGGCGCATCTCCACCTGCCAGCCTTCGTCGGAGCGGCCGGCGGCGGCCGTGGTTACGTCCCAATCGAGATTCCCCGAGGCATGATCGGAGACCGCCCCGTTGGCGTTCACCCGCACCTGCTGCCAGCGCGCGCCCTGGCGCCGGAAATTGAACACTATGCAATCGTCTCTTCGCATGTCCGGGTCTCGCCAGGCGGTGGTGTCTCGGTCGGCGACATCGGCGCCGGTGGTTTCCGGGGCCTGCTCCGCCCGGAAGGCGAGGTAGAGCGCTTCATCTTCGTAGAGCGCATAAATGGCGGTCACCTCGGGCACGCGCTTCTGGATCAGGGTGGCGGCGCCGCCGGGAGCGTGGGTAGCCGGGAAGAAGTTGCCCACGAAGATCGGCTCGCCCCACTCCCCTTCCCGCAGTTGACCGTCAATTCGGGGCGGCGTCTGGCATCGGGGGATGAACAGGACGCCACGTTCGGCGAGCAGCTCCTCGACCAGGCCCACCGCGGCCCCGGAATCCGGACCGGCGACGGCCGACAGGGCTCCTCGTGCCGCCTGTCGGACTTGATCAAGACGCGCAAACTCACGGCCCGTAACGGCCCGGCGGCTCAGCTCGGAGACCACCGTCTCCAGCGCGGCGTTCGGCCGCCGGTCGTAGTAGGAGATGTGGTCGAGTTCATCGCGGCCGGTGGTGCTGAAAGCAGCGAAGCCGAGCGCGCGGACGGCTGCGACGGCCTCCTGCACGTCTCCCGCACCCAGCCATCCCTCCAGCCCGGCCAGCACGCGCGGGATGTCCAGGGGCTCTTCTGCGGCCAGTTCGTTGGCTTTGGTCGCGGCGGCGTAGCGGGCGGAGAGCACGCGTGTGAGTGCAAAGGATGTCTTGAAGAACCGGATGCGCTCCCGGACGACATCATCCGGCGCTGCTTTCTGCGCCTCTTGCAGAAGCCCCCAGGCGTGGTCGCACTTCTCGGGCGGGAATATCTCGAGTTGCTTCGGATCGCGCAGCCAGCGGTAGTTGCTGCGGTCGCTCTCCGGCGTCTGGGTGCACCAGACCTCCTCCAGGTAGTCAAAATACGCCTTCATCTCATCCGCTGCCGGCCCGAACATGTCGTCGTAGAACCGGCCCAGCAGGGCGTCCGGGTCGGCATCGGTGTCCCACAGCAGTTCAGAGACCAGCCAGTATTTCGGCCCGTCCAGACCCCAGTTGGGGTATGCCTCGGCGTAGAAGCCGTCCACGCCCGCGCCGTAGCGTTCCTTGATGTTTTTTGCCAGGTATCGGTTGTAGATGCGTGGGATGACGAAGCCACCTCCGTACATGTATTCGTAAACCCCCATGCGCCCGGCAAAACCCAACCACTTCTGCAGGCTCTGCCGAAATTCCCGCACCTGCGCCGGATCGTGAAGCTGGGCGCTGTCCAGGGTAAGGTATGGGACGATCATGGGATGCAGCTCGATCGAACCGGCGGGCAAGCACCGCAGACCGGCGTAGGCCAGGCATCCGAGCCGCTCGTCCGGGAAATCCTCCGCGACCCGCTCGGCGATTCGGTTGTAGAACTGCCAGAAGGCCCACGCGATCCGTTCTGGCCTCCCTTTGATCGCGTC
Source organism: uncultured candidatus Brocadiaceae bacterium (assembly GCA_964448935.1). GTDB lineage: Bacteria > Planctomycetota > Brocadiia > SM23-32 > SM23-32 > CAYVBE01. The sequence continues at coordinate 4,124 of CAYVBE010000177.1, forward strand.
GGGCGCCGCCGCCAGGCAGTCCGCGCATTCGCAGAACCGGCCCGTGTCGTTCATGCCGATGCTGAAAGAGCTTTCCTCCGGGTGGTCGCGGAAGTGCTGGATGATGTGGTTCGAGACGAACTCGGTCACCTGCGCGTTGGTCGCGCAGGGCTGGAAGTCATTGGCGTTGCGCGGACGCTCCCGTTCCCCCTCAATCTTCGGGTACCATTCGGAGTGAGCCTCGAAGTACTTCGACGGTGGCACGATACTCCGAAGGGCGTGGTGGAAATGGTCGCGCCGGCGCACGCGGAAGTTGTATTGGGGAACAGTGCGGAACCAGCGCGACTTATAGTCCGGTTCCTCCACAATGTGGTTGTCGGCGGGCAGCGTGATGGATTTGCCAGCGGGCAGGATGTCGCCGGGCCCGAGGATGCCGTCCTCGTCAGGCCGCCACCAGCGGGGTCCCATCAGGTAACGGCGGAAACCGGCGAAACGCTCCAACACGTCGTAGGCCGCCCAGTTGGTGCCCCACCAGAACTTGCCGCTCAAATAGAGGTCGCGCCCGGCGCAGTGGATGATGAAGCCGTCGTCGTCCAGCGCATCGAGTTCGTCACCGATCACACGGTCCACCTCCGGCTGCCGGCCCACCCATACGCGGTAGTCGTAGCGTTGCCGGGCCTCCGCGTCGGCCATCACATCGGCCGCCATGACAGGCAGCCGGACGCCGGTCGCCAACTCCACGTAACGCCGCAGGATAGCATGTCCGCCCCAGTCGTCCCATCGGGCCTGCTCCCAGCCGGAGCGGGTGATGAGTGCCGTGGAAGTGTCGGGAGAGGCCAGAACGAAATGCTCCTCCGCTGCAGGCGTGCCCGAGACAGGAGCCAGAATCACACCAATTACCAGCACGACTGCCTGGAACCCGCCGGCGTGATGCATCTTCTCCTCCTGTAGGCGCGCCCTTTTCGAGTCTGACAGTACTTCGGGCGGGCCGGCGTGTCAAACGGGACCCCGCGCGCGCTTGAAAAAGGGACATTCGGTGAGACAATACCCATACGAGAGGAAAAAGGAACTTCTGGGAGCACACACGGTGACACGCCGATTTCTGACGGTTGCGCTGCTGATTGCCGCCCTGCCGGTTTTCTGCCTGGGGAAAGGCGTGAATCCCGGCACCGACGCATCGGCTTCCCTGCCGGTGCCTGAGCCCTCTGAAGGATTCACCGTGGCCATCATAGCGGACCGAACGACCGGGTTCGACTCCGGCCTGGCCGTACTGGACGAGGCCGTGGACGAGCTGAACCTGCTCTGCCCGGAGCTGGTGTTCCACATCGGCGACATCGTGCCCGGTTACATGCGGGACATGCACGAGTGGCGCGCCGATATCCGGAAGGCCCGCGAAATTCTGGACCGCCTGGAGGCGCCCTTCTACCCCGTGGCCGGCAACCATGACGTGATCACCGGCACCGGGGACCCGGCCGACCGGCGGGGCGAGCAGCTCCACAAGGCGTATTTCGGGCCGCTGTATTACTCGCTCGATTACCGGGGCACGCATTTCGTTGTCCTCTACAGCGAAGAGACTCTTGAATCCCGGCCGCGGTTCAGCGACCGCCAGATCGAATGGCTGCGCCGAGACCTGGAGGCCAGCGGCGGGCGCTCCGTCTTTGTCTTTCTCCATAAACCGGCCTGGGAGTACAAGAGCGCGAACTGGTCCGACGTACACGACGTGCTGAAGCAGCATCCCGTCCGCGCCGTCATCGGAGGGCATTTCCATCATTACTACAAGGCGCAGAAGCTCGACGGCATCCAGTACTACGTAATCGGCGTCACCGGCGGGCGCACCTTCAGTCCGGAGTTGGCCGGCGGTCTGGAGCACTACTGCCTGCTGCGTATCACCCCGGATTCCTACCGGCTGGTCCTGGTGAAGCCGGGCTCCGTTCTGCCCGACGACTACATCGCGTTGGAGGACTTCAAGGCGATGGAGACGCTCCGCTTCCTCTCCCGCGAAGAGGTCGGCGCGGTCAGTTCCGTGCGGAGCCCGGAGAGCGGCCCAGTCCGGGAGACGGCAACGCTGCGGGTCACCAACCCCCTGGATACCGCCCTGCCCGTGACCGTGAGACCCGCAGAGGGGCTGTCCACGTGGGCGGCCGAGCCGGCGGTGCAAGAGCTGGTCCTGCCGGCCGGCTCGCGGCGCGAGGTGGTCTTCACGCTGATCAGCCCGGCGGTCACATCCGAGCGGCTCGAGGTGCCGGAATTCGAGGTGGAGTTCGAGTACGTGGACTCGCAGGAGCGGCGTGTCCGCATCGCCCTGCCCCGCCGTGTGCCGCTGCGGCGGACGGCGGAACTTGCGAAAAGGCAGGGGACGATTGCAATTGACGGCAACCCCGAAGAAGCCGCCTGGGCGGCGGCCCCCCTGCTGACCACGACCCGGTGGCGGACAAGCCCCTACGAGACCGAGGAGCCCGGCCCTCGCCTGCGCGTGCTGGCCGATGAAGCGGGGCTTTATCTGAGTGCGAAATCACAGGACGACCGCATCTGCGACTTCGAGGCCGACCGGATGCTCAGGGACGCTCTGTTTGTGGGTTGTGCGGAGCCCCCGTTGCGCGACGGCCGACCGGAGATGATTGCTATATTTCCCTTTGCAGACCAGGGCTCTGACACGGCAATCCGGGCGTCCTGGAGCTATCTGTACGTCTCCGGAACGCCGGTGAAGGGCGTGCGATGTCGCGCGCGGAGGACGCATCCTGGCGGATGGGAATGCGAAGCCTTCGTGCCCTGGGAGGCACTGGGGACGCAGCCGGGGTCTGCACCGCTGTCTTTTAACGCCGGCGCCTGGGACAATGACGGCGAGTTGTTCACGGAGTTTTACTCCTGGGCCCCCACCGACGGACAGAGGGCCTGGGGAACACTTCAACCGCAGCTCAATCTGTCCCAATGAGGAGTGGGAAGATGCAACGGTCTATTCGACGCACCTGTATCTTGCTCCTGCTGGTGGCCGCGACCGCGCTTCTGTATGGCGGCCGGCCCGCCCTGGCGCAACAGCAGCGCCGCACCGTGGACCCGTGGCGGGAATACGTGGATCAGGAACGCTGGGACGAGGGCATGAGTTTCTTCCTGTCCGCCCTGATGGACGCCTGCAAGAGCGGGGCCGATTTCCAGCGCGTCGAAGAATGCGTCCTGGGTTGTATGGTGTGCGCGTACTTCCCCCGTATGGAGAACCGGCTGAGCCAGGACCAGGCCCGCCGGCTACGCGCGTGGCTGGCGAGTAACCGCAGCTTTACCGGACGCCTGCTGTTTGCCATCAACCCGGCCGACGACGCCGGACGGGCGTTTGAGATCATCTATCACCTGGTCAACGGCGCGCAGCAGGACGTGCTGGCCTGCCCCGGGCTGGCCATTGCCTATGCCGTGGTCTGGGACTCCGAACGGCCGGACCCTCCGCTTCTGGTGCAATCTTTTCGGTACTTTACCCGCCAGCGAGGCCGGATGGAGTTCGACCTCTCGGCCATGCCGGCCGAAGTGGCGCAGTATGTGATAGACACACACCGTCCGATCCAGGAGCGGGTATGGGCGCTGGACCGATTCGGGCACACGGACGACATCGGGGGCCTCTACCGCAAGATATGGCAGGACAAATACGACTACGATGCCCTTGAAGGCGAACAGAAGGAGGTGGACCGGCACGGCGGCGCCACGCTGCCGAACATCTACCGCTACGGCGGCGTCTGCCACGAGGCGGCGGTGTTTGCGACCGAGGTGGCGAAGGCAAAAGGCATTCCCAGTGTCTATGTCAGCGGCCCCACCCCCACGGGCGTCGCCCACGCCTGGGTAGGCTACATGCAGATGGAGCGCGGCAGGCCGGTCTGGGCGCGCGACACCGGACGCATCGGCGAAGCGGAGACCGTCGCCGGAAACGTCCGCCACCCACAGAGCGGACAGCGCGTTCCGGAGCATGAACTCGATTTCGCCCTGGCCGCCTTGATGCACCCCCAGGCGGAGCGCACGCGCGCTCAGACCTGGCACGCCGCCGCCGGGCTTCTCCAGCAGGCCGGCTCCGCCGAACTGGCCCGAAGCGCGATGTACAGTTCTCTGAACGCCTGCGTTTACGACAGCTCACAATGGCGCACCTTCGCAGCGCTGGCAGAGCGAGGGGTTTTCTCGGCGCGCGACTTGCTGCAGGCGGCCCCCATCTTTGCGCGCAAACTGCAGCCCTATCCCAACCTGGCCGTTGATGCGGTGCGGCATCTTACATCTTCGGTGGAAGTGGCCAACCCGAATGAGTTGGCCGGTCTGTACGATACGCTGATCGCGGACTTCGAGGGCAGGGGTTTGATCGAGGCCCGTGGACGGGCACTGCTGATGAAGGGACAGTTCCTCGAAGAGCACGGGCTCCTCGAACGCGCACTGGAGATTTACACCGATGCCATTGACGACTCGCTCGAATCACAGACGGTGGCAATCGCCCTGCTGGACAACGCAGGCCGGGTCCTGGTTCGTCACAACCAGCTCGCCGCGGCCATCAAGCTTCACAGGCGGGTCTATGACGACGTCCCGGAGCCCGCGCGCAACGTCGGCGCCATCCGCAGCACGTGGGCGCGGGTTGCTCTGCGGTTGGCCAAACTCCACGCCCTTGGGGGCGACAGGAACGAGCACGACCGCCTGATCCACAAGATACTGCGCTACCAGGCCGGCAGCGACCGCTACCTGAGCGTCCTGGAGCGCCGGCTCCGCTC
>CAYVBE010000178.1:0-8735 GCA_964448935.1 uncultured candidatus Brocadiaceae bacterium
CCGGCAGGTGCTCCAGCATCAGCGGCACGTCGTGCTCCAGCGCGTCCAGCTCGCGCAGGAACGTGTGGTAGTCCAGCGAGCCGGTGCCGGGGCGCACCTCGTCCAGGTGGACCGTCAGCTTGTCCTGCAGCTTGATGTCCTTGCCGTGGCAACTGCGGATATGCGGTCCCAGCTTCTCGAAACACTCCCTGAGCAGCGCGTCGGTGTTGAAGCACACCTCCGGGCTGGTCACCAGGTTCACCGGGTCCAGGTGCACCGCGAAGCCCTCCCGGTCCACCGCCTCGATCAGCTTCAGGTAGCTGTCGGGCGTGTGCGGGAAGATCCAGGGCATGGTTTCGATGGTGTAGGCGGTGCGTTGCGGCCGGACCGCATCTACGATCTCGCGCACCGAGTCCACGGTCATCTCGAACGTCTCGTCGGACAGATTCTCCGGGTGCGCGCCGGCCCACCGCTCGCCGCGCGATCCGGCCACGTTCACGCAGCAGCGCGCCCCGATGCGCTCCGCCAGCGCAAGCCGCGCCTGACACCGCTCGATGGCCTCCGCGCGCTCCTCCTCGTCGGAGGCAATGGGATTGCACCCGAAAGCCGGCACCTCGGCGATGACGATGTCGGCTTCCTGCGCTGCCTCCGCGTAGGCGCTCACCGTCTCGTCATCCGCATCCGTCTCCACCGGGCAGAACGCCGCGCCGTACCCGGCATCCCGCACCGCCATAACCCAGGACACCGGATCGTCCCACTCTTCGAAAACAGGTCCACCAAGTCGCATCGCGCAACTCTCCTTTCGTCGGATCGTGACAAAACGAGCGGATAACTGAGCACATCCGTAGCTCGCTCAGAACACTGGTGAGCCACTGTCCCGGCAAGTCTATGGGCGCCGCGCGGAAGCCGTCAAGTGATCGCAGTCATTTTCCCCAAAAAGTGATGGGTACTGCTGCAAGGTTTACGAGCGCTAAAGCCGGCCCCTGCGATTTGAATCCCGGGGGCTTCCCGGTAGGATGGTGGTTTGCCGCAGAGTCTGTACCTTCAGAGGGAACATCACGGGGGACGAACGGCGTGGGACACATGGGGCGTTACTGTAAGAGCCATCCGGATTTTCACGCGCCGGCGCACGTGGAGGTGGGCGCTAACCTGGACGGGCGGGAGTACGGCCGGCGGCTGCGCGAGAGCGGAGCGGATACCGTGGTGACCTTCGCCAAGTGCCATTATGGCTTCTCCTACTATCCAACAGAGGTTGGCACGCCGCACCCGCGGCTCCGGAAGGACATGGTGGGCGAGATCGTGGAGGGCTGCCACGCGCACGATGTCGCGGTGGTGGCCTACATCAGCACCTTCCTGGACACCGCCGCGGTGGAGCAGCACCCGGACTGGGCCGCGCGCAACCGGGATGGAAAGATCGAGCCGGGCAACTACGGACGTGTCTGCGTGAACGGACCCTACCTGGAAGATCTGCTGATTCCGCAGGGCCGGGAGGTGCTCGAAAGCTACGACGTGGACGAGATTTTCTACGACACCATGACCACCTTCAGCCCCTGCTACTGCGAGAACTGCCGGCGGGAGTTCGGCGCGCCGATACCGGACGGGCCGGACGACGAGGAGTGGCTCCGCTACGTCCGGTGGTACCGACAGCAGTACGCCGACTTCTTCGCCCGTGTGGCGGAGGCCATGCACGCCGTGCGTGACGTGCCGTGCGCGTTCAACTGGATGTGGGCGGCGCGTTATCCCACCAGCCCGCCCGAGGGCATAGACGGCCTGCTGGGCGATGACCCCTTCGGCGGCACGTCGGCCACCTACAACTGCCGCTACTGGGCCGGCGTGGGACTGCCGTTCGAATACATGACCGGGCGCTTCGTGGGGCACCTGGGCGACTGGAACACCGGGCCGCCGGTGCAGTACAAATACATGGCCGCCGCCAGCATCGCCAACGGCGGCGGATTCTGGATCATTGACCGCATGTTGCCCGACGGAACGCTCCAGGACCAGGCGTACCGCGCCATGTCGCCGCCCTTTCACTTCATCCGGCGTCGGCTGGACTACGTGCGCGGCGCGCGCCACGTGCCGGAAATCGGCGTACTGCACGGCTGGACCCACATGATGGGTCCCGACCTGCGCTACTTCCCCGATTCCGACGCCCGCAGCCGACGCGGAGGCCCCTATAGGGGCGCCTCCGAGCTTCTCAGCATGTCCGGCCGTCACTTCACCGGGCTAAACGAGGACTCCCTGGTAGACCGGGCGGACGACTACCGGCTGATCGTGGTGCCGGAGCAGGAATTCCTGCGCGAGGGCGTGGCCAAGGCGCTGGGTGATTACGTCGAGCGCGGCGGGCGGCTGCTGGTCACGCAGTCCGCGGAGGCCGAACCCGTGCCGGAGATGCTGGAGCTGGCGGGCGTATCGGTGTACGGCTTCACGGAGGCCGATCACGGCTATTTCGCGGGCGACCCGCCCGTGCTGCAGCGCACCCCGTTCGCGCGCATCGTGCCGGACACGGCCGAGCCGCTGCGCGGCTACGTGATACCGGTCGGCGGCGGAGCGCGGTTCGGGCACGGCCAGGCCCCGCCCGAGGCGGAGGGCGACTTCCCGTCCATCACCCTCAACGAGTTCGGCGAAGGTCAGGTCGCCTACATCGGCGCTCCGGTCTTCGCCGGCTACCATCGCTACTACGACCACCACACCGCCGCGGTGGTGCTGGACGTGCTGGATCGCCTGCTGCCGAACCCCATCGTCCGGTCGCACACACCGCCGGACGTTGAGGTGTCCCTGCTGCGCCGCGGGTCGGACCTGATAGTGAACCTCGTGAACCACAACTGCCGCGAGCGCAAGGCCAAAGGCTACGTGGCCATCGTGCACCACATTCCGGAACTCCGGGACCTGCGGCTGGACGTGCGAACGGCCCCGGGCGTCCAGCGGGTGCTCAGCGTGCCGGACGAGCGCGAGGTACCCTGGCGGGAATCGGCGGGCCGCATCGAGGTCGTGGTGCCGCGACTGCACATCATGGAGAGCCTGCTGCTGCCCGGCTACTTCAACTCGGGAGAAGAGACATGACAGCCGACGCGATCGTCCAACGCGCGATGGAACAGGGGCAGGGCATCCTGCGCCTGGCCCCCAACTGGGTCCCCCGGTCGTTTTGCGTGCCGGGGCGGCGGATCAAGCTGCACCCGGACGACTATTACGCCATGGGCGCGGAGCGGGGCGGCATTGACGAGCGCTGGTTCTCCTCAACCACGCCGGCGGACAACGGGCCGCTGACCTCCGAGAACGAGGGCCTCTCCGAGGTCGTCTTCGAGGACGGCGGCCGGGTGGAGCGGGCCCTGCTGCGCGACGCCGTGCAGAAGCTGCGGGGGCAGCTCATCGGAGACCGCCTGTGGGACGAATACGGCCGCTGGCCCGTTTACTCGAAGTTCTTCGACAACCAGGGCCCCCTGCCCCACCACATCCACCACCGCGACGAGCACGCGGAGAAGGTGGGCCAGCTCGGCAAGCCGGAGGCGTATTACTTCCCGCCACAGGTCAACAACCACGGCGGCGACTTTCCGTTCACCTTCTTCGGCTTCCGGCCCGGCACCACGCGGGAAGAGGTGCGCCAGGCCCTGGAGCGCTTCGCCGAAGGCGACAACCGCATCACCAACATCTCCCGCGCCTACCAGCTCGAGCCCGGCACCGGCTGGAATGTGCCGCCCGGCGTGCTGCACGCACCGGGGAGCCTCTGCACCTACGAGCCCCAGCGTGCGTCCGACGTGTTCGCCATGTATCAGTCGGTGATCCACAACCGCCAGGTGGTGCCCGAAGAATTCCTGTGGAAGGACACGCCCGAGGACCGCGTGGGCGACGTGGACTACCTGATGGAGGTCGTAGACTGGGAAGCGAACGTGGACGAGCGGTTCTCCGAGCACCATTTCATGCGCCCCAGGCTCGTCCGGCCCGTCGAGGAGATGGAGCCCGAGGGCTACCGCGAGAACTGGGTCTGCTACCGCTCGGACGCCTTCAGCGCCAAAGAACTGACCGTGCTGCCCGGCCGCACCGTGACCATCCGCGACTCGGCGGCCTACGGCATGATCATGATGCAGGGACACGGCCGGATGGGCGTCCGGGAGGTCGAAACACCCGCGCTCATACGCTACGGGCAGCTCACCGCCGACGAGTTCTTCGTCAGCGAGAGCGCCGCGCGCGAGGGCGTGGTCATCGAGAACCGCTCCGCCCACGACCCCCTGGTGATGCTGAAACACTTCGGCCCGGAAAACCCTGACCTGAGCCTCGGAGACTGACGAAGATGGGTGTTCTGAAAGTGGCGTTGCTTCAGATGGCCGCCTGCGAGAACGACCAGGATGCCAACCTTCAGAAAGGCGAGGACTACTGCCGCCGGGCCGCCGAGCGGGGCGCGGACATCGCCCTGTTTCCCGAGATGTGGAACGTCGGCTACTCGTGCGGCTTCGACGACGACGCCGACGACCCGCTTCCCGGCTGGAAGGCGCAGGCCGTGGGCGAGGAAGACGCTTTCGTCACGCATTTCCGCGACCTGGCGCGCGAACTGGAGATGGCCATCGCTCTCACTTACCTGGAGGCATGGGACGGGCCGCCTCGGAACACGGTCTCTCTGATTGACCGCACGGGAGAGACCGTCCTGACCTACGCGAAGGTCCACACCTGCGACTTCTTCCCTATGGAGTCCTGCTGCACGCCGGGCGACCGCTTCCGCGTCTGCACGCTGGACACGGCGGCGGGGCCGGTCAAGATCGGTGCGATGATCTGTTACGACCGGGAGCATCCGGAGAGCGCCCGCGTCCTGATGCTGCGGGGCGCGGAGATCATCCTGACGCCGAACGCGTGCACTTTGCGGGACCTGCGCCTGAGCCAGTTCCGCGCCCGGGCCTTCGAGAACTCGGTTGCCGTCGCCATGACCAGCTACGCCGCGCCGCACCCGTACTGCAACGGTCATTCGGTGGCGTTCGACACGCGCGGCGACCTGATCGTCCAGGCCGGCAAAGGCGAGGGCCTTTTCATCGCGGCGTTCGACCTGGAGGGGATGCGGGAACACCGCGCCGAAACCTTCTGGGGCAACGCCTACCGCCGCCCGCACCGCTATGGCCCCCTGACCTCGATGGAGGTGGAGGAGCCGTTCATCCGCAAGAACGGCCTGGGAGAACCCTTCAACCGCGCGGAACGGTGACACATGGGGCGTCCTACGGACTCGATCCCGGCGGACGAGACGATGGAGCGCATGTTACGCCCTGTCAGGGCTCCTGGTTTGGCGGCGGGCCGGAGTCCCAGGGCTGCGCCCTGCGGGCTTGCCCTGGGCTTTTATGTCAGGCTCTTTCAGAGCTACAACAGTGCGCCCGAGGGTCTTATCCCGGCCGCTGACATGCTATAATCCGGGGATTCTTGATGCTGGCTCAACAACTGGAGATAGACTGCATGCGTCCGCCGGACTTTGACCAACTGCTGACCGTCCTGCGCGGGGGATGCCCCGACCGGCCCGTTTTCTTCGAGCTGGGGATCAACGGCGAGCTGATCCAGCAATTTGCCGAGCCCGGCGTGCCGGAGGACTGGAGCGGCCCCGGCAGCCGCTACCTGCTGCTGGCCTGGCGCAACATGGGCTACGACTACATGCTCTGCGGCGCGGGAGGGGGCTTCGGCTTCCCCTCGGGCGAGCGGGACAAGGCGTCGTCGGTCTCCATGAACCAGGGCTCCCTCATCACCGACCGGGAGAGCTTCGAGGCATACCCCTGGCCCGACCCGGATGAGGCGGACTACTCGGCCCTGGAGGACCCGCCGCTGCCCGAAGGCATGAAGCTGATTGTCTGGGGGCCGGGCGGGGTGCTGGAGAACGCGGTCAGCCTGGTCGGCTACGAGCGGCTCTGCTACCTGAGCCTCGATGACCCGGGGCTGATGGACGACATCTTCGAGGCGATCGGCAGGCGGCTGACGCGCTACTACGAGCTGAGCGCCGGTTACGAGAGCGTGGGCGCACTGATGGGCAACGACGACTGGGGATTCAAGACCCAGACCATGCTGCGGCCCGACCAGATGCGCCGATGGGTCATCCCGTGGCATCGGCGCATCGTCGAGGGCATCCACGCGGCCGGCAAGCCGGCCATCCTCCACTCCTGCGGCAACCTGGAGACCGTGATGGAGGATGTCATCGAGGACATCGGCTACGACGCCAAGCACAGCTACGAGGACCAGATCACACCGGTCGAGGAGGCATACGAGCGCTGGGGCGACCGCATCGCCATCCTCGGCGGCATAGACGTGGACTTCCTCTGCCGGTCCACGCCCGAGCAGGTCCGGCAGCGGTGCCGCGCCATGCTGGAGCGCAGCGAAGGGCGGGGTGGCTACGCCCTCGGCTCCGGGAACAGCATCCCGGCCTACGTGCCGCAGGAGAACTACATCGCCATGCGCGAGGTGGCGGTCGAGGGCTGACCGCGCCACACAATCAGCACAGGAGCAAGACCGTGAGAATCGAGCAGACCGTTGAAGGAAGCCCCGGAACGTGGGAAGTCGAGAACGATCACCTGTCGGTCCGCGTGGAGGGCGACGGACTGAACCTGTCGGTCCGCGACAAGCGCAGCGGCAAGCGGTGGGAGATGGAGCCCGAGCGGACGGGGTTCCTGGTGCAGAAATACGGCCGCCAGCTCACAAAACCGCTCGAGACGCTGAACCTCACCGAGTGCCGCATCGCGCAGGAAGACGGCTTCCGGGGCATCGAGCTGCGCAGCGTGCAGCCCGACCCCTGGCAGCAGTACAACGTCCGCGTCCGCTTCCTGCTCTCGCCCCACGAGCCGGAGTTGCGCATAACCGTCGCGCCCCACGAAGACCCCGGATACAATGCCGAGACGTGGATCCGGGAGGTCCACTACCCCCGCTCTTTCGAGCACAGCGATTCGGACGCCGCTTACACCGTCCTCCCCTTCCAGCAGGGAACCCTTCTGCCGGGCAACTGGCCGAAGGCGATCGAGGACAACGTGGCGGACAGGGCGATGCGCCTCTGGGCCTGGGAGGCCGCCACAGGACCGTGGTGGGGGCACGTGGACGAGGGCGGAGCCGGCTACCTGGCCATCATGGACACCCCGGACGACGCGGAGTTCGACTTCGCCCACTCCGCCGGCGGTCCCACCCGCATCGCGCCTTACTGGGTGGCCTCGTGGGAGGCCTTCCGCTACCCGCGCCGGACGATCTACCGCTTCTTTCCCGAGGCGGACCACGTGAAGATCGCCTTCGCCTACCGCGACTACTGCCGGCGCATCGGCCGGTGGCGGTCCATCGAAGAGAAGCGGCTCGAAAAACCGCAGATGGACAAGCTGCGCGGCGCCATCAAGCTGCGGGTCATGGCGCAGATCACGCACCTGGGCGGTGACGAGGTCAGGCGGCAGTTCCGGAGCTTCGATGAGATTGCCGAGTTGCTCCACGAGACCGCCGAGAAGCATCCCGATGACAACGTATCGTTCACCCTGGCCGGCTGGCAGATGCTGGGCTACGACCACGCCCATCCCGCCGCCTGCCCGCCCAGCCCGGAGGCCGGCGGCTGGGAAGGAATGCGGCGCATCAGCGACGCGGCACAGGAGCACGGCTTCCTCTTCGGCCTCCACGAGCAGTATCGTGACTTCTACCTCTCCTCCCCGTTCTGGAGCGAGGACCGCACCCGCAAGGACTCCCGGCGCGACTCCCCCCGGCACGCCTACTGGGCCGGCGGCACACAGTCCATCCTATGCCCCGAACTGATGCTGGATTTCGTGAAGATGAACGTCCAGCAGATGCGCGACTACAACATCCGGCTCAACGCCTCCATGCAGGACGTCCTCACCGCCATCGCACTCGAGGAGTGCTTCGACAAGCGCCATCCGCTGACGCGGAGCGACTGCCGCGAGGCGCGCTATGCGGTGCTGGACTACTACCGGACGCTCGGCTGGGTGATCGCCAGTGAGAGCGCCAGCGACTGGGCCGCCCCGGCGCTGGACCTCATCCGGGTCCACTGGGCGCGGATGGAGCCGGGGCGCGAGGGCGAGCCGGTGGGCATCCCCGTGCCGCTGTTCAGCCTGGTCTTCCACGACTGCGCCATCCTGCGCAGTGGCGGCACTCCACCCCTGCTCTGCGCGCTGGCCGGCGTCAACAGCGGCCGGGCGGAGGACACCGTCCTGCGGAAGCTCCACGCCGAGACCGCCTACATGCCGCTGACCGCGCACCGCCTCCTCTCTGAGGACGGTCAGGTCCAGAAATCCACCTTCGGCGATCGGGTAAAGGTCCACGCTAACCTGAGCGAAGGCACCTACCGCATCACCGGCCTGCCGGAGGGCGAGATCTCGGGGGAGGTCACGGAAGGCTCGATGTGAGGGCGTTCTTGGGGAAACGCACGATGGGCGGACCGGGCGCGACGGACCGCGTCCCTCCGACACACGGCGGCTCCCGAGCGTCTGCGTCTGCCGTTAGCCCGCCATAGTGCGGGCGTTTCACGGTTAGCCCGGGGCGACCGGAGGGAGCCCTGGGGAAAGCCACGTGGCAAAAACCCCGGAGCCCGCGTGAGCGGGCGATTCAGGCGTTGCGCGGGCGTCCCCGTGCGGTGCGGTTGAATGGCCCCTATGGGGGCTCTGTTGGCCATCGGACCGCTATCCCCAGGTCTTGCGCACCCGTGGGGCGCGCGTCGCGCTGGGCTAACCTTGAGACGGCCTGTCGGCCTCTTAACGGGAAACGAAGGCCCTCAGGCTACACGCGGCTTGTGCTCCCGCGCGGTTGACGCGTGGCCGCAG
>CAYVBE010000179.1:0-7225 GCA_964448935.1 uncultured candidatus Brocadiaceae bacterium
TAACTGGACTTGCCAATTCACGGCACACCCCCTGAGCAGCCCAGAAAACCGCAGAATACCCCGGTAAAGGGCAACAGGGGCAGTGGATTGGCCTTAGCTTTGCCCTTTGTACGGCCCCGGTTTGCTCGTGTGTCGTCAGATTAACCCAATTAGCGGTAGCAGTCAAAGTAATGACGCAATAGCTCGCGGGATTTACACTGTTTTTCAGATATCTATGGACTTGACAATGCCCCCGGCGGCGGGTAGCTTACACGTGTCATTACACCTTTGGGATGCACGCATATGAAAGTTACTCAGAATCAGGTCGCCGAGCGGGCCGGCGTTACGCGGGCCACTGTCAGCTATGTGCTGAGCGGAAAAGCAGAGCAGCACAGCATCACGGATGCCGTGGTCCGGCGCGTGCGGGAGGCGGCCGATGCGCTGGGTTACGTGGGCCATCACGCGGCGCGGGCGCTGGTGTCCGGGAAGTCTCACACAATAGCTCTGCTGATCGGCGGGGCGACGGGCGCCATCGCGCCGTTCTGGAGCCTGATTGCCGAGGGCGTGGAGCACACCGCCATGGAGGCGGGTTACGACGTGTTGATCCTCAGCGAGGACCGGGACTGGGGTGCCGCAGGGCTGTCCTACGTCCGACAGGGCAAGGCGGACGCGCTGATTGTGCTGGGGTCGGCGGACGATGGGCTGAACGCGTGGGACGAGGAGGAGGTCCCGCCGGTGGTGCTGGACCCGGAGGGGGCCTCTGGCTTTCCCACGGTCCGGCTGGAGGTGGCGGGCGCCTACGCCGACGCATGTGCGCACCTGAGGAAACTGGGCCACCGCCGGTTGATCTGGGCGGGGCCGGCGGAGGGTCTGGACTACGGACGCGGTGCGGTGGCTGCGCGGGCGGCGGCCGGGTGCGGCCTGGAATGCGAGGTGCTGCGGCTGGACGGTGAGGAGCCGCCGTTCTGGCTGGGCCGAGACCGGTGCGTGGCGTTCTGGAGGGACGGTCTGAAAGGCGCGCTGCCCGATCCGCCGCCGGCGACGGCGCTGCTGTGTTGGAACGACCGTGCGGCGCTGGGCGCGCTTGACCTGTTGCGCCGGAGGGGCCTGAGCGTGCCGAGGGACGTCTCGGTGGTGGGGTTCGACGACGATGAGGCGTCGGTGGCACTGCCGCCGCTCAGCACGCTGGGGCAGCAGTACCACGAGATCGGGGAGGCGGCGGCGCGGCTGGCGCTGCAGATGGTGGAAGGTGAACTGACGCCGGCGCAAGCGCGCGAGACGGCGACCGTGGTGAAGTCGCAGTTTGTGGCCCGGCAGAGCACCGGGCCCGCGCCGGAATCCTGAGCCCTGGAGGTCCAGAGAGTGCGTAGCAGACTATTGACGTCCGCGATGGTGGCGGCTTTGCTGATGTTGAGCGCGGCGGCGTTCGGCTCCGAGCCGGCGGACCCCGATTTGATCCCCGAGGCGCGCCGGGTGCTGCGGTATCTGGAAGACATCTACGGACGAAAGACCCTGACGGGGATCAGCCAATGGGGCGGCGGGCCCACGCGGGTGCAGGCGGCCACGGCGCATGAGCCGGCCATGCGGGCGATCGGGGCCTTTGTGGCGGTGCAGCCCAAGTTCGGTCCGGGCTACGATGAAGCGTTGCAGCGCAACATCGCGGAGTGCCGGCGCTGGTGGCACGAGCGCGGCGGCATCGTGTCCATGGACTTCCACTGGGGCAAGCCCGGCGACCCGCGCGGAACGGCCTGGGTGAAGCGCAGCGGACCGTTCGACGTGGGGAGGGGCGTGACCCCCGGCACGCCGGAGCACGAGGCGGTGATGGCCGACCTGCGGCGGACAGCGGATTACCTGGAGCAACTGACCGAGGCGCGCGTGCCGGTACTTTGGCGGCCGCTGCACGAGATCGAGGGGGCGTGGTTCTGGTGGACCGACGTGGAGGAGCCGGAGAACACGGCGGCGCTGTGGCGGCTGATGTTCGACTATTTCGTGAACGAGCGCGGGCTGCACAACCTGATCTGGGTCTATAGCTCGGCGCAGGGGCACCGCGGTGTGCCGAAGGACGCGCCGGTCGAGGACCGATACGCCTACCGGCGGCGGTTCTACCCCGGCGACGATTACGTGGACATTGCGGGCGTGGACATCTACGTGGGCATGCGCATGTTTCGGGAGGACCCCATCCCGTGGGCCTACGAGACCGTGCAGAGCGTGGCGCCGCACAAGATGGCGGCGATGTGTGAGTGCGGCGCGCTGCCGAATCCCGATCTGATGGAAGCCGAGGGGATACCGTGGCTCTACTGCCTGGCTTGGTTTGCGCTGGACGGGCACAATCCAGCCGCCTGGATGCGCACGACCTACCCGCACGAGCGCTACCTGACGTTGGACGAGCTGCCGGCCCTGGCGCCGCACAACGTGGCACCGCGGGTGGGCATCACGTTGCCGCGCAGCGGGGCCGCAACGGAGGCAGGGCGGGTGAAGCTGGCGGGCTTTGTCGCCGACTGCGACGGCAACCTGCGCGACGTGCGGCTTTATCGCGTGGGCGGGGAGTGGAAGAACTGGTTCGACCGGCGCGGCGAGGGGCTGCCGGAGGCGGTGGGGGAGCGTGAATTGCTGGGACAGGGGACCGTTGCGGAGGGCGGATCGTGGACCTTCACCTGGGAGGACCCGCCGGCGGCACTGTCCGACGTAGTGGCCGTGGCCCGTGACACGGAGGGGCGGAGCGCGCGGAGCAACGTGGTGCGCGTGGGGGTCGGCATGAGATACCTGAGCCGGGGCGCGGCAGTGACGGCGTCCTCCGGGCAGGACAGCGCGGCGAACGCCGTGGACGGCGACCTGTTCACCTTCTGGTTCGCCGGCAAGCGAGAGCCGCAGACGCTGACGCTGGACCTGGGTTCCGCGCAAAGCGTCGGCGGGGTGGTCGCCACGTGGTGGAACGCCTACGCCGAGGACTACCGCATCGAGGTGTCGGCGGACGGCGAGACGTGGCAGGAGGTCGGCCGGATCGAGGACAACCCCAACCACCGTGGCGACACGGACGTGTTTCGCTTCGAGCCCGTTCGGGCGCGGCACGTGCGGCTCTACGTCAGCAAGCGCGGCACGAACTGGGGCGGGTTATGGCTGCAGGAACTGGGCGTTTTCGGCGCGATACCACGGTGAGCACAACGAGTGAGTCCAGGACGAGGAGCGTGCAGATGAAGGCAGGAAGGACGACACTGGCGGCGGTTTTGCTGTGCGGTTTCGTGGTCGCGATTGGCGCAGGCGCGGCGGAGGAGATACAGAAGGTGCGCGCCTTCTACTTCGGTAACAGTTTTACGGGCAACACGATGGTGGGGCTGCACCCGCTGCTGGGCGAGAGCGCGGGGAAGGAGTGGGTGGCGCGGGCCAACATCTCGCCCGGCATCCCCATCTGGGCGCACATGCATCAGCAGATGCAGAGGGGCGGTCACTATGACCGCTTCCAGGCCGTCGGCGCGGAGACGGATGCCATCGTGATGCTGCTTTTTGGAGGCGAGGGGCTATCAAGCATTGTTACCGAAAAATGGATGGGCAAGATCAAGTTCGACGAGCCGACCGACATCGGCGACATCGCCGCGTGCAGCTACCTGATCCGCGAATACCTGGACCTCAACCCGGGCGGCCGCGCCTATACCTACACCGCCTGGCCCGGCATCCCGGGGGTGCGGGAGTTCCGCGACCGCCTGCGCGAGGAGAGGCAGCAGGAGCTGATGGAACAGGGCATGGACCGCCGCGAGGCGCGCGAGGAGGCCAGGAAGGTTGACCTGACCCACGAGCAGCTCGAACCGCTGCGGAAGGGCTATGACTACGCTGCGCTGTGGCTCAATGAGGATTACGATCCGGACTGGAGCCAGGAGGACCACGACCGGTTCACGGCCTACCGCAACTTTCTGAGAGACGCCCAACGCCCGGGCGCTGAAGAGGCCACCCCACAGGCGCTGGCGGAGGCGGCCGGCGTCGAGGTGGCGCAGGTGAAAGAGGACCTGAAGGCCGCCGGTTACAGGGGCGATCCCATAGACCCCGAGGCGCTGATGACCGCGCTGGAGGACTACCGCCGGAAGGCCACCATGACCCACTGCCGTCGGCACATGTATCTGGTCATGGAGGGGCTGAAGGAGGAGTGGCCGGAACTCTGGCAGGAAGGGCGGCTGGGCATGGTGCCCGTAGGGGATGTGTTTTTGGCACTGGACCGGAAGATGCGGGATGGTAAGGTCCCGGGCATCGTGAACATCGGGGAATACTCCGCCGACGGCGGCCACCTCCGCAGCGGCCTGCCGCGCTACACGCTCGCGGCCACGCATTACGCCGTCCTGTTCAAAGACCACCCGAAGAACGTGGACTGGCGCGTATTCCAGGATCGCGGCAACTACGAGAGCGGCAAGTTTGGCTTCTACGTCCACCAGCCGGACCTGGCCGTGCATCTGGACATAACACCCGAGCGCGTGGGGGTCGTCAACGACACCATCTGGGAGGTCGTCACCGGGCACCCCTACACCCGCGTCGAGGAGGACTGAACGTGCATGCCGACACCCCGTTCGCTTTGCTTTTCCTGCTGGTCGCGATCATTGCCGCGGCGCCGATTCACGCCGCCCGGGTGGAGATCGAGTGCGAGGACTTCGCGGAGGGCAGCGTCGGCCTGGCGGTTGCAGAGGGCGGGGAACGGGTGCTTTCCGGCGACGCGGGGCTGACGTATGACGCGAAAAGCCCGGCCCACTTGAGCTACTCCTTCGAGGCGCCCGAAGGCGGCGAGTATGCGCTCTGGGTCCGCGAGATCGGCTGGGGCCGCAACGGGCTCTCGACCGTGCGCTGGCGCGTGGACGAGGGCGAGTGGCAGACCGTGAAGCAGAGCTGGGGCCTGCCGCAGAGCGATCAGCTCGGGCTGGCCATCTGGAACGACTGGGGGCGGGTTGATCTGTCCGCCGGCGGGCACATGCTGCGCATCGAGACGGCGGAGCCGGTTTACGTCCGGCCCCGCAGCACGCGTCAGGGTGCCTGGGTCACCGACCGCGCCATGCAGCCCGGCACCGACTACCGGCTCTCGATGGACAAGATCGTCCTCACCACCGAGCCCTTCCTGGGCATGGCCGAACACGCTCGGCTGCTGAAGGAGCGCGGGCTGTACCCTCCCGAGGAGCCGGATGGCCCGGAGGACTGGTTTACGCTGCCGTGGGGAGTGGACGACTTCTCCGACACCGTGCTCAACCTCATTCATCCCACCCCCAGACCGATCGGCGAGGCGCTTCAGCGCGAAGGCGGCCGCGTCGCGTATGCCGACGGGCGGTCCTTCCGCGCGTGGGGACAGTCGGCGCCCAGCGCACCGCCGAAGGACGAAGCCGAATACTACGCCCGCCGCGCCCGGCGGCTCGGCTTCACCGTGATACGGCTCCACTCCCTGGACGGGGACCTGTGCGACCCCCACGCCGGGAAGAACTACGTGATAGACGAGAGGCGGCTGGACCGCTGCGAATACTTCATCCACTGTCTCAAAGAGCAGGGCATCTACGTCAACCTGGACGTGCTCTACAACTGGCAGACCCCCATGGTAGGTGAGGCCGATGGCCTGCCGAAGGGCGTCCGCATCGCCACGCGCGAGCGCATGCCTTTCTTCTTCGACCCGCACTTGCAGGAACTCAATCGGGAGTTCATCCGGAAACTCCTCACCCACCGGAATCCCTACACCGGCCTGCGCAACGGCGAGGACCCGGCCGTCGCCTTCATGTCGGTGGTCAACGAGAACAACATGTTCTTCTGGGCGCTGAACAATATGGACGAACACTTCCAGAAGATGTTGACCGAGCAGTTCAATGAGTGGCTTCTGAAGCGCTATGGCGCCCGTGAGGAGTTGGCGGAAGAATGGGCGGGCAGCCTGAAGGCGTCCGAGGACCCGGCCGAGGGCACCGTGTCCCGGCTGGATATTGGAGAGCTTGTCGGCGCGCGGAATCAGCTCCGGCTCCACGCCCGCGTGGCCGATCAGGTGCGTTTCTACTACGAGGTACAGACGAACTTCTTCACTTCCGTGCGGGACTTTGTGCGGGAGGACCTGGGCTTCGATCACATCCTGTTCAACGGCAGCGGCTGGCAGGCGCCGGGCTGGCTGGAGTCGGTGGACATGGCCGCCAACATTGACGGCATGGACCTGCTGGACCTGCATGGCTACGGGCCCGTGATGGCCGGGGCGCTGGCGCCGGCCGGGGCCGAACCGAAGGTAAAGCGGGCCAGGTCGCTGGTGGAACAATTCGCCTCGAAGACCGCTGGCGGCGCCCCGCTGACCGTCACGGAGTGGAACAACGGCAACCGCATCAATGGCCCGCTGATGATGGCGTGCTACGGCGCGCTGCAGGGCTGGGACGGTCTGTACCAGTACCGGATGGACAGCTTCGACGGCGCCCGCCCCGCCCACCGGGCCGCGAATCCTGCCGTCTATCAGCAGTATCCCCTGGCGTGCCTCGCCTTTGCGCGGGGGCACATCGGCCAGGGCGACATCGTCTGGCGGGAGGTGGTGTCTCGGGACAGACTGTTCGACTGCACACGCAGTGTGCCGAGCCCGGGCGTCCACGCGCTGGGCGGCCGGTACGTGACGGCTTTCTCGGAGGCTGAACCAGTCCACGCGAGCCTGCAAGACTATGTTCGGGAGAAAGGGCAGGTGGTGGACAGTGTCACCGATCAGTTCACGTGGAAAGCGGCGCCGGGCGCGCTGCTCATCAAAGCGCCGAAGCTGCAGGGCCTGGTGGGGCAATCGGATGGCTCGGCGGTGAATCTGGGCGCCGTCGCCCTGAAGCTGAAGCAGGATTTCGTCAGCGTGGCGGTGGCGGCGCTGGACGACCGCCCGCTGGCCGAGTCGCGCCGGATGCTGCTCTGCGCCGTCGGCCGCACCAAAGGGGCCGAGGTCCCCGGTCTCTCGGACAGGACGACACCCCTGCAGATGAAACCGGTTGTGGGAGATGTAACCTTTGCCAACCCCGTGGGCGCCGTGCACGCTCTTGACCTCTCCGGCGCACGGAAGGCCGAAGTGGAGGTCAGAGGCGGCAGGACGTTCCGCCTGGACAACACCCACCGGACGCTGTGGTTTGAGATTACCCGGTGATGGTCGGCCCGGTTGGCAGGGTCAGGTCGAACCGGCTGCCCTCGCCGGGAGTGCTTTGGATATCCAGTTTTCCGCCCAGGAGCTCCGCACGCTGCTGGATGCTGAACAGGCCGAATCCGCTGTCGTCGCCACCGGTGTTGCGCAGGC
>CAYVBE010000179.1:7325-8702 GCA_964448935.1 uncultured candidatus Brocadiaceae bacterium
GTGTTCGAGAGCCGCCGGCAAGCCCCCGGTGTCCAGCCAGGGCGGGTTCAGCTCGCGGCTCAGGCTTCGTGAGGTCTCTATGGCCTCCGACAGGGCATTTATCACGTCACGGGCCGTCCTGGCCTTTGAGTCGTCTTCCTGGGAGGCGGCCAGACTCGATGCCCGCAGCTTGGCGTAGGCCAGCGTTTGCTGCAGATCATCGTGCAGGATGTCGGCGATGCGCCTCCGCTCGCGCGCCTCGGCGCGGGTCAATTCATGGGCCAGTTGCTCCAGCTCCGCGGATCTCTCCCGGACCTCCGCGGTGCGCTGCGCGACGCGGCGCTCCAGTTCCTCCGCCAGTTCCTTCAGATCTCGTCGCGCGCGCTCCCGCCCCGTAACATCCTCGAAGACCACCAGCACCCGTTCCTGGCCCGAGATCTCGAGCGGAGTGGTGTAGATGAGGAAGGTCTTCTCGGTGGTTTGGCCGTCCACGCGAAAAGCCATGTCCGCCTGCACCTGCTGGTGGCTCCGGCCGGTCTGCACCGTGTCGAGCACCGTCCGGCGCACCATACAGCGATCGCAATCGGGCCCACGGCCGCACCCCTCCGGGTTGTCCAGGGCATGGACGCACTGCAGGGCCTGGCCGCCGCGCAGGCCTTCGAGCTCGTGCGGACGCCGGTCGGCAAACTCGGCCCCCGCACGGTTAATCGTCTTCACGCGCCGCTCCCGGTCCACCACCATCATGATAAAGGGCACGCTCTCGAACACGGCGCTCAGTTGTGCTTCATTATCCCGAAGCCGGCGCCGGGCCTTCTCGGACTCTGTAACGTCCATCAGAGTAAACAGCAGCCGCTCCACGTCGCCGTCCGAGCCCTTCACCGGCACCAGCCGCCAGTCCCAATAGGTGATGCCGCGGTCCGGCTGGTCGGGGTGCTCGAAGGGCTTGGCCCGGATGGAGAACGGCTCGCCGGTCTCGATGACGCGTCGGAAGATGGCCTCGTTTTCTTCGTGCGGATAGAGATCGAAGTGATTCTTGGCGAGGAAGAACTCGGGCTCCCGGTTCGCAGCCTCCGCGTAGGCCCGGTTAACCCAGAGGAAGTTGAAATCCCGATCCAGGCAGGCCATCATCACGTCTGTGCTATCCGCCACACTGGCCAGCAGGCGGTTGGTGTTTTCCAACTCCGCCCACGGGTCCTGAGCCTGTGGGTATCCGTTCCGGGTATCTTCTGCCATTACGCCGCCCCGTGAAGGTGGAGGTGTGGCCGCCAGATAAGTGTACGCAACCCCGACCACCCACGCAAGGGATAGCACTCGCCACGCAGGTCCGTTTTCCCAACTTTTGGCCCGGTCGGTCCTTTGCTCGTCTTGCCGCGCAGAATTACTGCTGTTCGCTCGTTA
>CAYVBE010000180.1:0-8606 GCA_964448935.1 uncultured candidatus Brocadiaceae bacterium
ACCGGCGTGAGCCAGGTCGGTCCCTATCTGCCGTGGGCGTTGGATAGCTGAGAAGTCTTTCCCCTAGTACGAGAGGATTGGGGAGAGCGAACCTCTGGTGCGCCAGTTGTTCCGCTAGGAGCATAGCTGGGTAGCCAAGTTCGTAAAGGATAACCGCTGAAAGCATATAAGCGGGAAGCTGTCTTCAAGATAAGCTATCCCTTCCCCTTCGAGGGAATAAGGCACCTTCAAGACCAGGAGGTTGATAGGCCGGCGGTGCAAGTGCGTATACATAAAGGCACTTAGCTGACCGGTACTAATCTGCCGAACGGCTGTCACATTACGACCATTACGCTCGGCATCATTGCCGTGCGCAGGACCCACTGGCGCTCCTCCTATTCCTTTTTCGATGCCGTTCCGTCTCCAGAAAATGCGGGGCCTCCAGGCCCCGGCGGGACGGCGGCTGAGATTGCCCGGTGACCAGAGCGGCAGGGAAACACCCGTTCCCATCTCGAACACGGCCGTTAAGCCTGTCGCGCCGATGATATTGGCCCCTCGTGGGCTGAGAAAGTAGGTTGTTGCCGGGCTTTTTCTATGTACCCTCTCCGGCCGATCCGGCACCCGCCGCAGGCGTCCTCCTCATCTTTATCTGGCGAAAATCTTCTCCGTTCCCATCGCTCCTCCTCCCGCACCGTAACGCCTGTGGCCCCGCTGCGGCCCCTTCGCCGGCCCTGATGGCCCCCGCGACGCCACTCACGGGCGCCCCAAAAGCTTGACACCAGACCGCGTTTCGGGCATAATCGTTAGTGGAAAGTGGGCCTGTCAAGATGGCTGCCCGTTACGACGGGGACGAGAACTGACATAACAATCCGCCGAGGGTTCTGCTCGCCATTTGCCCGTCCCCGGGGCAGCCGACGGACGGTCCGCAGCAAACGTAAGGCGAACGGCACCCGCGCGGTGGATATAATGCAGTCCCGGGTTCGTCTGCCGGCCGCGCAGCGGCAGACCGCGGAGGACCGGGCAGGAAGCTGCCCCCGGACGGCCCACGGAAGAGGCCACAGGGCGGCGGAGCACATAAAACGCCTGTGCATCGAAAAAAGTGACACCGATTGATGAATAACAACCAGTTCTTCACCGTTTTACGCGCCTCTTGTTGGGGAGTGATGCCGTGAGTTCGTCACGCAAGGGCACCCGTACTGCGTATCGCCCCGGAACCCCGTGCGGATGCGGTGACAGTCCAGACCGTTCGCGGTGTACGTTTTGTTTTCGACGCTGGAGGATCGCTCCGCTTCCCGTTGTGCGCGGGCGGTAAAGGCCGGTTTTGCGGCCTCAGCCCGCGTCGTGCCCCTTCCAGGCTGCCGGTGTTCCGGCGCAGCCGCCAACGCCCGTCCGTGACTCCGCCGGTCTGTCCATGATGTCCGCTGCCGTCGGCAGCCCCCCAATGGCTGCGGCTCCCCACAGGGGAGCGAGGAGGATGACAGCGATGCAACCCCTGTTCTACGTCCTGACCGGTATCGGCGGGCTTGTTGCAGGCTTTGCTTTGTGCCTGGCGTTTGCACGGTTCACCGAGCGCAGCGCCCGGCAGACCAAGACGCGAATCCTGCAGGAGGCCGAGCACGAGGCGGAGCAGATAAAGAGAGAAAAGGAGCTGGAAGCCAAGCAGGAGATCATTCAACGCCGGGAGGAATTCGAGAGAGAGGTCCGCGAGACCAGGAACGAACTGCGACAGACAGAGCGCCGGCTGGAGAAGCGACAGGACGGTGTGGACGAGAAGGACAACCTTCTGAACAAGAAGGAACGATTCCTGGAAACCGCGGAAAAGAACGTGGCCGAGAAGCGCAAGCAGCTCACCGAGCGAGAGGAGGAGCTGGAAAGGCTGGAGGAACAGAAGCGCCACGAGCTGCACCGCATCAGCGGCCTCAGCCGAGACGATGCCAAGAAAATGCTGGCCCAGGAGCTGCGCGAGGAGGTGGAGAAGGAGTGCACCGAGATGGTGAACTCTGCCGTCTCCCGGGCGGAAAAGCGCGCCGAGGAGGAGGCGCGGCGTATCGTGGTGGACTCCATCGAACGTTGCTCGGCCGAGACCACCAGCGAGGCCAGCGTCTCCACCGTTGAACTGCCCAGCGACGACCTGAAGGGCCGCATCATCGGGCGTGACGGCCGCAACATCCGGTGCTTCGAGAAGGTCGCCGGTGTGGACGTTATCGTGGACGACACCCCCGGCGTTGTCGTGCTGAGTTGTTTCGACAGCGTGCGGCGGGAATGCGCCCGCCTGGCCATGGAGCGTCTGGTGGCGGACGGCCGCATCCACCCCGGTCGCATCGAGGAAGTCATCGGCGAGGCTACGGCGGACATTGACCGCGCCATCAAGAAGGCCGGCGATGAGACCGCCTACGAGATGAACCAGAACAATGTCCCCGACCCCCTGAAGCACCTGCTGGGACGGCTTAAGTTCCGCACCAGCTTCGGGCAGAACGTCCTGGCGCACTCCATGCAGGTCTGCGAGGTGGCCGGCCTGATGGCCGGCGAGGTGGGGCTCGACGTGCAGCTCGCCCGCCGTTGCGGCCTGTTGCACGACATCGGCAAGGCCATGGACCACCACCACGAGGGCTCGCACGCCGTCCTGGGCGCCGAGGAGGCCCGCCGGCGCGGAGAGTCCGACGTGGTGGTCAACGCCATCGCCGCCCACCACGAGGAACAGGATCCCGAGTCCCTCTACGCGGGGCTGATCATCGCGGCGGACACCGTCAGCGCCAGCCGGCCGGGCGCCCGGCGGGAGACTCTGGAGCGCTACATCAAGCGCCTGGAGCGGCTGGAGAATCTGGCCACGCAGCACGGTGGAGTGCAGAACGCCTTCGCCATACAGGCCGGCCGCGAGGTCCGCGTGCTGGTCAAGTCCAGCAAGGTCCAGGATGAGGCCGCCGCCCGGCTCTCACACCAGATAGCCCGGGAGATCGAGGAAGAACTTCAATATCCCGGAGAGATCGTGGTGAACGTCATCCGCGAGACCCGTTTCCAGGAGATAGCCCACTGAGCGGGGTACGCGTTTAGCGTGGTCGACCGAGAAAGTTGCGCTCTTAGAGCCCACGAAGTGGGCGATGCAGACGTAGGCACGGGTGAAGAAGGCCGAAGGTCCGCTTGAACCCGTGGACACCGGGCGCAAAGCATAAACGGAGCCCGTGGAACGGGTGACTCGGGACGTGCGCTTGAACGGGTACTGAGCGGGCGGTTTTCTGCCCCGACGGGTGGAGGCGGACCAAATCGTCCAGCCAGTGGAGGTGCAGGGCGGCTGGCGGCGGGGCGAGCTACCGCTGCCAGCGGTCTTCGGTGAAGCGGGCGTGCATCCTCCGCGACAGGTCCCGCGCCACGTCCTCTGCGCTGTCGGCGATGTTGTGCCGTTCCTCCGGGTCTTCCGTCAGCTCGTAGAGTTCGGGCCGGTCGTTCTCCGTTTCGATGTACTTGTGGCGGCGGGTGCGGAGGCCCCGGTAGCTGCCCTCGCAGGTGACGCAGTATTCCCGGTGTTCGGTCTCACCGCGCAGCACGGGCGCGAATGAGCGGGCGTCCAGGCGACGTTGCGGGGGCAGAGCGGCCAGCTCCACCAGCGTCGGGTTCAGGTCAAACAGCTCCACCAGCGCGTCGGATGGACCGCCGGGAATGCCGGGCCCCGCCATGACCAGCGGCACGCGCACGGACGCCTCGTAGGCCGTGTGCTTCTGGAACAGTCCGTGGTCGCCCAACTGCTCCCCGTGGTCGCCGGCAAAGACCACGATCGTGTCCTCCAGAAAGCCGCGCCGGTCAAGCGCCTCCACTATGCGGCCGACCCGGGCATCTATCAGCTCGATCTTGGCGCAGTACTGCCGCCGCGCCTTCGTGATGTCGGCCGGTGTGGCGTGGGCGAAAGTGTCGTGGCGATCGTGCACCCGGCGTGGCTTGCCCTCCAGGTCGGGCGGAATCGGGTCGGGCGTCGCGGCGTTCCGATAGCGCTCCGCGTACTCGGTCGGCGGGTCGAACGGGTCGTGCGGTCCCTGGAAGCTGACGAACATGTAGAACGGGTAGTCGTCCTCCTGCCCCTCGATGCGCTCCACGGCCTTGCTGCCTACGAAGGAGTCCTGGTGGTGCTCGGCGGGCAGCACGGAATCGTGTGAGGCCCCGATGATCCAGCCCTTGTCCCAGCGTCCCTTGAAATCCGCCACGTAGGGCTCGAAGTGACCCCGCTCCTTCAGGTACACCGTGTAAGGTCCGGATGGTTCACCGGTGCGCGACCCGGCGCGGGCGCATGCCATGCCGCCCTCGACCTCCAGGGCGCGGGTGAAACCGTAGCTGAAGTTCAGCGGCCGGTTGCCGTGCAGGCTGGCGGGGGCGCCGGGCTTGGCCAGGTCGTGCCGGCCCACCAGTTCCACCCGGTACCCGTGGTCCCGGAAGTGGCGGTAGTGGTTCGGCGCGCTGAGGGGCATGAAGGAGGTGTTGTTCGTAGTCGTGCCGGTGCGGGTGGGCAGCAGGCCGGTGGCCAGGGCGATGCGCGCCGGGCCGCAGACCGGGGCGTTGGTGCAGCAGTGGGTGAAGTGCCTCCCGCGCGCCGCCAGCGCGTCTATGTTGGGAGTGTTCACGAAATCCGCGCCGGCGCACCCCAGGTAGTCGTGCCGGTGCTGGTCATCCATGATCACGACTACGTTCGGCCGCTCCGTCGGGGGCATTGCTGCGTCCTCCTTTGTGAGTCGTCATCCCGCCACGCGCACCAGTGTCTGCTCCAGCACCTCCGCGCAGTAATCGCATTCGGTGCACCGGCACCCGCACGTGGTGGTCCGCTCGAACCAGTCGTCGGGGAAGCGGCTGTTGTCCACGATGAACGGCGCCAGTGCCGGCCCGAAGCCCGGTTCGAACAGGTCCAGCAGGTTGCCCGCGTACTCGCCCTCGCTGTAGGCGTGCAGAACAAGTCGCGGCCGCGCGTGCTGGCGGGTTGCCAGTTTGACGACCTCGAACCGGTCCGCATAGTGGTGCAGGTCCTCGGGCCGGACCCAGGTGGCCTGCAACAGGATGGGCCAGTTCTCGCGCTTTTTCAAGTTGCTCCAGCAGACGTAGGGCGTCCAGCCGGGGATGTTTTCGGTCTCGTCTATCTCGGCCTCGTGGGCCACCATGTTGTCGTGGAAGATCTGCCCCGGGCAGCGCCGGAGGCAGCCGCTGTTGGCCAGCATGGTCAGGCGCTTGCCCTTGCTCCGGGCCCACTCGATCACGCGGTCCACGTGCTGCAGGTCGCGGTTGTAGTCGCGCTGCACGTGGAAGCTGTCGAACAGGCCGCTCACCAGCCGCATCTGCTCGGGCGTGCCGATGCGCATGTTCACGCTGGCGCGCGCCTCGACCTCCGGGAAGTGCCGCTGCACCGTTCGAGCGACGGCCGGGGAGGTGGTGGTGACGATGTCGGCGCCGCCCACCACCTGTTCCAGGCGTTCCAGGATGCTGCCGACCATGTTCTCCAGGAAGCTGCTGGCCGCCCAGCGTCCGTAGCAGTTGGCGTTCAGCAGCAGGTCCAGCCGCACGCCCAACTCCCGCAGCGCGCGCAGGTCCTCCTCCAGGCGCTCCTGGCCGCTCCAGTCCGTGTAGCCGCGGCGAGTCGTGAGAGAGGCCCGGCCGGTGGGCACCTTCAGCCAGGGGAAATACACCTCGGCGACGTGCTCCCGGTAGTCGCGTACGATTTCCGGGAAGCGCTCCTCGTCCGGCTCGGCAAGCTGGTAGCCGACGGCGAACTTCATGAGGACTCCGTCTCCTCCTGCATCTGATCGGACAGCGGCTTGTTCCATTCGGCGCCCTCGCCGGGGTCCTCGTCCCAGGCGGGGAAGTTGCCGAAGGGGTTGGCCCAGTCCACGGACCAGGGCTTGCGGCGGCGGAAGGGCTGCTTGAAGGCGTTCTTCACCGCGTCACGCTCCTCCAGGTGGATCATGCAGGCCCTCATGCAGCCGCGCGCGCCGCAGATGGCCTGGCCGTATTCGTAGACCCTGTTGGGGCGTTTGTAGAAGGGCGAATACTGGTGGGGCTTGCAGCCGTTCTCGCAGGCCCAGAACTCGGTGTAGTCGCCGCGTTCGTCCTCCTCGGCATCCGTGGCGCCGCGGAAGGCCATGTCGCACGCCTGCATGTCCACGTCTGCCCACTCGACCTCCCGGCCGGCCAGCTCCACCTTCACCGACTCGTCCGTGGGGATGGCGCCGATGGGGCAGTCGCGGGCGCAGGCCATGCAGCGGTCGCAGAGCTGCGGGCCGTCGTAGATGGGGTCGGGTTCAAGTTCCGCCTCGGTGATCAGGATGCCCAGGCGCTGCCGGGGGCCGAACTCGGGCGTGAGGAAAATCTTGCTCCAGCCGATCTCGCCCAGCCCGGTCAGGAATCCGGCGATGCGCAGGTGGACCATCACGTCCGGCGCCGCGCGTCCCGGCTCGACGGGCCGGCTCCAGCGCGACTTCAGGTGACCCTCCTGTCCGATCCCCCGCCAGGGGCTCAGGTGGCCGTAGGGGATGGCCTCGTAGCCCTCGTTCTCGATCACCTTGGCCAGGTTGATGACCGTGACGGGCATGTACATCCAGTTCAGGCCGCCGTAGCCCATCGAGGAGTAGTTGCTGAAAAACGTGCCCTCCTCGATGCCCCGTAGCGAGCCGCGCATGACGCGGAATGCCAGGCCGATCACCGACTTCGCCTCGGGCATGATCTGGCGCGGGTCCATCTGCATTGGGGCGCCTTCCCAGCGCTCGATGGGGGCGATGCCCACCTTGTCGGCGCCGAACGTTTTGCCGTACTTCTTCACGTCCTGAGCGGTCAGCATGTCCGTGCGTTTCACTCCTCTGAGTTCAGTGCGGCCGCGTGCTCGACGGCTGCATCCACGAAATCCCGTTCAATCGCCTTCCTCTCGTCCTCGTCCCCGAAGGGGGCCGCCATCCCCAGCACGCCCAGCAACATGCCGCAATCGCTGAGCACCGGCGCGGCCACGATGCAGAGGCCGTTGTTCTTCAGCCGCGGCGCGGCGTGGCCGTCCTCCCGCACCCGGGCCAGGTAGCCGGTCAGCGCCTCCACGCTATCCCACAGCGACGCCCCGTATTCGGAGAACGGGAACCGGCTGAAGACCGCCTGCCGCTCCTCCTCGGTGCTGTGGGCCAGCATCACCAGCCCGGAGGCGGTGCCGTAGGGGTTGAAGCTGCGGTCACGCGGCCGCTGGACCAGGCCCGGCTGCTCCGGTGCGGCGCGCAGCAGGATGTCCAGTTCCAGTCCCACCGGCTCGGCGTAGGTGACCACGGCGGAATGGTACTCGCGGGCCAGCGCGCGCACGTGCTCCTCCGCGCGTGCCACAAGCAATCGTTCCCGGTGGGCGTCCGCCAGTGCCAGCGCTGCAGGGCCCAGGGCGTAGCGAGGCCCCGGCTCCCGCCGGACGGCCCAGCCCTGCCCGACCAGTGTCCGCAGCAGGTTGTGCGCGGTGGGCGGCTTCAGATCGAGCTGCCCGGCCACCTCCGACAGCCGCAGTCCGTCGTCGCTGCGGGCCAAAGCCTGCAGGATGTGCATCCCGCGTGCCAACGATTTGACCGTCGTGCCGGCCATGACATTCAGTAATGCTGAAGTAACGTTCATAGACACTGAAGGGGGGATTCTACCGATTCGCCAGCCCATCGTCAAGTTACACGGTTCGCTCCGCGATTGCTTCTGTGGAAATACTTGAATGCCGATGGGGCGCAACGTAGTATGGTAAAATCAGGCAATGTGAGAGCTCTTGCCACGGGAGCAGGGCATGAAAGCCGCTCGGGCCATTGCGGAAATGGACGTTACGCCGCGCATCGGGAAGCTGTGCGGGCGGGCGCGCCGGTTCGAGGACGACGCCGACCCCTACCTGCGGGGCCTGGTTGCCACCGAGGTCTATCGCGACGAAGACGACCTGCCGGTCGTCCGAAAACGCGCTGAAATACTGGCCCGCACGCTGGAGCGCATCCGGCCAATCATCCTGCCGGAGGAGTCCATTATTGGGCCGGCGTACCGTCGTTTCCGCGGACATGCTGGAGTGGGTGAGGAAGACGCCTGGCGGATCGCCGTGCTCTTTCCGGACCGGCACGGATTCAACCCCAATTGGCCCGTGCCGGAGGAGGTGCGACGTGAGCTGTCCTGGTGGGAAGGACGCGATACCTACTTCGCTGCGGGAAACGAATCCCGGCAAAGACACTCCTGGATGCGCCGATACTGCCTGGCCGCCGCGCACGGTCTGGTGCAGAGCCACACTCTGCCCGACCACGGCATCCTGCTTCAGGTGGGAATCGCCGGGCTGCGGCAGCGCATTGCAGAACGTCTGGACGGCGAAATTGCCGAAGCGAAGCGGGACCAGCTTGCCGCCATGGACCGCTGTCTGGAAGGGCTGCAGCGTCTCTGCCGGAACTGCGCCGACGCGGCCCGGCCGAGTCTGCCGAAGGCTGCGGCCGACTGCGCGGCCCTGGCGGAGCATCCGCCGGCCACGCTCGCTCAGGCGCTCCAGCTTCTCTACTTTAGCAACTTCGCCGACCGGATGGACACGGCCGGCGACGCCTCCTCCTTTGGGCGCGTGGACCGGCTGCTGGAGCCGTTCTACCGGGCCGACTTGGAGGCCGGACGGCTGGACCGGGGCGGCGCCT
>CAYVBE010000181.1:0-8555 GCA_964448935.1 uncultured candidatus Brocadiaceae bacterium
GGGCGAGAAACGGATAAGCCAGACCTACCCCAACCGCGTCACATCTCGACTCTACGTGCGCCGTGAAAAGGCGCGGGACTTCAGCGGGACCCGATACCCGCCTTTTCACGGCGCACTGAAATATCCGGGCTATCCGCGATCGGGGTTCGCTTGTTCCGGAGTCCCTTGCGCCGCACGGGTGCAGTATTCGCGCAGCAGGCGGACGTAGGTGCGGTAGTTCTCCAGGCTCACGTCGGGTGGGGTCTGGTGGTCCACTGACGGTATATATCCTCCCTGCCGCATCACGGGCAGCAGACGCTCGAACTCCCGCCGCATGGCTTCCTCGCCGTGTTTCATCACCATCTTGTCGAAGTGGCCGATGGTGCGGAAACGTGGGTGCTCCTCCCGGATGGACGCCAGGTCCACTCCCGCCTGGCGCTCGAGCGGCAGGATGCCGTCCACTCCGGCGCTCTCGAACCATGGGACGGCGTCCGTGACGTCGCCATCGCTGTCCACGATGCTCACAATGCCCCGGTCCTTCAGCACTTCTGTGATGCGGCGGTAGTACGGCGCCAGGAACTCCTCGAAGCAGTCCCGCGAGAGCATCGGCCCGTGGTTGTAGGACATGTCCTCGGCGAACGTCATGAACTCGGGCTCCAGGATGCCGCAGAACTCCTCGATAAACCAGAGGTTGAACTCCGTCAGTTCCTCGTTCATGCGGTGCATCAGGTCGGCGTGGTCATAGAATGCGTAGAGGTGGCGTTCGATGCCGAACATGGTGCGCGGGAACCAGAAGAAGCCTTCAATGGTGAACCACACCACCAGATCGCCGCGGTCGTGGTCATCGGCCCAGCCGCGGACCCGGTCGTGATCGAAGACATCTTTGCGGAAGAGGTACGGCTTCAACTTTTCGTAGTCCGCTTCATCTTCCATGATGCCGGCGCCGTGGTGATCGGGGGAAGGGCAGGTCCAGTGGCGGGGGCGCACCCAGTACTGCCGGTAGGGATCGAGGCCGAAGTATTCTCGCACCGCGAAGGCGTCCCCCAGTTCCTCCGGCAGACCTTCCTCCTCCCACCGGTCCCGCGTCTCGTTCCAGTAGCCCGCCCATTCGACCATGGGCAGGCGGTCAACGGGCTGGAAGGCCATCAGCGCCTTGAAGCGTTCGACGTGGTTCATGCTCGCTCCATCAGGTGATCAGTTCCACTCCGTCGGGCGCGCAGAACTCGAACTGGCCGTCCTTGTGCACGGTCGCCACCGGGCCGTGAGGCGTGGGGTAGACGACCGTGTAATTGAAGTCGGTTGCCTGCGGCTGGACCTGCATGCGGCGGCAGCCGGGTTCCAGGATCTCGATACCCGCCAGGTGCTTGATGAGGAACTCGGCCGGGAAGGCGGACCAGGCGTGCGACAGCGTGCGCATGATGGGCTTAAAGGAGCCGTCGCGCCAGGTGCCGTTGATCGTCCATTCCTCCGGGGTCGAGGTGAAGCCCCGGTCCACGAAACGCCGTCCCCAGCGCTTGCGAACAAGGTCCAGCGCCAGGTCGAAGCGCCCCAGCCGGTCCAGAGCCCGCAGCACCACGGAGGTGAAGAACGGCTGCGCCTCGGTGTAGCGCACCGTTTGATCTTCGTAGAGCCGCTTCACGATACCGGCGGCGGTGTCGTCATCGCACAGCCCCCACAGGAGGGCGGCCATGTTGGTGTGCTCGCTGGTCTTGGGCGACAGCTTGCCCTCGATGCGTGCGTCGGCGAAGCAGTCGCGTTCCGGGTCGAAGAAGCGGTCCTTGAAAACCCCCTTGATCCCGGTCATGTGTTCCCGGCAGAGCGCGGCGGTGTAGCCGTCACCCTTCACTTCGGCCATCTTGCGGACGGCCTCCAGTGCCGCGTACCAGATGGCGTTCAGGGCCGCGCACTCGCCGTCGGTCTCCACGTCCGCCCAATCAATGAAAATCCAGTAGGGCACGTCCTCCAGCAGGCCGGCCTCGTTGACGTAAGGCAGGCCGCACTGCAGGATGCGCGAGGCCGTCGGATACAGGCGATGGATCCAGCTTTCGTCGCCCGTGTAGAGATAGTGATTCCACAGTCCCATCAGCCACCACAGGGAGTAGTCGAAGATGGTCCGGTGCCAGCTATGATCAACCCGGTTCGAGATGTTGTGCAGCAGGCCGGTGGGGTACTGGTTGGCGGCCGTCTGGCGGAGGAATTTGCCGGGCATTTCCGCGTCGCCGAAGCAGGCGTAGATGCCGCCGAGAGTGACCGCTGAGACGTCCCCGAGCCACTGCGCCTGCTCGCGCCAGGGAGTGTCCATGAGAAACTCGTTCGAGCAGAGCCGGATGGTGCGGCGGGACATCTCGAAGACGGCGTCCATCTCTTTGTCCTCACTCCGGAAGTCGCCGCGCTCCTCGTAGGGGTAGGTGCTGACGACCGCCTCGACCGATTTGACCTTGACCGGCTCCGGGCAGGAGCGGAAGCGGAGCTTCAGGTAGCGGAACGCCTTCCAGGTGAACGGCTGGTAGGTCAGCGGGCCGTCCGTCATATAACAGCGATCGGCGAACTGCCCCTCCAGTGCGTTGTTGAATCGGCCGTCAATGAGCCTCTCGGCGTAGCCGATGTCCACCACGCCGCCCTCGACGCCGTCCAGCCGGATGCGCGGGCGGCCGGTGAGCACTTTCCCGAAGTCCAGGAGGATGCAGGGATCGTAGATGCCGTCCAGCGAGCCGTCCTGGTGGGCGGTGCTGCACTGAACGACGGTCTCGCCGCCCTCGCTGCACAGGCTGTCCGCCTCCTCGACGCGGGCGTACTCCAGCGGCTTGCCGGGCGTCGAGAGGCCCACCGACAGGTCGCCCGAGCGCGAGCGCGTCATGATGTTCAGCGTTTCCTCCACCCGTTCCACGTTCCGCGGCAGTTCAGGGTCGGCGGTCATGTGGGGGATATCGCGTGGGAGGAGGCGGGTCCAGGGCCCCGCTTGCGGGGGCCGACCGAGCGTCGTGGCACTCTGCCAGTCGGCGTCGTCAAATCCAGGTTGAGTCCAGCCCTGAGGCGCTTTCCGGGCGTCGTAGTGCTCCTGGAAGGGCGTGACGAGGTTCATGCGGAACCGAAAGGTGCCCCGCGCGTGCGCCCTGGAGCGCAGCGTGGACCAGTTTGGCCCCGTGGCGACCAGCGTGTCCCCGTCGGCCCCCGTCACTTCCGCCAGCAGGCCGCCGCGGGCGTCCGGCCAGGTGCCCAGGTGGTTGACCAGGACGCCGATGCAGTTATCCCCGTCGCGGAGGTAGTCTGTCAGCTCATGCTCGTCGTAATACTGGAGGTAGGGCTGCGTGGGCGGCACGCCGCGGCCGACGAAGTCTCCGTTGACGTAAAGCTCGTAACGTGTGTCGGCCGTGATGAATACCCGCGCGCTCGGCTGCGGATCGGAGAGGGCGAACTCCGTGCGGAAGTAGCAGAACGCGTTCTCCTCCTTGCCGTCGCCCTCCGTCCATATCCACTCGGCGTTCCAGCGCCTGGATTTCAGCAAGCCATAATCCTCGTCTGCCATGTTCGTGGCTCCCTTCATTGAACGTTCTCAGACGGTGAAGCCTTCCTGGTAGGGCCGGTCCGGATCGGTGCGCAGGCCCCATTCGACCAGCCGCCGCAGCAGTTCCGGCACGACATGGCTCAGTTCGGGGTCGCCCCAGCGGTTGTTCATCTCCCAGGGGTCTTCCTCCAGGTTGTACAGCTCGTTCCCTCCGCAGACTCGAATGACCATCTTGTAGCGGTCCGTGCGCACCATTTTGGCGCGGGCCATGGTCTCCGGATACTGCATGTAGGTCTCGGTCTTGGCGTAGCGCCTCCCGGCCTTCTCATCGCCGCTGCGTGCCCAGTCGAATTCCTCGGGTGCGCGCTCCAGCATCTCGCGCTCGTGTCCGCCCTCGCAGAAGACGGCCTCCTTCATCCTCTCGCCCCGGACGATCGGCAGCAGAGAGTCGCCGTGCATGCGGGGAAGGGGCTCGAAACCGAGAAGCTCGCAGAGCGTGGGCGCAAGGTCCGTGGTCTCCGTCAGGCTTTCCACGCGCGTTCCTCGCGGCAAGTCGGGCGCCCGCAGCACGCAGGGCACGTGGATGAGGCAGTCCTGGAAGGTGGTGTCCCACTTCTCGGCCAGGCCGTATTGCCCCGCGTAGTCGCCGTGGTCCACCCAGAACAGCACCACGGTGTCCCGCCACAGGTCCTCCTCGTCAATGGCCGCGACCACCTGCCCGAACAGGTGGTCCACCTTCGAGACCATGCCGTAGTAGGTACACTGGACCTCGCGGACGGCGTCCGGGCGGTCCTCGGCCCCGGTGCGGACCTCGCGCTGGCGGACCATCGGCAGGGGGGCGTTCTGCGGCAGCCGGTGCGGCCAGGGCTGCACCTCGTCCCGGTCGTACATGGAGAACCACGGCTCCTCGACGCCGTACACCGGGTGGGGGGACTCGAAGTTCACCTGCAGGAAGAACGGCTGGCTGCGGTCGCGGCGGTTCTTCAGGAAGTCCACGGCCTGCTCGGCGTATGCCTCGTCGGGCATGTGGCGCGTCTTCGATCCCACGTAGTGCCAGCCGCTCTCCAGGTCCAGCGGCTCGACGCCGTCGGGGTCGGGCTCGGTCTCCAGCGTGCCGGGTCGGCCCTCCATGAATTCGTCGCAGGGGGGCTTGTGGGAGCGGAAGTCTATCTCCCGCTCGAACACCTTTTTGTCCCAGCAGTGGTTCTTCCCAAAAAGGGCGGTCTGGTAACCGTTCTCCCGCAGGCGGTCCAGCAGGTTCGGCTGGTCGGGCCGCATGAGCTGGTTGATGGTGCGGTAGCCGTCGGTGTGGGAGTAGCGCCCGGTCATCAGGTTGATGCGCGCGGGCACGCATTTGGGGAAAACGGTGAAGTGCCGCTCAAAGACAACCCCGTCCCGCGCGAAGGCGTCGAAGTGGGGCGTGCGGATATCCGGGTTGCCCATAAAGCCGGCGCAGCCCCCGCGCAGTTCGTCCGGGCAGAGGATGATCAGGTTTCTGGGTCTATCGGTCACGGGCGGCCCTCCGGCGATGGTTCTGGAGCGAGACTCCCAGTATGGGAAGGGAGGGGGCGGCGGTCAATGGTCCCGGCGCTCAGACGCGGATCATCTCGTATTCGCGGCTGCCGAGGCCGATGTGTTCGGCGTGGGCGAGCTGTGCCTGCCAGTGTTTGCCCGGCCAGGTTTCCTCGAACAGGTCCCCGCCGTGGGCCTCGTTCACGAGGTCGGCGCCGGCCTGGTCAATGGCGACCGGGTCCGTGGAGGCCAGCACGCCCAGGTCCGGGCCGACCACCTCGGTGTCCTGGCCCATACAGTTGCAGTGATCGGTCGTCTTGTAAATGAAGGTGACGAAGGCGATGTGGTCCAGTTTGTCAGACAGGATGCCCAGGGCATATTCGGCCATCTTCTCGTTGAAGCTCTCGGCCGGCTCGTCCCAGGAAAACCCGACCGCGCCCACGGGACAGACCGCCACGCACTCGCCACAGCCGATGCAGGTATCGTGGTCAATCTCGGCCTTATCGGGCACTGTGATGGCGTCCACCGGGCACCATCGGGCGCATGTGCCGCAGGCAATGCACTCGTCCTCCTTGATCTCCGGATGGCCGGCGGAGTGCTGTTGCATTTTGCCCGCACGGGAAGACAGGCCCATGGCCACGTTCTTGATCGCGCCCGCGAAGCCGCCGATGACGTGCCCGGTCAGGTGGGTGACGATCGTGGCGGACGGGATGTGGGTAAAGTCGGCCGCCACGGAGACCGTCTCGAAGTGCTTCAGCCCGACGGACCGCTCCACGTGCATGTTGCCCTTCATGCCGTCCAGGAACAGCAACGGGCAGCCCATGGCCTCCGGCCCGAACCCGTGGGCGACGGCCAGTTTGAAGTGGTCCATGGCGTTCGAGCGCTGGCCCCGGTATAGCGTGGATGTTTCCACCAGACACGGCTCGGCGCCGGCCTTCCGCACCTCCTCAATCACTGTCTTAATGAGGTCCGGTGTGAGGAAGCTGTCGTTATCCTTCTCGCCGAAGTGCGTCTTAACCGCCGAGGGTCGGTCTGGGACCAGTACGTCATCGAGGCCGGCCTCAAGGAAGAGGCGGTGCGTCTTGTCGCAGATTCCCTCACGGCTCTCCTCGGCATCGAACGGCACGTAGAACACTTCACTGGGCATCGCGCAATCGTCCTTCCTGGAAATGCGTTCAAGGGCCTCCAGCAGCCGCCGGAAACGACGGCCGATCGTACCAGTCTATTGCCCGCGGCGCGCCGCTGCAACCGATCAGGCCGGCTCGGGGATCTCGGTCCTTTTCGCCGCGCCCAGCATGTGGTCTATCGCCTCCCCGGCGGGCACCATGGGGTAGACGTTCTCCTCCGGGGCGATTGCGAAGTCCAACAGGACGGGGCGGTTTTCCGTCTCGCGCGCCTTCTGGAGCGCCGGCTCCACCTCGCCCGCCGATTCGGCCCGCAGGGCGGCGGCTCCGAACGACTCCGCCAGCCGCACGAAGTCAGGATTGCCCTCCGCCAGATACGTGCCGGAGTACCGCCGCTCCAGGAAGAGTTCCTGCCACTGCCGCACCATGCCCAGATAACCGTTGTTGAGGCACGCGATCCGCACCGGCAGCCGGTGCCGGACGGCGGTGGCCATCTCCTGGATGTTCATCTGCAGTGAGCCGTCGCTGGTGATCAGCCAGACCTCACGGTCGGGCCGGCCGAACTGTGCGCCGATGGCGGCGGGCAGGCCGTAGCCCATCGTCCCCAGCCCGCCGGAGCTGAGGAAGCTGCGCGGACGCGTGAACCGGTAGAACTGCGCCGCCCACATCTGGTGCTGGCCCACGTCGGTCACGATGATCGCGTTGCCGTCGGTCATCTCCGATATGCGCTCGATAACCGCCTGAGGCTTGATCTCGCCCGCGCCCGCGTCGTAGCTCAGAGGATATTCCTGTTTCCAGCGTTCGATGCGCTCCAGCCAGGGCGCGTGCTTCGCCGGTTTCACCAGCGGTATGAGGCGGTCGAGCGTGGCGCCGGCGTCGCCGACGATGGGGACGTCGGCCGGGACGACCTTGCCGATGGTGGACGCGTCAATGTCCACATGCACGATCTTTGCCTCGGGCGCGAAACCGTCCAGGCGGCCCGTGATGCGGTCGTCGAAGCGCGCGCCGACGGCGATCAGCAGGTCGGCGTGCGTGACGGCGTAGTTGGCGTAAACGGTGCCGTGCATGCCGAGCATCTGGAGCGAGAGGGGGGCGTCCTCCGGGAACGCCCCGAGGGCCATCAGTGTGGTCGTGACCGGGATATTGGCTTTCCGGGCGAGGGCCCGCACCTGCTTCTCCGCACCGGACGCGATGGCTCCGCCGCCCACGTAGAGAACCGGCCACTCGGCCTCATTGATCAGCCGGGCCGCTTTCTCGATCTGGCCGGGGTGAGGCGGGCCGGGCACGCGGTAGCCGGGCAACCGCATGTCCGCGTCGGGCTGACCCGCGACGGCGGCATTGATGACGTCCGCCGGCAGGTCCACCAGGACGGGTCCCGGTCGGCCGGTCCGTGCGATGTGGAATGCTTCCCGCAGCACCCGCCCGATGTCCTTCGCGTCCTTCACCAGGTAGTTGTGTTTGGTTATGGGCCGGGTGATGCCGGTCATGTCGGCTTCCTGGAAGGCGTCGGTGCCGATCAGGTGGCTTTTGACCTGGCCCGTGATGGCCACCAGGGGAACGCTGTCCATGTGGGCCGTCGCGATGGCCGTCACCAGGTTGGTCGCGCCGGGCCCGCTGGTGGCCAGGCAGACGCCGACCCGGCCCGTGGCGCGGGCGTAGCCGTCCGCCATGTGACCCGCTCCCTGCTCGTGGCGGCAGAGGACCGTCTTGGGCGGGGCGTCGTAAAGTCTGTCGTACAGCATGATGACTGCCGCGCCGGGCACGCCGAAGATGTACTCGATGCCTTCGTCGAGCAACGTCTCGATGGCGATGTCTGCCCCCGTGCGGTGTCCGGCCTCGTCCGTCGCTTCGC
Organism: uncultured candidatus Brocadiaceae bacterium; assembly: GCA_964448935.1. Classification (GTDB taxonomy): domain Bacteria; phylum Planctomycetota; class Brocadiia; order SM23-32; family SM23-32; genus CAYVBE01. The sequence continues at coordinate 7,973 of CAYVBE010000181.1, forward strand.
GCTTCATGGTGCCTCCGATAGGGCGTTGTCCGTACGAAAAAAGAACCCTCCGGCCTCGTGAGGCAGAAGGGCGACGAACGCACCTATCGCGCGAACACCGACCCCTCACCTCACTGCCCGGACCACCCGGGCGGGGAGGGCTATAGCACTACTACGACCGTGCTGAGGTGGATCGGTATCCGCTTCATGATGCCAGCGATTATACGCGGTCCGGAGGCCTGCGTCAAACAACTTGCGCGGCAGTGTATGGGGCGCGAGAGGGACCGAAGTTTACACAGAGACCGGGGCGTAGCGGATCACCTCGATCTCGGCGCCCCGGCGGACGGCTTCCTCCGCGAGGTCGTGAACCTGGGCGGTCGCGTCCTCCGAAAGATAGTATTCCCCGTAGTTCCGGCAGACCTGCGCGGGCGTGTCTTTGATAACCACGGTGGTGCTGCCGCGCTGGAGAGTGACAGTGGCCGTGCCGCTTTGCGTGGTGCCGGTTTTGCAGATGGTGCATTTCATGGTTCTGTCCTCGTCTTGAAGTTTTGTAACCGTTCACGGATTTCGGATCAAGCGGCCACCAGGGAGGGGGGAGGTTGAC
>CAYVBE010000182.1:0-8423 GCA_964448935.1 uncultured candidatus Brocadiaceae bacterium
GAGGCCCATGGCGCCCCCAAAAAAAGTCCAAAAAACCGGAGTTTCTGCTAAACTGCGGAACTTGGGCTAAGGTCGTTGCCGATATGGTCGGCGGTGAGTCCCCGTGCCAGCACCGCTTTGGCGGGAATGACGTTGTGCGTGTTGTGGACCGAACAGTCCGTGATGTAGGAGCAGAACTGCGCGGGATGGCAGCCGTTCACGTGGCGGTCGAAGCCCAGCAGGCGGCATTCGTTGATCCATATCCGGACGTAGTCGGCGTACTTCGAGGGGGATCGGACGACATAACCTTCCTCGCGGCGGGCCTCGAGCGTGATGCCGTCTATCTTGAGCAGCCTGGTGACCGGGCTGCCCTCGAACGAATCAATGATGGTGTTCTGGCGCGTTCCGTCGGCTGAGCGCGTGATGGTGAACCACTCGTCGCCGGCGGGAATCTCGTTCCACACGCGGCCGTTCGACATGGGATGATGGCCGGGCGTCAGGCGCACGATGCCGCCGCCGATGTGGTCACCGTAGCCGTTCTCCCTCATCCATACGCGGATGGTGGCCATGGCCCGGCCGATGGTTTTGAAAGGTTTCGCAGGGTCGTTGACCCGGCCGGTCTCGTCGCTGCCGTTCTCCGCGTCGGCCCATGCTTCGGGACGCGGCAGGGAGCCGGTCGGGTTCACGACGAGGGGCAGGGCTTCCAGCTCGCGCACGCCGCCGTCCGCACCGCGGACCGTTGCCGTCAGCGTCACGAGCCCGTCCCTGTCGAAATCGCCGGCGGCGACCGGGATCCAGTATTCGTGTACCCCGCTCTGATCGTTGTGGGTCATCTCGGTGACGTCCCGACGCTCACCGCCGACGCGGAAGGTCACCCGCTCGATGCCCGCCTTCGAGAACGCCACAACGCCGCAGTTGAGCGTCTCGCCATGCTCTATGCGCTGCCAGGGAACGACATCCCAGCGGGCGATGGGTGTCAGAGGCGCGCCCCGCGCCTGCCCCGCCGCCAGGACCAGAATCCCCGATGCCGCCAGCACAAGAACGGACCCACGCCAACCCATCGCTCCCGCCAGGGCACACCGCATGAGATGGTCCCTTTCCTCAGATGTTGGTATCCAAGATGGTCGGGGGTCATCATAGCACACCCGATTCGGGGCAGGAACCGGAATCCCCCGTTTGCCGCGTATTGCGCCTGTGGACTTGCATTCCCGGGCGTGGTGCGCTAAAAGGAGCGCGAGGAGCTGAAAGAATCACTGTGCCTGCTTTTCAGGGAGATCTGCAATGGCGAGACCTGTGACGTTGTTCACCGGACAATGGGCGGACATGCCGCTGCGGGAACTGGCGGAGAAGGCCGCCTCGTGGGGCTACGACGGGCTGGAGCTGGCCTGCTGGGGCGATCACTTCGACCCCGCCAGGGGCGCCGAAAGCACGGATTACTGCAACAAGCAGAAGGCCATCCTGGAAGAGAACGGCCTGCAGTGCTGGGCCATCAGCACGCATCTGGCCGGACAACTCGTTCTGGATAACCTGGACGAGCGTCACGACGCGTTCGCCCCTGACGACGTCGCGGGCGACCACGGGAAGATGCGCGCCTGGGCCATCGAGACCGTCAAGAACTGCGCCCGCGCCGCGAAGAACATGGGTATCGAGGTCGTCAACGGCTTCACCGGAAGCTCCATCTGGCACCTGCTTTACAGCTTCCCGCCGGTGGCGCCGGAGATGATCGAGGACGGCTACAGGCTGCTGGCGGAGCGCTGGAACCCGATCCTGGACGTTTATGCGGAGTGCGGCGTCCGGTTCGGCCTGGAGGTGCATCCCACCGAGATCGCTTTCGACATCGTCACCGCGCAGCGCGCGCTGGAGGCGCTGGACGAGCGGGAGGAGTTCGGGTTCAACTTCGACCCCAGCCACCTGCTGTGGCAGGGCGTGGACCCGGACGAGTTCATCAAGACCTTCCCCGACCGGATCTACCACGTGCACATGAAGGACTGTGCCGTGACCCTCGACGGGCGCAGCGGCATCCTGGGCTCCCACCTCGACTTCGGCCAGCCTGGCCGGGGCTGGGACTTCCGCAGCCTGGGGCGGGGCGACGTGGATTTCGAGGCCGTCGTCCGTGCCCTCAACCGTGCCGGCTACGGCGGGCCTCTCTCCGTGGAGTGGGAGGACAGCGGCATGGACCGCGAGCACGGGGCCGAGGAGGCGTGCGCCTTCGTGCGGTCGGTGGACTTCCCGCCCAGCGAGCTGGCCTTCGATGCGGCATTCGACGGCTGAGCTGACCAGTAGGAATGACGTGCCGCCGGCCGGGGGGCTTCACTTCCCGGCCGGCGTTTTCTCAAAGCTGCTCGGGGCTTGCCTGTGTCCTTCATCGCGCTGCTGGCGCTGTCGGTCGGACTGGCCATGGACGCCTTTGCGGTGTCCGTGGCCGAGGGCATCGTGCTGCACCGGGTCACGCGACGCCATACGTTGCGGCTGGCGCTGTATTTCGGCGGCTTCCAGGCCGGTATGCCCGTGGTGGGCTGGCTGGCCGGCCGGACCATCAGCAACTACGTGCAGGCGTACGACCACTGGGTGGCGTTCGGCCTTCTGGTGCTGATCGGCGGTAAAATGCTGGCCGACGCCGTCTGGCGATTTGAGACCGACGTGGACCGGCCGCCCTCCCGCGGGCTCAAACTGCTGGGGCTCTCCATCGCCACGAGCATCGACGCCCTGGCCGTCGGTATCTCGCTGGCCATGCTGGAGGTGAACGTCTGGTGGACGGTGCTGTGGATCGGCCTGGTGACCGGGGCGCTCAGCGCCGTCGGTCTGCACCTGGGAGACCGCGTGGGCACCCGGCTGGAGCGATGGGCCGAGGCGCTGGGCGGAGTCATGCTCTGCGGCATCGGCCTCGAAATCCTGCTGCGCCACCTGCTGGGAACCGGGTGAGCCTACCGGGTCTCTATCGCGTAGAAGATGGTCTTGTAGTCGGCCTTCAGCTCGACCGTCGCTTTCCCGTTCCGCACCGGGACCTGCACGGCCGGGCCTCGGGTTCCGTCCACCCGGATGGGGCGCAGGACAAGCCGGTTTGCCGATGTGCGGAAGGCGATCGTACCTTCCACCGGTTCGGCGATGATGGGCGGACGGCCCCTTTCGACGATCGTGTTGCGCGCCATGTTGAACGCCATATCGGTGTTCTGCGCGCGCGCCGTGGCCGTCAGCAGCAGCCGGTCCGACTCGGCGATCGGGTCGTCCGTCAGGCTCTGCAGAGCGGTCACGGCGAAGGGGGTGGAGATGTCGAACGCGCAGTCCTCGGTCTTCCACACTTTGCCGGTCTCGCCGAGTTTGCCGTAGGTCACCTGCGTGCGGGGCGTGTCTATGGTCCCGACGCCCAGATTCCAGTCGCGCCAGAGCTGGCCGGTGTCGCTGCGCAGCTCCGTGTCCGGTTGCTCGTAACTGTAGGCACTCTCGACGTCCAGCACTTCCACCGGATCGTAGTCCTGCGGATCGTGCTCCGGCAGCGTCACCAGCACCTTGTGCTTCTCGATGGCGCTCTGGAATCCGGCGGTGTTCCAGTAGAGCTTCGCCCCGCCGTCCTCGTAGCGCAGGCGATATATCTCGTTCTCCGAAATACTCATCACCACCGTCTGCCGGGCGGGTTCCACGTCACCCCGCCTTGCCAGCAGCGAGCCCGCCGCCACGCTGGCGATCGTGACCGGGTCCGTCTCCCACTCGAAGGGGGCCAGGGTGTCCCCGGGGCTGCCGGACTGGCTGTAGGCGTAGCCGGTGATGCTGTCCCAGCCCTGGAAGCAGGTGACGGCTGCCAGGCCGAGCTGGTAGGCGGCCCGGTAGGTCTTGGGCGGGTTGTTGCCGCACTCGCTGGATGCCACCGGCTGGCCGGGGATCGCGAACCCGGCCGGCTTGCCGAAGGGCCCCCCCGGCAGGCCCGGCGGGTGCTCCAGCCACAGGCCGCCCATGCCGCTGCCCGGGCCGATCTGGTTGCCGCCGTAGTAGTGGTGGTGGTCCATGAAATCCAAAATGGTCTGGGGCACCATCACCCACTTGAAGTGTGCCCAGTTGGTGGCGTTGATCGGCATCCGCAGCCCGATGCTCCGCAGGAAGTCGTGTGACTCCCGGTAGAAGGTCCGGTGCAGGTACCTCATGAAGTCAATATTGTTGTTGCCGTAGTTCTGGGTCAGGATGTTGGCCTGGTCCCAGGGCTGGCCGTCGTTCTCCTCGGCCCATTCGCGGTAAATCTCCTTCAACTCGTCCACGTAGTGCGGGTATCCGCTCACTCCGCCGAGGCTGATCATCAGGCCCTCGTTGATCACCTCGGTCATCACGCAGGCGGGATCGTCCTTGTAAGCCAGCCCGGTGAACTCGTTCTCGTGCGTCCAGACCTGCCGCCACTGCTTCTGTATGAGTTCCTGCATGCGGTCGTCAATGTAGATGAACGGGTGCAGGTTGAAATTCCCCCGCCGGCCCATCTTCCCGTAGTCCGCCACGCCGTCGGCTTTCTTGAAGCACCGCTGCACCCACGGGTCGAGAACCACATAAATGCCGTGCTGTTTCAACTCGTAGACCGTCTTGTCCAGTGCCCGCATGGACTCCGGGTCCAGGTGCTGGGTGGTGCCGTCGGGGTGGTCATAGTCAATGATGGGGTTCGCCCAACTGTCCAGGTGGTGAAGCCGGATCACGTTGATGCCCAGCCGGGCCAGTCGCTCGGCGAGCTGCTCGGCCCGTTCGGGCGAGCCGAGGACCGCGCCGGCGGTGATGTTCAGCCCCCAGAACCGCACCGGCGTGCCGTCCTCGAAGACGAAATCGCCGTCCTTTACCTCTACGAAACCGTGCGATCCCGCGGGGATGTAGTTCCCGTCCTCGTCCTTGTTCAGGAAGCTCAGGTCAACCGGCGTGCCCTCCGGTCCCACGGGATAGGGGAACCACTCGGAAGTGTCGTCGCGCTGGACGGACGATTCTACGTCCGGGATGAACTCCACCGCTCCGGGCAGCGTCACGGTGATGCGGGTGCTCCGCTTCCGGCCGGCTTCCAGGGAACTGCCCACAAGCGTCAGGCGGGCCGGACCGTCCATGCCGATGTCGCGGGCCGGTTCGAGGGTGATCTCCACGGTGTCGCCGTTCTTGTCGGGCAGCAGGAGCCTGCGGACGTTCTTCCCGATGGTGCCCCGCCCGAAAGGCATAGAGACCTCGTTCCTCGCCCCGTCCTCGCTGATGGCAACGCATGTCTGGCCGCCGAAGAACGGATTGCTTGGCCTCACCTCGACGACGATCTGGGTCAACTCGGCCGTCTCGTCTACGCTCAGTTCGTATCCCAGCGTCACGGAATCGGCGCCGGCCCGCTCGGCCGTGTGGAGCAGGGAGATCTCCTGGTCCGTGCCTCCGATGGTGGCCGTCATAGGCACCTTGCGCCGGCCGCCCTGTGCGGTGCCCCGTCCTCCAAAGCTGAACCACCTCCATTTCGGTCCCCAGGCAGTGACATCCATCTTCATGTACACGGCATCATCCCTGAGCACCGTGTAGCTGGCGCCGCCCTCGGGATACATCGTCCATTCCTGCGCCCCCGCCGCAGAAGCCGCCAGGCCGAACACTGCCACTGCCACAACACCCATCGTCAGAAGTACCCTCATCTCGCCCCGCCTCCCAGAAGAATTCTGCTCTCGTGCCTCGACTTCCCAGATGCTTACACGTGGACGCCGGATGTATTCTATCGCATGTGCGGCACGTGTGTAAGTACGCCCGCAACCGCGGGGCCAAAAAGCGTCGAGTGCGTTGAAAAGCCGTCCTCAGGCTCTTATGATAGGGCTTCGTGGAGGGTGCAAGGGACAGTCACCCGCCGGGCCGGGAGGGTCTATGCCGACGGACGCCAACGACACGACCAAGGGGCCGGAAGATGTTGCGCTGCGCGCGGAGGCTTTGGTGAAGGACTACCGCGTGGGGCGCACCAGCCTGCGCGTGCTCCACGCCGTGGACGCCGAAGTCCGCGCGGGCGAGATACTCTGCATCGTCGGGCCCAGCGGCGCCGGCAAGAGCACACTGCTCCACATACTGGGCATGCTGGACACCCCCACCGAGGGCCGCGTCCTGCACAACGGCCAGGACTTGAGCGAGCTTTCCTCGCTGCAGCGCGCGCAGTGGCGCAATCGGCTGTTCGGGTTCGTGTTCCAGTTTTACCACCTGCTGCCGGATTTCACGGCCCTGGAGAACGTGGCCATGCCCGCCCTGGCGGATGCCGGGCTGGCGGAGTGGCACTCGCGGCGCCGCGCGGCCCATGAGCGGGCCGAAGAGATGCTGGACCTGGTGGGCCTGGCGGAGCGCACGGATCACCGCCCGGCGCAGCTTTCCGGCGGTGAGCGCCAGAGGGTGGCCATTGCGCGTGCCCTGGTCAACCGGCCGGAGGTACTGTTCTGCGACGAGCCCACCGGGAATCTGGACACCGATACGGGAGAGGCGATCCTGGAACTGCTGCAGGACATCCGGCGGGAAACCGGCTGCACGCTGGTGGTCGTGACCCACGAGGACAGGATCGCGGCGCTGGGGGACCGGACGCTTCAACTGAAGGACGGCCGCCTGGTGGCCTGAAAGGGGCGCCTGATACGACAAAGTAGCTTGCATGCGGGCTCCTCTCCGTATAGGCTACGAGGTGGACTGCGGGGATTTGGGAGCGCCTTCGACAGCGCATGAGAAGGAGGAGGAGCACTTGGGGCTGAAAGTCTACATCAACGGCGAGCTTTACGAGAAGAACGAAGCCCGCATCTCCGTCTACGATCATGGGCTGCTCTACGGCGACGGCGTCTTCGAGGGCATCCGCGCCTACAACGGCCGCGTCTTCCGGGGCAAGCAACATATTGACCGGCTCTATGCCTCCGCGCGGGCGATCGCCCTCGAAATCCCCATGAGCAAGGAGGAACTCTCCCAGGCGATCGAGGACACCCTGGCCGCTAACGAACTGTCGGACGCCTATATCCGCGTCGTCATCACCCGCGGCGTGGGCACGCTGGGGCTGGACCCCTACAAGTGTACCTGTCCGCAGGTGATCGTCATTACGGACAGCGTCGCGCTGTATCCCCCCGAGCTGTACGAGAACGGGCTGGAGCTGGTGACCGTCTCAACGCTGCGCAACCACCCCAACGCCGTCAACCCGCGCATCAAGTCCTTGAACTATCTGAATAACATCCTGGCCAAGATCGAGGGCATCCAGGCGGGGGTCAGCGAGGCCATCATGCTGAACAAGGACGGCTTCGTGGCCGAGTGCACCGGCGACAACATCTTCGTCGTGAAGGACGGCCGGCTGGAGACGCCGCCCGTCCACGCCGGCATTCTGGAAGGGATCACGCGGGACGTTGTCATGGAACTGGCCGAGCAGGCCGGCATGGAGACGGTGGAGCGGGATATGACGCGGTTTGACCTTTACGTGGCGGACGAGTGCTTCCTGACGGGAACCGCCGCCGAGCTCATCCCGGTCGTGAAGATTGACAGCCGCCCCATCAAGGACGGCCAGGCGGGCCCCGTGACGCTCCAGCTCCTGGAGATGTTCAGGGACCAGACGACCAACAACAAGGGCTGAGCAAGCCACCCCGATTCACCTTGGACGGAGTCACAGAACCATGTACACTGCCTTTGGGGGACAGGCGGTAGGAGTTACACCGCCGTTTGACGAAGCGGTCGAACTGGCCGCTCACTACGGGTTCAAGGGCATATACCTCGACCTGGGTTTCCTGAGGACCGCCGGCCCCGCAGGCGTGGTCCAGTTGCTGGAGGATCGCAGCCTGGAGGCCGCCGGCTGGGTGCTGCCCTTCTCCCTTACGGCGGACGAGGACGATTTTTCCGCCGGACTGGAGCAACTGGCCGAAACGGCCGAGCTCTGCTCCCGCGCCAACTGCCTGCGCTGCATCCGATGGATCTCGCCGGGCTCCTCGATGCCCTACGATCAGACGTTCGCCCTCCTGCGCGATCGCGTCAACGCCGTCTGCGCGGTGCTGGCCGAATACGACGTGCGGCTGGGGCTGGAGTTCGTCGGCCCCGCCACGTCCCGGCAGAAGGCGGAGCACGAGTCCGTCCACACGCTCGAACAGGTGGTGGACCTCTGGGAGGCGGTGGATGTCTCGAACGTGGGGCTGCTGGCCGACTGCTGGCACTTCCACTGCGCGGGCATCGAGATGGAGGCCATCCTGGACCTGCCCGACGAGCGGATCGTGGACGTCCACGTCAGCGACGCGCCGGAAGGCGTGCCGCGGGACGATCTGATGGACAACGACCGACGTCTGCCCGGGGAGACAGGCGTCATTGACGCCCGGCGCTTCCTGGAATGCCTTCAGGAGATCGGCTACAGCGGCCCCGTCATGGTCGAGCCCATCGGCAAGCCACTGCACCTGCTGGAGAACCACGAGGCCATCCGCACGCTGAAGGAATCCCTGGACAGCGTCTGGCCGGACTGACCACCGGGCGCGCACTTA
>CAYVBE010000183.1:0-8415 GCA_964448935.1 uncultured candidatus Brocadiaceae bacterium
TGGCCGACATAGCCACCAGGAAAGCCCTCTGGCCCCACCTCATCCCCAGATTCCTGTCCAGCGCCGTGCGCGCCAGCGCCAGAGCCTCAGCAACCGCCGCAAGGTCCGTCGTCCAGCGGGCCGCCGTCCTCCTCTCCACCAGCCGAAAGAAGCGCCGGATGGAGCCCGCGGAACCAACCGGCGAGACCGGGGAAAAAGAGCCGACCCAGGAGAAGAAAGAGGAGGAAAAGGAAAGCGTATTCGACCGCGCCAAACGCCGTGCGCGGCATTGACCACAGCGCAGACGAAAGCGCAGCCGCAGAGACGCAGAGAGGAACTTGGGGGAACTTCCATAGGGTCCTTGGGCGTGGTTGTGCGTGTCACCGTGGTTCTCCCGGAAACCTGCAGTGGTTTCCATAGATAGCCGGAGCCTGTTCTGCTCCGCCTGGTTCTACGGTAGAATACGTGTCTGTGGTTGTTACGCAAGCTGGAGGTGTGAGATCGTGTACCTTCCTCGTCTCGGCTGCCTGCTGCTGGTGCTCGCCTTTAGCGGGTTATGCGGCGGGTGTGGGACGGCTCCGTCCGCGGGCCCTTTGAACGGTACCGGTTCCCCTCCGGCCCCCTGGCCGCACGACACGGCCACTTCCGCTCCGCGGTCTTCCATCGAACGTGTCCGGCCTGGACTGGCACGTCGTGGTCTACCCCACGTTCTTTGACCGGGCGAGGTGGACGTTGGTGCGGCGGACTTTGTCGGCGAAGGCAAGGGCGGAATCGGATGCTTTTTCGAGATTCTGGATGTCTTCCTCGCTACTCATGGTGGCCATGGACGGCACGTAGAGGCCGGCGGGTACCGTTACGCCCTCCACGAGTGCGCCGTGCATAATCATCACGTTCTCCCCCAACTCGGCGTCGAAGACCACGGAGTTGAACCCGATGAAAGAGCCGGCCCCGACGCGGCAGGGGCCGTGCACCACCGCGCCGTGGGCGACCGACACCCCCCGTCCGATCACCACGCTGCTGCCGCCCAGGGCGTGCAGAACTACGCCGTCCTGCAGGTTGGCCTCCGGCTCGACCACGATCGGGGCTACGGTCCCGTCCGGCCCCGGTTCGTCGGCGCGGATCGAGGCGTGCGGTCCCACGTAGACGCGGGCGCCGATGCGCACGTTGCCGACCAGGGCGGCGGTGGGGTGCACAAAGGCTGCCTGGTCTACCTCGGGCGCTCCGGTGTTATCGGGTTCCGGGCTGTTCATTGATCTGTGCTCCTTGCTGTGTAAACGAGCAATGGCTACGCTTCTTCGGCGGGCTCGTGATCTATCCCGTGCAGGCGGTCCTGGATCTCCCACATATCCAGCACCAGCAGGGCGGCCATGGCCTCCACCACCGGCACCAGGCGGGGAACGATGCAGGGGTCATGGCGCCCTTCGATGTGCATTGTGCGCGGGTTGCCCTCCTTGTCCACGGTGCGCTGCTCCCGGCCTATCGAGGGCGTGGGTTTGACGGCCAGGCGCGCCTCTATGGGTTGACCGGTGGATATGCCGCCCAGGACGCCGCCGGCGTCGTTCGTTCGGAAGCCCCCGGGGGCCATCTCGTCGTTGTTCTCGCTTCCGCGCAGGCGGCCGGCCCCGAACCCCGCACCGAACTCGATGCCCTTCACCGCGCCCAGGCTCATCAGCCCGCCGCTGAGGCGTGCGTCCAGCTTGCCGAACACTGGATCGCCCAGGCCGGGGGGCACGCCGGTAATGCGCAGGCGCACGATGCCGCCCACCGAATCGTTCTCCTCCCTGGCGCGCAGGATCGCCTCCTCCATCCGCTCAGCAGCCGCGGGGTCCGGGCAGCGGACCGGGTTGTCCTCCATCACGTCCAGGTTCTCCTCTTCGGCGCGTATGCCGGCTATCTCCTCGGTCCAGGCCCTGATCTGCACGCCGCGGTCTTCCAGAATGGTGCGGGCGATGGCGCCGGCGGCCACGCGGGTGGCGGTCTCCCTGCCCGAGGAGCGCCCCCCGCCGCGCCAATCGCGGTGGCCGAATTTCTTCCAGAAGGTGAAGTCCGCATGCCCCGGCCTGAAGAGGTCCTTGAGCGCCTCGTATTTCGACGGGTCGGCGTCCTTGTTCTGGATGATCATGGCAACAGGCGCACCCGTCGTCTTGCCCTCGAAGACGCCGGAGACGATGCGGGGTCGGTCGGCCTCAGAGCGTGAGGTGGTGATGCGGCTCTGGCCCGGACGCCGCCGCGCGAGTTCGTGCATGATCCTTTCTTCGTCAATCTCGATACCCGCCTTCAGGCCGTCCAGCACCACCCCGATCGCGGAGCCGTGGCTCTCCCCGAAGGTCGTCACCCGTATGACGTCGCCCAGTGTGTTGGGGCTCATCATCCGGGAATGGAGCTCCCGCGAGACGCCCTCGGCGACCTCGCGCGCCACCTCGTCCACCTCGCGCTCGCCGGTGTCGCAGGCGATGTGCGCCATGGGTTCAATGATCTCGGCTGCCAGCGCACATCTGCGGGCAAACTTCTCGCGCGCGTCATCGCCCTGCAGGAACGGAGGAGGGCCCTCGCTCTGGATTCGCTGCCAGAGGGTCTCTACCGGCGGGTTGAGCCAGACCAGCACCGAGCGTTCGCAGAGCATCCGACGGTGCCGGGGCACCATAAACGTGGAGCCCCCGAGGCTCAGCACGCACCACTGCAGCCCGGCGACCTCCTCGACGGCCTTCGATTCGTAGCGGCGGAACTCCTCCCGCCCGTGCTGCTCCCATATTTCGCGGCAGCTCAGTTCCTCTCCAGTTGCCTCGCGGTAGGACTGCTCGATCACGTCGTCGGTCTCGATGCACCGGATATCCAGCATCCCGCTCAGCCGTTCGGCAACCGTGCTCTTGCCCGAGCACTTCATGCCGACAATTACGATGCGCATTGCACTGCTCCCGCAGATTATTCCTTGGTCGGGGGGAACGGCAGGGCCGAGAGCGGCCGGGCACTACCGGCCGCCCCCTTCCATTGCACCCATACGTGACGCCGTTGTCAAGCACACGTTGCTCCGGCCAGCGGGCTCTGGATTGACGTGGCCGCTACGCGCCGGCCGCCCGCCGTCAGAGGGCGTATTCTTCTGTCCCGGTGTTCTTCCAGGGGGACATGCGGACCCACATGCGCCCCGCAGTGACGTCCATGATTATAGTGGCCACGGTCATTGACACGCTGCCGTCGGCCCGCGTGATCGGGCTGCGGCAGACGGCGTATGGGGCGCCGAAGTGGTCATCCAGGGCGGCCTTGACCGCCTCAATATTAATCTGACCGGCCCGGGGTCGCAGCAACGCCTCCACCCGGCGGTCGCGATAGAGGGTCCAGGGGCTTCTGGCCATCCCGACGTCTCGCAGCCTGGCCCGCGCGGCGGGGCTCTTGAAGTAGTTGGCGTGAATGACCAGGCCGTCCTCCGGCGCCAGCCAGAATGCCTCCTCCGGCGCGACCTCGAAGTTGACCGCGTCGCCGTCGCCCTCGGCGCTGCTGACGGTCATGTTGTTGGATATGGCAACGGACGGCGATGTGACCGCGCCGAGCGCTTCGGCGTAGCTGGGGCTGTCCAGCACCCGACGGCGAATGAGCGACTGTGGAACGCCCGTTCGCCCGTGGTCGCGGTCGGAGGCAAGGCCGTTACCGGTGACCGCGACGCCGGCCGAGTTCAGCCCGCAGCGCGCCAGCCCCCCGGCAATGGTGAAGGTCAGCAAGGCCGGCCCGTCCTCGGGAACGACCTTGAGCACGATGCAGAGTTCGGCGCAGTCCTGACGGTAATCCCAGTTCTGGGCGTGCAGCAGATGGCCGTCAACGGTGGTCTCCGGCAGGCAGACGATGGAAGTACACTCATCATGAATGTCGAGGGGCTCGCCCTTGCGCTCGGCCATCAGCTCCTTGCGGGCGTTCACGAGGATAAGGGCCTCCCGGCTCACACCGGCGGCTTCCGCGATGCCGTCCATCTCCTTCAGGTAGTCCGCACGGTAGCTCTTGATCTGCGATGCGAAGGCGCCCGCCCGCTCCTTTACCTTCGGCCAGGGCCAGCCTCCCCTGGCCATGATGCCACGGAAAAGTTCGCAGCACGCACGCACACGGTCCTTCGCCTGTTCGCCGCACTGCCTGCCCCGCGTCCTCGGGCCGCCATGAACTTCAATCAAGGGAACCGTCTGCATGTGCGAGTTCCTTGTCCTGAATTTCCCGGTTGCTGTGCTTCCCGGCGAGTTGGCAAGCATTATAGTGACCCCGCCTGCCGGTGCCAAGCCATTCCTGCACACCTACGCCTTCCTTTCTATAAGAATAGCGGACATTACTACTTGCCGATGACACAGTTGATGACACGACCTTGACCGACTATGCGGAAGGGTTACACTGGCAGGTTGATGGGGATGTCGAACAAGATGCAGGGCTGCTCTTCCACTGTATTACGGGTCGAACAATGAAGCTCAATCTCACATGGCTGGTTTTGGTTTCAGTGCTGACTCTCAAACTGTCCGGCGCGTGGGCTGCGCAGGTCACAGCCTGGGAACGGGACGCACTGCAATGGGAGACCATCGAGTGGACGCTGGATAATTCTGCGTGGGAGGGGAATCCGTTCGATGTCGAGGCAACGGTTGCCTTTGAACATGCCGAGAGCGGCGAGCGACACGTGACCGGCATGTTCCACGATGGCGGGGAAACGTGGAAGTTTCGGTTCACGGGCACGCGCCCGGGTGTCTGGAACTTCCGGTCATCCAGCGAGGAATCCGACCTGAACGGCATTGAGGGGCGCGTGAACGTCGCGCCAAACCCGGACGGTGTCGGGTTCATGGTGACGGATGGGAGCAAGTGGTGTCGCCAGGTTGGCGTCGAGGGACAGAAGCAGGCATTTGTGCCGCAGTTAGTCATGTACACCGATGATCTACGGGACCTCCGGCAGAATCCGGAGCGGGTTGACCGCGACATACGAAACTTCCTCGGCCGGCACGGTTTCACCGGGCTTCACGTGCCCAGCATCGCCGGCAGGTGGTTCGACATCACTTCCGGGCCGCAGGTGACGAAGGAGATGCGGAACCCGGACCCGCGGACCTTCGAAGTTCTGGAAGATCTGGTGTCCCGCGTCCACAAAGCCGGAGGAGTCGTCCACATCTGGCCCTGGGGCGACCGGCAGCGGCGGTGGACGCCCACCGAACTGCAAGGCGGCGCAAACGGTCCGGTGGACCGGCGCCTGCAGCGCTACATCGCGGCCCGCCTCGGCCCGATGCCCGGATGGTCCATGGGTTACGGCTTTGACTTGCAGGAATGGGCCGGCGGGGAGCTCGTAAAGACGTGGCACGACTACGTGCACAGTCACATGGGCTGGTTCCACTTCTTGGGCGGCCGCGCCGGAGGACCGACGCGCGGCGGGGATCATTCCGCACACGTGGACTTCAACCGCCCGCTCGATTACGCCGGCTATCAGCACTGGCAACCGGGCTATGAAGTCTATGTAGCGGCCCTTGAAGCAATTCCGGGCAAGCCGGCAATGTCTGAGGACAGGTTTCGCATCCGGGGGAAATATCCCAACAAGGACTACACCGAGGAGCTGACCCGGAGGGGCCTTTATGATTCCACGATGGCCGGTGGGGTGGCCAATATCTGGGGCTACCTCAAGAAACCGGACGGCGGCTACGAGAGCGGGGGCATGTCCTTCGACTATCCCCACCCCGAATGGATCAAGACATACTCGACCTTTTTCTTCGGCCGCGGGCGTTTCGTGGCACAGATGGAGAGGGCCAATGAGCTGACCGATGGCTGCTGCCTGAAGGCGTCGGGGGGCGCGCATTATACTCTCTATAAGGAGGACGCCGACTCGGTACGCGTTGACCTGTCCGGCGCACCGATCGCGCTGCCGGCCGTCGCCGTTGACACACTCAGACCCTATAAAGAGATTTCGTTGGGCGAGTTGCCGGCGCAGGAGCAAGTCGTGGCGCTGCCCCGGAAGTCCGACTGGGCCATAGCCGTCGGCACGGCGTGGGACAGCATCGCTCCCTGACAGGCCAGAGCCGCCGGCACAGGCAGCCCGGCCGGCCGGGGCGTGCGTCACTCGGCGCGGAGAATCCACCAGAGGGTCTCGTCTTCCGCGCGAAGGAGCGCTGTAAAGGCACCGTTGCTCTTCTCCAGCGGCACGGCCGCGCCCTCGGTGCCGTCGCCCCTCAGCGGGGACAGCGCCATCGAGTCGGCGCGGGAACGCACGGCGATGCTGCCGGTCACCGGCTCGGCCACGATCCTGGCGTTCCACTGCTGCGGGCCCACGGCCGCCGTCCGGGCGGCGCTGGAGATGAGCAGTCTGCCGGAGCGGCCGATCGGCTGTCCGTCCAGGCTGCTGACAATGACCGTGGCTTTGGGGGTGTTAACCTTCAGGCTCACGTCCGAGAGCGCGACCTCCCGCTGCTCACCCAGCCAGCCGGACGCGCCCTGGCTGCCGGGCGTGTCTATGGTGAAGACGCCCCGCGCCCAGTCGCGGCGCAGCTCGCCCGTATCGCTCTCCACGAACTCGGCGTCCTCCGGCAGGAAGCTCCGGTTCAGGTCGGTGAACGTCACGGTGTCGTCCGGCACGGCCGTCGGCTCCATCCAGGGCATCTCCCGGACCGCCTCCCAGGCCACGCGCAGGCCGTGCTGAAGCTGGAGCGTGCGAAAGGCGGCGGTGTCGCCGGCGGCTTCCATGATGGCGTTGTCGCGGCCGACTCTGGCCACGTAGAGCCGGCGTGCGGGGCTCACGTCGCGGCGGTAGAGCAGCGCGGCGGCGGGATACAGGCTGATGATGGCCGGGTGCTTGTAGCCGTTGTTGAGGTAGCCGCCGTAGCGCATGTCGTCGAGCTGGTCCTGCGAGTAGGCGAACAGCATGGGAGCGTCTATGCCCTGGAAGGCGGACAGAGCGGCCGCATACAGGGGCACCGTGAAGGGGTCGCGCGTCTCACGGCGGTCGCTGGCGTTATACTCCGATATCGCCAGCGGCATGTCGGCCACGTTGGACCGCACGATGCGGGTGAAGGCGTTGCCCTTATAGGCGGGATGGCTGGAGATGAAACCGCCGGGTTCGTAGCCGTGCGTGTCAATCATGTCCCCGGCGGTCAGCGCGGGCAGGCAGTAGAGCGCCTGGCCGCCCCATATATGGCCGCCGGTGACGGACACCTTGACGCCGAGTCCGTGCAGGTGGTCAATCATCTCGCGGTACCAGGCTGCCTCCTCGGTGTTCAGGAACAGCTTGTTGGTGCCGGGCAGCCAGAACCTGCTGGTCTCGGCGCGGTCGAGCCCCCATTTCTCGCAGAACTCCGCCACGCGCTCCTGCATTTTAGCGTGGTGAATGGGATTGTTCTTATCGGCGTTGAACCGGTTGCCGAAGTGCGAGGTCAGGTCGTTCTCGTTGACCAGCATCATCCCCATCACCGCCGGGTCGTCCGCCAGGGCCAACCCGGTGTAGGGGTTCTCCGTGGTGAGCAGTTCCTCGTTGAACTTCTTGATCAGCTCGGTGAGCCGCTCGTTGATATAAGTGAATCCCTTGGCTTCGGATACGTCCTTGCCGTCGGCGATCTCGTCCCACCCCGGAATGTCGTCGCCGCGCTTATAGGGGCGCCCGGTGTGCAGGTCAATCCAGACGTAAATGCCCTGGTCGCGGAGGCACTTGATCCAGTAGAAGTAGCTGTCGAGGGCCTCCGGATCTATGCGCTGCGAGGTGGGGCCGTCGGCGATGAGGCACTTCTTGACCCAGCGCTTGGAATCGTGGTGGTGCAGGCGGACCAGGTTGAAGCCCAGGGCCGCGATGCGCCGCGCGTGATCCTCGATGATGCGTTTGCCTTCTTCCGGGTTGGTGGCCTTCACGAAGATGGAGTATGCCTGGATGTTGCAGCCCCAGAAGCGCGCGGGCGTTCCGCCCTCGAAGACGAACCGTCCGCCGTCGGCCCGCACGAAGCCGTGTTGGCCGGCCGGCTTCTCGTTCATGTCGCTCAGGTCCACGAAGGGCTCGTAGAGTGCCAGGGGGTTTTCCATCCACTCCTCGGTGTTCGCCTCGCCGTAGCGCTCGTCCTGGGAGCGCGCCCCTTCCGGCAGGGAGACGGTCATGGTGTACTCTTCCTCTCCCTTGTGCAGGTCGCCGCTGTAGAAAAACGTGCGGATGGTGTTCTTGCGTCCCTGTTCGAAGAAGACGCGCTCCACGGCCGGCTCGAAGGTCACCGTGACCGCGTCCTCATCGGTCACCTGCCAACGCCAGCCCGTGTTGTCGGGCAGTAGTTGCGGGTCGCGCCCCGTCGTGGCGGCCGGCAGGTTCAGTTGCCACTCAAAGCCGCCCCCGTTGGCCCCCGGCACGTCGCGGTTAGCGTCCCAGCCGAGGGTGAACACCAGGTCGTGCCCGCGCCGCACCACCTCCTTGGTCAGCCGCAGGCCCAGCTTCTCGCTCTCCAGCCGCCAGACGCCGTCCTCGTCGCG
>CAYVBE010000184.1:0-8413 GCA_964448935.1 uncultured candidatus Brocadiaceae bacterium
CCCCCCCCGCATCGTGTCCCGAAGCGCCCGAAGTGGGAGTAAGGGCCTCAGTTCGAGCGGCCACTCCCACGGGCCGGCCAGTAGCGAAGGCGGCCCCGCCGCGAACTGGACGAGTACCCGCAATGCTGCTAAGATGTCCTCATGCGCTGCCTTGACCTGTGACGGAGATACCCGCCGCAGGCTTCCGGACTCCTCCACGTGAGGTGCTACGCGTGCTGCCGACCCGAAAGAGCCCCGCCGTACGGCTGATGGTCGTGGCTTTGCTTGTCTGCGTGGCTGCCGCTGCGCACGGAGCCGGTGGTCCGCCGGAGATTATGCCGGTGGACGAGCTTAAGGCGGGCATGGAGGGCTACGGTGTCACTGCCGTAAAGGGGGCGGAGCCGCAACGGTTCGGCGTGGAAGTTCTGGGCGTGATGCGGGGCTGGTTCCCCAAGGGTAGCATGATCCTCATCCGCCTGAGCGGTCCCCTGGTGGAGGAGTCGGGGCCGTTCTCCGGCATGAGCGGCAGCCCTATCTACGTGGATGACAAACTCATCGGAGCCCTGGCCTACGGGTGGTCGTTCGCCAAAGTGCCCATCGCGGGCGTGACGCCCGCTGAGGAGATGCTGACGGTGCGGCGGCTGGAGGCCGGGGACCGGCCGAAGCGTGGGCGGGCCGACGCGGCGCGCATCATGCGCGCCAGGTACCAGAGGCTGAGCGAGGACCGGCTTTCCGGTGTGGTGCGCGCGTCCGAGCCGGGCTCCATGGCGGCGCGCCTGGTGCGGGTCTGCGCGCCACCCATGTTCTCCGAGTGGCGTCGGTCCAACGGTCCGCTGCGCTGGCGGCTGGAGACGGGCCGGGTTGCCGAACTGACCCCGCTGCCCATACCGCTGGGTGGAGATGGGCTGACAGGTCTGGGGCGGCAACTGCTGAGCGGGCTGGACGGCACCGGACTGCTGCCCGTGCAGGGCGCCGCCGGGGGGCAGGCGGAGGACGAACAGGTGCGGCTGCAGCCCGGAGTGCCGGTAGGCGCCGCGTTCGTGACCGGGGACATGGACCTGAGCGGCATGGGGACGGCCACGTGGGTGGAGGGCGACCGCGTCCTTGCCTTCGGGCACCCGATGTTCGCCGCGGGGGAGGTGGACTTTCCGCTGGTCGTCGGGCGGGCGGTCGCCGTAATCCCCTCGCTCCAGAACTCTTTTCGCCTCTCTTCCGGCCACAGGGTAGTGGGGCGGGTGACCGAGGACCTGGACGCGGGCATCGTGGGGCGCATCGGAGCGGAGTCCTCGACGTTCCCCGTGCGCGTGACCGTGGGCGGGGACGCGGGGGACCGCTACGAGTACAGGGTGACCGGTTTCTGGCAGACGGCGCCCATGTTCGCCTTGCTGACCTGCGCGTACAGCAGTCTGCGCTGGCACGGGGATGGCGAGCCATACACCCTTCAAGCCCGGGCCGAGATATCGGTGGACGGGGTGGACGATCCCCTGGTTCTGGAGAATGACTTCGTCGCGCGGTCCGTTGCCACGCCGGCGTTCGACCTGGTCGGGATGCCGCTTTCCGCTCTGTTCATGAACGAATTCCGAGAGGTCCAGTTGACCGGGCTGGACTATCGGGTGGAGGTGGAGCCGGGGCTGGATGCCGCGATAATCGAGACGGTTCAGGCGGACCGCCTGCGGGCTGCGCCCGGCTCTGAAGTCACCCTAACGGTTCGGCTCAGCAGGTGGAGGGGGGAGGACATCGTGCGGCAGATTCCGGTGGATATTCCGGAAACCGCGCGCCCCGGTACGAACGTGGACGTGCTGGTCTGTGACGCGATGACCAACCGGGCGATCAAGGCCCGGCTGGACCCGGGGTTTTTCGCGCCCGTTGACTTCGACCAACTGCTGACGATGCTGCAGGAGATGGAGTCCAACAAGAACCTGGTGGTCCGCACTGCTTTTGTGCGGGAGGGGCTGCGCTATCGGGGCGAGCCGCTGCCGGCCTTGCCGTCCTCGGCTCTCAACATACTGCGCTACGGCGGCACCGGCCAGACGACCCAGTTAGTGGAGGATTGGGTCAAGACCGTCCCGACCCCCTGGGTGCTCGACGGCGCCCGGACACTGAGCATAACGATTGAGGAAGATTGACACCATGAGTCCAGAACGCAGCGCGGAAATCGGTCGTGCCCTGATGATACTGCTTGCTGTGACACTGCTGCCGGCATGGGTGGGCGCCAAGACCTGGACGACCGGCGGCGCGGCCCGGCTCACACGGGGGGAGCTGGACGGAGTTTCCGTGCTTTCCACGGGAGAGGTCGTGCTGGCGCCGGAAACGGAGAAGGCGGAGGGACTGGAGGCCGGCTTCGTGTGGGACCTCAAGCTGGGCGAGGATGGCGCCGCCTACCTGGCCGCCGGCTCGCCGGGCGGGGTATACCGGTGGGACGGAGGGCAGTTCGAGGTCCTGTACACGGCCGAGCAGAAGCACGTCACCAGCGTGCTGCCTCTGCCGGACGGCGCTGTCCTGGCCGGCGTGGCGCCCGATGGTCTGATTCTGCTGATTGATCGGCACGGGGACGTGGAGACGCTCGTTGACCTGGAAGATACCTACGTCTGGGAGATGGTCCTGGGGCCGGATCACCACGTGTACTGCGCCACCGGGCCGGAGGGGCGCATCCTGGAACTGCGCCTGAACGGGGAATGGAAGGAACTGGTCAAGACCCCCCAGCGGCATTTCCTGTGCCTGGCCGTGGATCGGGAAGGGCGGCTCTACGCGGGCTCCTCCCCCGACGGATGGGTCTACCTGATTGAGGATGACGGAGAGTGCGAGATCCTCTACGACGCGGACGAAGGAGAGGTGCGGGACATTGCGCTCGGCGCGGACGGGGCAATTTACGCCTGCACGGCGGCCGGCGGCGGCTCGCCCGGGGGCGGGAACGGTTCCGCGCCTGCCGGCCCGGCGCCGCCCATGGAAGCGGTTCCCCTGCAGGGGGCGCCGGCCTCTCAGAACAGCATCTACCGCATCGTGCGCGGCGAGGGCGCCTACCTGCTGTTGCGCCTCCCCCAGGTGTTTATTCTGAGTCTGGCGGTCACGAACGATGGCAGCCTGCTGGCCGGCACGGGGCCCGGCGGGCGAGTGGTCCAGGTGCGTCCCGACACGGTGCAGATGGTGGTGACCGAGTTTGACGCCGCCCACGTGACTGCGGTTGCCGCCGATCCGGACGGAGGCGCGCTGGCCTCTACGGCGAACGCGGGCGCCCTCTGGCGCATCAAGGAAGGTTACCGAAAGGAGGGTCACTACCGCAGCGAACCGTTCGATGCCGGCTATCTGTCGCATTGGGGTCGGCTGTGGTGGGAGCAGCAGGTGGGGGTGGGGCAGAACGTGCGCCTGCGCGTGCGCACGGGCAATTCCGCGAAGCCCGACGATTACTGGAGCAAATGGTCGGACTGGCTGACCGACGCCTCCGGATCGCAGGTGGAGGGGCGGCTGGGGCGGTTCGCCCAGTTCGACGCCGAGCTGACCACGCACCCCGGCACCGGCACGCCCGCGCTGGTGGAGGTGAACTACAGCTATCGCCAGGCCAACCGCAGGCCACAGATACAGGACATCGTCGTAAACGGCACCACTCTGCTGGACGGCGGGCAGAACGGGCGTCAGCCATCGGCCCCCGTGCGCAGGAGGCGCAACGCCCGCGAGCCGGCCATGGTGACCATCGAATGGAAAGCCGCGGACGCCAACGACGACGAGCTGGCGTTCGACCTCTACTACCGCGCTCTGGACGAGACGCAGTGGAAACCGCTGGAGGAGGACATCCGGGAGCAGAGCGGCCTGCAGTGGGATACCTTCCGCGTGCCCGACGGCCGTTATCTGCTGAAGCTCGTGGCACGTGACGACGTGGACCGCCCCCCGCACGAGTCCCTCTCGCACGAGGTCGTCACGCCGTCCGTGCTGATAGACAACGGACCGCCGCTGGTGGCGGAACTGCAACAGCAGCGGTTGCCGGACGGCTCCTACCGGATAACCGGCGTGGCCCGGGACCGGGCGGGTCTGCTGAGCCGGGTCGAGGTGAGCCGCAACTCCGGCGATTGGGAGGCGGTGTTCCCCCAAGACGGCATATTCGATTCGGGAGAAGAGCCCTTCGCGCACGTTACGGAACCGCTCGAGCCGGGCGAGCACGTGTTTGTCTTCGCCGCCTCGGACGGAGAGGGCAACACGGGCAGCGCCAGGCTCGTGCTGCAGGTGCCCGGGGACGAGTGACGCGGGCCGGCGCGACCTTTCCGCACCCTTTACAGGCACGTTCACGGTCATGGCTTCTGCCGCCGACCAACACAGGCTGTTCACACCCCTGGGCGACGATGACGTGCGCGGTGTGCGCAACGGCGATCGCGTGCTTCTGAGCGGCGAGATATACTCCGCACGGGACGCGGCCCACCGGCAACTGGTGGAGGCGCTGGTGAGCGGCGACGAGTTGCCGTTCCCCCTCGAAGGCGCAGTCATCTACTACATGGGCCCCAGCCCCGCGCGGTCCGGCAGCCCCATCGGCGCGGCCGGGCCCACCACCAGCTACCGCATGGACCCCTACGCCCCGGAGCTCTACGAGGCGGGGGTGAAGGCGACGATCGGCAAAGGCGCGCGGGGACCGGAGGTGCGCCGGGCGCTGGAGCGCTGCAGGGCGCTCTACCTGGCGGCCATAGGCGGAGCCGGCGCGCTGCTGGCGCGGACCGTGCAGAGCGCGGAGGTCATCGCCTATCCCGAGCTGGGACCCGAGGCCGTGCGCCGGCTGGTGGTGAAGGACTTTCCCGCCGTGGTGGTGAACGACGCCTTCGGCGGCGACCTCTACGAGAGTTCGCTTCGACCCGGCGGTCCGGAGGGGGAGGATGAGTGATGGCCGGTAGCGAGGGAGATGTCTGGGAGCAGCCTGCCGAACGCAAGGCCGCCCCCGTGCTGGAGGCCCTGGACGAGTGCTATGGCCGGAAGAGCCTGGAGGACCCGGAGGACCCGCTCGCGGTCCTGGTGCGGGGCATCCTGTCCCAGAACACCTCCGATGTGAACAGCAGCCGCGCCTACCGGGAGCTGATGGACCGTTTCGGCGACTGGGAAGGGCTCGCGGGTGCCTCGCCGCCCCAGATCGAGGAGACCATCCGCAGCGGCGGCCTGGCGGAGCAGAAATCCCGGAGCATCAAGGCCGTCATGGACTGGCTGAGCGACCGCGACCGGTATTCGCTGGACTTCCTGGACGACATGGACAGCCGGGAGGCCGAGGCAGAGCTGACCCGGATACGCGGCGTGGGCGTCAAGACGGCCCGGCTGGTGCTGCTGTTCGGTCTGGGCAGGCCCGTGTTCGTGGTGGACACCCACGTGCACCGGGTTAGCCGCCGCCTGGGCCTGATACCGCAGAACGCCAACCGCCGCAAGGCCCACGGCCTGCTGGACGATCTGATACCGGACGAAGACAAATACAGCGGGCACCTGAACCTGATCCAACACGGCCGCCGGACCTGCCGAGCCCGCAACCCCCTGTGCGACAAGTGCTGCGTGCGCGGCTGGTGCTCCTACGTGCACGGCGCGCTGGAGTGAGGGTAACGGTAACTGACACCTGCCCGCGCTGTATGGCGGGCAGGGTTGACTGCCTGTCGCCCAACGGCTATTCTGTTCACAGGCTGCGGGCTCGCTAACATGTATCGGGCGCCGGAAAGATGTCAGGGAAGTATAAATCGCTGCTTCGTGGGACAACATCAGCGGAAGAGGCCCTGCTGATCGAGGGGGACTCGCTGAAGGCGCTGAGACTCTTGGCCGCGGATTCCGTCCAGTGCGTGGTCACCAGCCCACCGTACTGGGGATTGCGCGATTACGGGATCGAGGGCCAGATCGGCCTTGAGGCCACTCTCAGAAAATACCTTGTCCGTCTCCAGTCCGTATTCGCCGAGGTCCGACGCGTTCTAAGGCCGGACGGTGTTATGTGGTTGAACATTGGCGATGGCTATACCAGCGGCAACCGGGCTCGACGGGCTCCGGATAAGAAGAATCCGGCACGCGAGATGGACGTTCGCCCGGAGAACCCGGAAGGGCTCAAGAACAAGGATCTATTGGGTATCCCGTGGCGCGTCGCCTTTGCGCTTCAAGACGCTGGTTGGTATCTGCGTTCGGACGTCATATGGCACAAACCCAACGCAATGCCCGAGAGCGTCAAAGACAGGCCGACCCGGTGCCACGAGTACCTTTTCCTCTTCTCCCTGTCAGAACACTATTTCTACGATTACGACGCAGCCAGGGTGCATACCAACGGGAACTGGCGGAATCGCCGGACTGTGTGGTCCATATGCACTCAGCCTTTTCCCGACGCACACTTTGCGACTTTCCCGCCTGAGCTTGTGGAGCCTTGCATAAAGACGGGTTCCCGCGATGGAGACGTTGTGCTGGATCCTTTCATGGGCTCTGGGACCACGGGTGTGGTGGCCCTGCGGTTGGGGCGCCGTTTTCTGGGAATAGAGCTTCACCCCGATTACGTCGCGATGGCGGCGGAACGGCTCGAACTCGACGGGCAAGCCGTTAGCAGACTGGAGGACACCGATGGCTCGTTCTATCCGCGTCCCGGAGCCTGACCTGCAGGCGGACTTTGCTGAATCCCTTTCGGAGATCCGTCAGCTTTACCTCCAGGACGCGCTGCTTGAAACAGTCGCCGGGCTTCCCATCGGCGAGATAGACCGGGAACTCAATGAACTTGTCCCCGAGTTCGCTCTGGCCGCTCTGGCTTCCCACGGTATGCGTGGAGAGCTTCTGTTTCCCGTCCCTATCATTCTGCGGAAGAACCCGTTCCTGCCGGGTTACTACCGCCTGCTGCTCGGCTTCAGCCGGAAAGCATTCTACAGGGCGGAGCTTGACCTGAGTCGTTTCGTAAAGATGGAGGACGAAGGGCGCATAACGGACGGCAACGTTCACAGCATTGAGCCGCTTTGCGAGGAGATGATTCGGGCCGCCGGGCAACTGCTCTCCGGGCTTCGCGAAGGGCAGATCAGCAGCTCACTCCTCGATGACCTGACCCTTCTGACGCTTGGGGCGCAGTTGAGGGGCGGTGCCAACGTCCAACGGGGTGCGGTTGGGATCAAGCAGGTGTTCGAGGTAGTGGAGGCCATTGTGGCTGACAACGCGGTCGAGACAGAGCCTACGCGGATACGTCTTGAAAATGCTGCTGGCCGTGCCGTCCTGGTGGAATTTGCTCCTGACCCGGACATTATCATACGGGAGGCTATGTCTCCGGAGAATTTCCGGAATATGATCGCCATTGAAGTCAAGGCGGGGCAGGACTACAGCAACATTCATAACCGCATAGGGGAAGCGGAAAAGAGCCACCAGAAAGCGCGCGACCGCGGGTATGTCGAATGTTGGACGGTGTACAACGTGGACGGGCTTGACCTGGAGATGGCGCGGCGGGAGTCGCCCACGACAAACCGGTTCTACAAGCTGGATGAACTGCTCAGCGGAACCGGCGGAGAGTATGAAGATTTCAAATCCCGCCTCATCTCCCTCACGGGCATCCCGTCCTCGTAGTCGTCTCGCCACGGGGGCCACTCAGACGGCTCGCTGGAGTGAGCTTACTCCGACAGCATGGTCTCCAGCCTTTCCAGCCGGTCCTCCAGGTCCCGGTAGTTGCGTCTGAGGTCCAGGAAGACGGTGGTTCTCACGAAGGCGCGGTCGCGGTCGTAGAGGCGGTCAATGTCTTCTTCCAGGTCTTCGATCTCACCGCTAACGTCCCGCGCGAATTCCTCCAGCCGCCGGAGCCGCTCTCCGGCCCGCTCGAAGGAGTCTCGCATTTCCTTTAGCACCTCCTCCTGGCGGCGCACGGAGGCGAGTTCTTCTTTGGCCAGCTCCTTGCTGATCCGCGCCGCTTCGGCCTCGTGGGCGGCCTTTCGCAGTTCCTCTTCTTTGAGCGCCTCCCGGTGCCATTCTTCGCGTTCCGCGGCCACCGCTTCCAGTTTGGCCCGTAGCCGCTCCGCCTGCTCCTCCGCAGGTGCGTGCTCGATGGCCCTGCGGTAGGCGCGGCGGGCCTTGATAAACGCCTCCGGCGGGTCCGCGGCCCCCCACGCCCGGTCGCGCCACGCGTCGCCCACTTCTTCGTAATACTCATAGGTAGGCAGCGTGAACCGGTTGATCTTCTGCAGACTGTCCAGCGGATAGGCCATCGGGGACCGGCCGGGCGGGTCTATCCGCAGGGAAGTTTCCGTCTCCAACACGATGCGGCCGCGGATGGGCTGGTCCTTGATCCATATCTCGGCCATGGGAACGCTGTCGGCGGGGCGGTTCTCCGGCACGGATTCTGCGGCCAGCGCCGACGAGATCAAAAACAGAACGCCGATGGACAGGGCAGTGACGATAGACGACGTCTCTCTCAACATCTTCCCCTCCCTGTTAACTCGACTTTCGACATTATGCTGCGCGGCTTTTGGCGCAGCGGTGCATC
>CAYVBE010000185.1:0-8404 GCA_964448935.1 uncultured candidatus Brocadiaceae bacterium
GCCTTGCCTTTGACACGCCGCCCGGTTTCATATAGACTATTTCTTACCCATCTTGAGGGTGATGTTCTCTTGCAGTGCTCTATCGGTACGCTTCCCATGGGAACTCCGCTTGCCAGAAAAGAAGATTACGAGAATAACCGCCGCTGGTATCACGTGGATGCCGACGGACGGGTGCTGGGTCGCCTTGCGTCTCGGATCGCGACGGTCCTGATGGGGAAGGACCGCCCGGATTACACGCCGCACGTGGACACCGGCGCTTTCGTGGTGGTAACCAACGCGGAAAAGGTGCGCATGAGCGGCAACAAGTTGGACGACAAGGTCTACCAGAGCTTCTCCGGCTATCCCGGCGGGCTGAGGGAGACCCCCGCGCGGGAGATGCTCGAGAAGCACCCCACGCGCATCGTCATGGAGAGCGTGCGGCGCATGCTGCCGAAGAACAAGCTGGGCGACCGGATGCTGAAGCGGCTGAAGGTCTATGCCGGCTCGGAGCATCCCCACGAGAATCATCAACCCGAGCCGCTAGTGGTCCATGACACTTGATTTTTGGGGTTCAGAGCCATGCTGGCGAGGTCAATTCAAGGCGCGGCGACAAAGCCGACCTTTCTGGTCCCTGCGGAGTTGCAACGCAGAAGTGGCCCGCCAGCATGGCTCCCAAAGGGCCGGGCGGCGGCACACCATCTGCTGCGTTGCGCCTCGTCGGCGACCCGCCAGGGTCGCCTCCTTACCGCGCCTTGCATCTGGCACACCGGCGCTCCGGCTGAACCCATAAAATTAAGTGTCATGAACCACTAAAGGTGTGAGACTACACGGACTGAGAATCGAACAGGGATCGAGGAATGGCTGACGATTATATCTGGGGAACGGGACGCAGGAAAGCGGCAGTGGCCAGTGTGCGGATCAGGCCCGGCACGGGTGACATAAAGGTCAACGACTGCGATATGGAGGAGTATTTCACGCGCGAAGACCACCAGCTCGCCGTGCGCAGACCGCTGACCGTTACCCACAATCAGGGCCGCTTCGACGTGCTGGTGAGCGTGAAGGGCGGGGGCATCACCGGGCAGTCAGACGCCGTGAAGCTGGGCCTGGCCCGCGCGCTGGAGAAAAGCGACGCCTCCCTGCGGGAGGACCTGAAGGCCGCCGGCCTGCTGACGGTGGATTCCCGGAAGGTCGAACGCAAGAAATACGGCAAGCGCGGCGCCCGGCGCTCCCCGCAGTACAGCAAGCGCTAAACCGACCGCTTCAAAGCGCCCGAAGTCGTTTGTACGTGTTTAGCCCGACCATCCGAGAAGGTTCGTAGTACACCCCGCCTCTCGCATCTGAACCTGATATGATCGATGCACGGATTTCGCCCTGTAAGGGCGGGGATATAAAAGCCCAGGGCAAGCCCGCAGGGCGCAGCCCTGGGTAAGAACGCAGAAAAAAATTTGAGCCCTGAAAGGGCGGAACATCAGTAGGACGACACGCGTCCGCCATTGTCCGTGCCCGTTCCCGCGCTTCGTTTTCACCACCAGGGACAGCAGGGTTGACGAGCCGGGTTCCGCCCCTTCAGGGCTGAGAACTGGAACGGTCACGGTTCCCAGGGCGACGCCCTGCGGGCTCTGCCCTGGGCTGATATGTTTTGCGCCTTTCAGGCGAAACGGCCCGACCGCGGCTTCCGATCGCATCCTTTTTCCCCGCCGGGGAAACATCCGTTTTCTTGCGGGATTTGCACGCTCCCGCCCGCGTGACGACAGCCATTCTCTGAAAGGGATACGCAACCGTGGAAGGGTAGTTCTTCCGTACGCACTCTTGCAGAGCCGTGGTGGGTATGCTTCCGCCGTAGTGCCTCAGGGCGACCCAGGCTAAACGCGTATCGACGTTCACCGTCGCCGGCCGCTTTTTTTGTGTCGGTCCACAAACTCCGTGTGCCGTCTCCCCGCCGCCCCGCTACTCCTGATCCAATTCTTGCACCAGTTCCGGCGGCAGGTTGAAGTTCGAGTGAACGTTGGTCACGTCCTCGTCGTCCTCCATCTCTTCCATCAGCTTCAGCATCTTCCGGCCATCGTCCGGGTCCAGGTCCACGTAGTTCTTCGGCACGCGCGTGATCTCGGCGGACTCCCGCTCGATGCCGGCCTCGTCCAGGGCTTTCTTCACGGCGTGGAAGTCTGAGGCGGGGCAGGTGAGTTCGTAAACCTCGCCGGCCTGCTGGAAGTCCTCCGCTCCCGCCTCGACCGCCACGTCGAACACCTCCTCCTCGGTGTGCTCGTTCAGCGACAGGAGGATCAGCCCCTTCGTGTCGAACACCCAGCTCACGCAGCCGTTGGTGCCCAGCTCGCCGCCGTGGGCCTCGAAGATCTTGCGCACGTGCGCCGTGGTGCGGTTGCGGTTGTCGGTCAGGGCTTCCACCAGCACCGCCGCGCCGCCCGGGCCGTAGCCCTCGTAGACCGCCGGCTCCAGCTGCTGGCCCTCCAGCTCGCCCGCGCCCTTCAGGATGGCCCGTTCGACGTTGTCCTTCGGCATGTCCGCCTCTTTAGCAGCGTCTATGGCGGACTGCAGGTCCAGGTTGGTCGCGGGGTCCTTGCCGCCCTCACGCACGGCGGTCATGATCTGCTTGCTGATGCGGCTGAATATTTTGCCGCGCTTCTTGTCTTCCTTGGCCTTCTTGTGCTTTATGCCGGCCCAGTGGGAATGACCCGCCATTTTCGTTCACCTCGTCTGGTAAGAGAAGAATTCTGACACACGGGAGGCGTCAGGCGACGGGTGGAGGCTTCTTTTTACGCGTCAACCGCGTCAGCGGGCACGCGTAGCGGGCTGGGGCTGGCCGGCTGTTCACAGTGCGTGATGATCCGTTCAGAGGATGAAACTGTCCGTCTCCATTATAGGCGCCTCAGCCGCCACGGCAAGTTCACCCAGTCCGTGTCCCGCCCGTTTGCGGCCACCTGCACCCCGTCCTATAATCCGGATAACGCTGCTCCGGAGGAAACCCCGCCCATGCCGCTGGACGAATACGCCGAGAAACGGGACTTCGAGAAATCGTCCGAACCGTCCGCCGAGGCCGCCGAGGGCGAGGGCCGCACCTACGCCATCCAGAAGCACGACGCCAGCCGCCTGCACTACGACCTGCGGCTGGAGTGCGAGGGGGTGCTGCTGTCCTGGGCGGTGCCGAAAGGGCCTTCCCTGAACCCCGCCGATAAGCGGCTGGCGGTGCGCACGGAGGACCACCCGCTGGACTACGCCGGGTTCGAGGGCGCCATCCCGGAGGACGAATACGGCGGCGGCACCGTTATGGTCTGGGACACGGGCACGTTCGAGAACATCAAGGACACGCCGCTGCCGCAGATGGCCGAAGAAGGGCACATCGAGGTGCGTCTGGAGGGCCGGAAGCTGAAGGGCAACTGGGCGCTGGTCCAGATGAAGGGCCGGGGCGAGAAGAACTGGCTGCTCATCAAGATGAAAGACGACTTCGCCGACCGCGAGCGCGACATCACCGAGGAGGGGCCGGACTCCGCCCTGACCGGCCGCACCATGGAGGAGATCGCCGAAGAGGAGGGCGACTGATGGCCGGGGGCCACCTGCGGGGCAAGGGAATGGCCTGGCTGCTCGGTCTGGCCGTCGG
Organism: uncultured candidatus Brocadiaceae bacterium; assembly: GCA_964448935.1. Lineage (GTDB taxonomy): Bacteria > Planctomycetota > Brocadiia > SM23-32 > SM23-32 > CAYVBE01. Next base: position 3,596 of record CAYVBE010000185.1, read on the forward strand.
GGTGTTGCTTGCCCTCGGAGTGCCGTTCGTTCTGCTTGCCGGGCGCTATGCGGACGATCCCACGCTGAACCGCGCGGCCCGGGCCCTCGTCGGTCGGCGGGCGCAACCCCGCACCGTTCGTGTGAGTACGCCGCGGGCTGTCATGGACCTTCCCGCGCGGGTCCGGCTGGACGCTGGGACGGCGGTGCGGCTGGCCGTCGAGGTGGCCCGGCTGCAGGGGGAAATGCAGCCGGGAGCCGCCGCGCGTCTGCGCGACGGGCTGGCCACATACCTGAAAACGGACGACACCACTGCCCTGGTTGTGCTCCGTTCACTCGGCCGGCCGGGGGAGCGTTCGATTGAGCAACCCCTGCGGGAGGCGGTGCGGCACGCGCCGGCCTGGCCCGCGGCGCGGCGGGAGTTGCTGGAGCAGCGGGGGCTGACCGCCGAGCAGGCATTCGCCGTCCGGTGCGACATGGTGCGCCGCGCATTGGCAGGAACCTTCCAGGCCCCCGGCGGGCGGGAGCGGGCCGTGGACGCCCTGGCACGCTACGCTACGCTCGCTCCGCCCCAGGCGGACGCCGTCCTGACCATGGCCGCAACGCTCTATCTGGCCGGCCACCCGCAGGCGGGCCCGGTCCTGGAGCGGCTCGCCCGCGACCATCCCGAACTGGCGGAGCCAGTTATCGAATTCCGGTCCGAAGCCGGCTGAACGGGGCGCCAGGAAGAAAGGGCACCGGAGCGGATGGCCCGCCCGATGCCCCTTCAAGCGCCAGCCTTTCGTGGTGGCTTACTCGCCCTCCTCCCAGTTCTCGGGGCGGAGGCTGCGGACTTTGGCGCCCGCTTGCCACATCTCGGATTTTTTGATCTCGTCCAGCTCCGCGCGGAGCTTCTCGGCGTAGTCCGGCCGGCTGTTGGCCTCCAGCACGATCTGCGCCTCCGTGCCGTCGGCCACGCGTTTGTAGAGGTCGTCGAAGACCGGCGCGACCGCCTCGCGGAACCGGTGCCGCCAGTCCAGCGCGCCCCGCTGGGCGGTGGTGCTGCAGTTGGCGTACATCCAGTCCATGCCGTTCTCGGCCACCAGCTTGATCAGGCTCTGGGTCAGCTCCTCGACCGTCTCGTTAAAGGCCTCGCTGGGGCTGTGGCCGTGCTCGCGCAGGGTGTTGTACTGCGCCTCCATCACGCCGGCCAGCGCGCCCATCAGCACGCCGCGCTCGCCGGTCAGGTCGCTGAAGGTCTCATTCTGGAAGGTGGTGGGGAACAGGTAGCCCGAGCCGATGCCGATGCCGACGGCCATGCAGCGCTCCTCGGCGTGGCCCGTGGCGTCCCGGGACACCGCGTAGCTGCTGTTGATGCCGCTGCCCTCCAGGAAGTTGCGGCGCACGGACGTGCCCGAGCCCTTCGGCGCCACCATGATGACGTCCACGCCCTCTGGCGGGACGACGCCTGTCCGCTCGCGGTAAACGATGGAAAAGCCGTGCGAGAAGTAGAGCGCATCCCCGTCGTTCAGGCGCGGCTTCACCACGTCCCAGAGCAGCATCTGCGCGGCGTCGCTGACCAGGTACTGCACGATGGTGCCACGCTCGACCGCCTCGGGAATGGAGAACAGCGTCTCGCCCGGCACCCAGCCGTCGTCCACGGCCTTCTGCCAGTAGTCGCCGTGTTCCTTCGCCTGGCCGACGATCACGTTCAGGCCGTTGTCGCGCATGTTCAGCGCCTGCGCCGGTCCCTGCACACCGTAGCCGACCACGGCGATGGTCTCGTCCGCCAGCACCTCGCGCGCTTTCTCCAGCGGGAACTCTTCGCGGGTCACAACATCTTCTTCCACACCGCCGAAATTGATCTTCGCCATAACCGACTCCTCGCAAAGGTGATGAAAAAAAGGCCGGGACGGACCCCTATTCTGGCACCCCGACGGCATCATTTCAAGCATATCGGCCGGGAGCGGGTGTTGTGGCCCCTCCGACGGCACTTGACAGAAGCCGCCGCAGGACCCACGCTACGGGTGTCTGCATCGGCCGGAGCGGGCAACAGTTCTTACTTCCACTGCCAGGGGCTGGGAGAATGGATGCATCCGTCGAATTGCCTGAACGCGCCCCCACCGGCGTGGCCGGACTGGACGAGATACTGAACGGTGGGCTGCCCGCGGGGTGGACGTACCTTGTCCATGGGCACGCGGGCATGGGCAAAACCACCCTTAGTCTCCACTTTCTGCGGGAGGGCGTCCGTGCCGGAGAGCGCGTGCTCTATGTGAGCCTGATGCAGAGCCGCGAGGAGCTGGCGAACATGGCACGCTCTCACGGGTGGTCGCTGGAGGCCATCGAATTCATGGAGTTGCCCGAGTCCGTCCGGAAGAAGGCTGTCGCCGAACAGACCGTCTTCGCCCCCAACGAGATACAGCTTCAGGAGTTGACGGAGACCATCGTCGCCAGCATCAAGGACTATCGGCCGGAGCGGCTGGTCCTGGACTCCATAAGCGAACTTGCCGTCCTGGCCGCCTCCGCCCAGCAGCTCCGGGGGCCCGTCCTGACGGTCAAAGACCTGCTGCAAGACACCTCCTGCACTGCCCTGTTCACGTGCGGGGAAATCGGCCCGAGCACGCTCCAGCTCCCCACGCTTCTGCACGGCGTAATCGAGCTCGAGATGTCCTTCCCGAGCTACGGCGCCCATTGCAGACGGCTCAAAGTCGCCAAGATGCGGGGCATGCCCTACCTGGGCGGCTACCATGACTTCCGCATCCGCACCGGGGGGATGGATGTCTTTCCCCGCCTGCAGACCGACGGACGCGACGGGCGCCGCGACTGGGAGACCATTGCCAGCGGTGTCGAGGGGATAGACGCCATGCTGGGCGGCGGGCTGGAGGAAGGGACGGCCTGCCTGATAACGGGAACCAGCGGGTCCGGCAAGAGCACCCTGGCCAGCCTCTACGTGCGGGCAGCGGCCGAGAGGGGAGAGAAGTCCGTCATCTTCTGCTTCGACGAGCGCCGGGAGACTTTCCTGCGGCGCTCGGAGGCCCTCAGCATGCCCATGCCCGACTACATAGAGCGTGGGCTGGTGGACCTGCGACAGGTGGCCGTGGGAGAGATGAGTCCGGGCGAGTTCTCCCACGCGGTGCGGTCCGCCGTAGAGGAGGGCGGCGCCAGCGTGGTCGTCATTGACAGCATTTCCGGCTATATGAGCGCCATGCACGACCAGGCGTTGCTGACCTCCCAGCTCCACGAACTGTTGTCCTACCTGAGCGGCGCCGGCGTGCTGACGCTCATGGTTTTGACGACGCACGGGATATACCATGAAGCGGCCCCGCCGGTGGCAGCCAGCTATATTGTCGACACCGTTATTCTGCTCCGGCATTTTGAGGCCCACAGCGCGTTGCGCCGCTGCATTGCAGTGGTCAAGAAACGCCACGGCGACCACGAGAAGACCATCCGCGAGTTCATGATAACCCCCGAGGGCTGCCGGGTGGGCGAACCCCTGCCCCAGTTCACGGGCCTCCTCACCGGTACTCCCGCGTTTTCCGGAAAGAAGGAAACACTGATGGGCCGAGCAAGGGGAGCCGACGACGAAGACGATGAAGGCTGAAGCGGACATCGCCGGCGAGCAGAGAACCCTCGAAGTAGCCGTCCTGCTGCCCGTGGGACGGGACGCGGAACTGGTGTGCGAGCGGCTGAACGCAAAGGGCATCGCCGCCGTCGCCTGCGGTGACCTGGAGGAACTGCTGCGGGCCATGGGGCCGGACTGCGGCGGAGTGGTCGTCGGCGAGGAGGCCCTGACAGGCGGTGGCACGCGGCGGCTGACGGAAAGACTGGACGAGCAGCCCGCATGGTCCAGTCTGCCCGTCCTGATGCTGGCGGGAAGGGGCCCTCACGAGACGCAGACCATGCAGCGGCTCTCCGCCCGGCGTGACATCACCGCCCTTCGCCGCCCCGTCGAGGCCGCCACCCTGACGGGCATTGTGCGGGAGGGCATCCAATCCCGGAGCCGCCAGCTCGAGGTGCGCGACCTGCTGGAGCAACTCCGCCGGCGCACGGTCGAGATGGAATATCTGGCCATGGAACTGATCAGCGCCGAGGAACGGGAGCGCAGCCGCATAGCGCTCATCCTGCACGATGACCTGCAGCAGATACTGGCCTACGCCAAACTCAGATTGAGCGCAGCAGCCGGCCCGAAGGAGGAACGCCCGGAGCCCTTCCACGACGCTCTGCAGGCGCTCACGCGCGCCATCGCGGTATCCCGCAGCCTGAGCTGCGAACTCAGTCCGCCCCACCTCCATACCCAGGGCCTGGGCGCGGCGCTGGAGTCGCTGGCGCACAGCACGCGGGAGAACCACGGCCTGAACGTGCAGACGGCCATTGACGGTAGCGAGATGGACGTGGAAGAGGAGATCAGGACCTTCGCCTACCAGGCTGCCTCGGAGTTGCTGTTCAACGTGGCCAAGCACGCCGGTGTGGAGACTGTGCGCCTGGAGCTGAGGCGTGAGGGCGACATGTTCCACCTGGTCGTCGAGGACCGGGGCGCGGGGTTCGTGCCGGAGAAGTTGAAAGCGAGCCGTGACAACGGCGGGGGCTCCGGTCTGTTCCGCATCGAGCAGAGGGCCGGCCTGCTGGGCGGCGAGTTTCGGATAGAAAGCGCCCGCGGCCGGGGCAGCCGCTTCGACCTTATGCTGCCCTTAGATTCGGGAGATCAACTCGCCACATAAACGGGGCTGAGCTCGAACGAGATGCATCCTCCTGCGGCCCCGTTCGTCGCGGATCAGGTCCAGGAATCTTGCTCGGTCGCCACGAGGCGCTCCACTTCGGCCAGGAATTCCTCGCCGAAAACCTGCCGCAGGAT
>CAYVBE010000186.1:0-8401 GCA_964448935.1 uncultured candidatus Brocadiaceae bacterium
CCTGCCGTCGCCGTTGCCGCCTGCCGTCGCCGTCTGCCGTTGCCGTACGCCGTTGCCGTACCTAAAGCCTCAAGCCTAAAGCCTGAAAGCCTACCGTTCTCACATGCACCTCCCGCCCGCTCATGGTATATTGTCAACCGTGGGCAGGAGGACCACTCCATTCACCGCAGGGGACGCACCATGGAACCGGAAGACCTGTTCGATCAGTTCCTGGAACACACCGTCTACAAGGACAAGCAGGTCGGCCCGCTCGCCGTCCACATCACCGTGGACGAGGTGCTTCGGCTGACCGACTGCGCGGATATAGACTTCGGCGGGGGCGAGATGAAGCCCGCCTCCACCGAGCCCGTCGCCACCGAGAAGCGCTCGCCCGACGATGACTACGGTTGGTGGAACCTGGAGCAAGGCACGTATCTGGTGCGCTTCAACGAGCGCCTCAAAGACGGCGCGCCGCCCGTGCTGCTGGTGCCCGACGCGCGACTGCTGCGCTGCGGCTGCGACCTGAGCGTCGCCCTGCCGTCGTCGCACGAGATCATCGCCGCCCTGCGCGTGCCCGAGAAAGGCGCCTGCATCAAGGAGAACGCTCGCGTCGCCGTGCTGCGGCCACTGTGACACTTTTTGCGGCCGGCCCCCGGCCGGCGGAGGTCATGCATCCGTGAGAGCCGCCGTCATCATCCCCGCCCGCTACGCGTCCACGCGCCTGCCGGGCAAGCCCATCCTCGAGGTCGCCCGCGAGGTGACCGGCAAATACATAATCCAGCACATCTGCGACCGCGCGGGCCGGGCGCCCTCCGTGGACCGCGTTATCGTCGCCACCGATGACCGGCGCATCGCGGACGCCGTCGAAGACTTCGGCGGCGAGGCCCGCATGACCGACCCCGCCCACCGCAGCGGCACCGACCGCATCGCCCAGGTCGCCGCAGACTTGGACCATCCCGTTATCGTCAACATACAGGGCGACGAGCCGGAGATAGAGCCGGAGCAGGTGGAGCAGGTCATCGGCCTGCTGGCCGACGACCCCGAGGCGGACATGGGCACCCTGGCCTGCCCCATCCGCGAGGAGACCGAGTGGCGCGACCCCAACGTGGTCAAGGTGGTCACCGACGGCCGGGGGCACGCGCTGTATTTCAGCCGCTCGCCACTGCCCCACTTCCGCGACGCTGCCGGCCTGCCCGCCGACCCGCCCGTGCGTCCGCTGCACCACCTGGGCATCTACAGCTACCGGCGGCAGTTCCTGCTGGAATTCACCGACCTGCCCCGCGCCCCGCTGGAGGAGGCCGAGAAACTGGAGCAGCTAAGGGCCCTCGCCGCCGGCCGCCACATCCGCGTCGGCCGGACCGACCACGCCGGCATAGGCATAGACACCCCCGAGGACCTCGAGAGATGGCTGGACAAATACCGCCGAACGAGCTGACCGTCTCGAAAGCCGATGCTGCACGCACGACACGACGAGATTGCTCCACTGGCGCTCGCAATGACGGGTTGCGCCCTCTGCCCTCCGGCATGGCGAGCCTGCGCCGGTCACCAGCACTTGTCATTGCCAGGAGCGAAGCGACGCGGCAACTTGGCCGCTTCCACGACGACCACGCCGGGCCTGTGGCCATACGCTTGAGCCGTGTGGCCCTGAAAGGGCCGGACATATCAGCCCAGGGCAAGCCCGCAGGGCGCCGCCCTGGGAACCACGCAAACCATGAGTGTGAGCCCTGAAAGGGCGGAACATAGCAACTAAGGCACACCCCAAACTCGTGTGAGGAGGCCCCATGAACCAATCCGAGGAATTCGCCGTCAAATTGAACCGCGTCCAGACCTTCCTCGACGCCCACGAGCTGGGAGGCGTCGTGCTCTCGCGCGGCGACAACTTCGCCTGGCTCGGCTGCGGCGCCGATAATCTGGTCAACAACGCCGCCGAGACCGGCGTCGCATCCCTGGTCGTCCGGCCCGACGTCGTCACCCTGGTCACCAACAACATCGAGATGGAGCGCCTGCTCACCGAAGAGCTGGCCGACGTGGACATCGGCAACACCGAGGAATACCCCTGGCACGAGCCCGGCCGGCACGCCGAGATCATCCGCCGCCTGGGCACCGGCGCCCGCATGGCGGCCGACGACGGCACCGCCGGGCTCCCCCCCTTGCCGGAGGGATTCCAGCGCCTGCGCTACATGCTCACCGCGGCCGAGGTGGACCGTTACCAGGAACTGGGCGCCGACGCCACCCTGGCCATGGAATCCGCCGCCCGGTCCGTCGAGCGCGGCATGACCGAGCGCGAAGCCGCCGCCCTGATCGGCGAGGAACTCCGCGTGCGCGGCATCACACCCATCGTCCTGCTGGTGGCCGCAGACGAGCGCATCCGCCGCTGGCGCCACCCGCTGGTCAAGCACGAACCGATCGAGCAATACGTCATGCTGGTCTTCTGCGGCCGCCGGCAGGGGCTCATCGCCGCCATGACGCGGCTGGTGCACTTCGGCGACCCGGACGAGGAACTGATGCGCCGCCACCGGGCCGTCTGCGCCGTGGACGCCGCCGCCATCCTGGGCACCCGCCCCGGCCGGAGGGTCGCCGAGGTCTTCGAAGGCATCCGGGACGCCTACGCCGAGAACGGTTTCCCGGAAGAATGGAAGCTGCACCACCAGGGAGGCGGCGTCGGCTACCTGGGCCGTGAATTCATCGCCACCCCGGACTGCAAGGAAACCGTCCGCGCCGGCCAGGCATACGCGTGGAACCCGTCCATCTGCGGCACCAAGTGCGAGGACACCATCCTGGTCCGAGAAGAGGGAGTGGCGCTCCTGACCGCCCCGTCCGACGACTGGCCCACCATACAGGCCGAAGCCGAAGGCCAGACCATAGAGCGCCCGGATATGCTGGTGAAGTGAGCCGGCCGGGCAAGACGCGCCGTTCCACCGCAGAGACGGCGAGGCACAGAGAACGGCCCCTCCGGGTTCAACGACCACAGCCGGAGGCCGTTCGACAAGTAACCGATAGCAGATAACCAATAACAGCCTTATAGCCGCTGATAGGCACGGATTGACGCGGATAACGGCAACGGCCGAAAGCCAAAGCCGGTGTGGCGCAGGCGCCCTCGCCTGCGGTCGTCGCCGTTTGCCGTAGCCGTTACTTCGACCTTCAGCCTTCGCCCTTCGGCCTTGCCGTCCCCGGCCTGCCGTTCGCCGTTCGCCGTACCTCCGGTCTCCAGCCTCCAGCCTGAAATCCTGCCGTCCTCCGTTCGCCGTACCTATCGCCTGCCGTTCTCACTTCGCCTTTCGCCCTTCGCTCTTCATCCTTCACCATGCCCCCGCCTGCGGTCGTTTCTCCGGGAGAACTGGCACTATAATATAGCCGATGGCGCCACAGAGACACTGTACCTTATGTATTGCGCGAATAAATCTCTGCCCTCGGCCTTTTTGCGCGTAGCGACATCGGACCGTGCGTATGCCGCCCCGTGCTGCCCCCGCGCCCGTAGCCCGCCGTACGCCGTGGTCGTACCTATCGCCTGAAGCCTAAAGCCTGCCGTCCGCCGCCTGCCGTCCGCCGTTCGCCGTTCGCCGTACCTCCGGTCTCCAGCCTCCAGCCTGAAATCCTGCCGTCCGCCGTTGCCGTACCTATCGCCTATCGCCTGCCGTTCTCACTTCGCCTTTCGCCCTTCGAACTTCGACCTTCCGCCGGGCCTGCCGTCCTCCTGCAGCTTCCGGCTGCGCTCGACCTCCTCGTGGAATTCGAGCACGCCCAGCTTCTCGGCCATCTCGCCGATGGTCGTCTCGGGGTCGTTCGACCAGAACGTGCCGCTCAGCTCCGTGTCCGACCAGTGATACCCCACCCGGTCGCCGAACAGTTCTGTCAGGCCCTTGCCGCCGCGCAACTGCTGGGACCACGGCAGCACCATGTAGCTCAGGTCGAACCGATGCACCAACACGCGCTCCGGCGGCTTCACCTGCGCGGCGATCAGCCCCGAGGGCTCGAAGACCGACGCGTTGTCCTGCGGGGTGCTGGAGACGATGTAATAATGGTTCTCCAGGGCGCGCGCCCGCGGCAGCAGCGTCTGCGCCGCCGCCGTCGGCCAGGCCACTATTTCCGCCCCCTTCCGCGCCAGCTCCGCCCAGCCGTCCCCGTAGCTCATGTCCCAGCATATCTGGATACCCACCCGGCCGAAATCGCAATCGAACACGTTGAACTCCGCGCCCGGCGTGATGCCCCCCTCCAGGTCGTCCGTGCCCGGGTAGGACACCGGATGGTATTTCCGGTAGACGCCCACCAGTTCCCCGTCGCGGTCAATCAGCGGAGCGGCGTTGGAATAGACCCCGTTCTCCGGGTCGTCCGCCAGCGCCAGCGGCACGATCAGGTAGGTGGCGTGCTCTCGCGCCTTCGCGGCGAAGGTCTCCAGCACCCTCCCCTCCAGGGGCAGCGCCTTCTCCGCCGGCGTGGCCAGACTGCCAGCCGTCAGCACCTCCTCGGGCAGCACGATCAGGTCCAGTCCGTCCTCCGGATACTTGCGCTCCGCCTCCGCCGCCACCTCGTCAATCAGCCCGCAGACCACCTCCAGCCGCACGTCCGGGTCCGTCGGCTCGCCCCAGAGGCTGTTCACCACGGTGCCGACGACGACCTTCCGCGGCGGCGTATCCTTTCGCGAAATCACGGTCCCTCCCTCGTTACATCTCTCGAAGTGTCCACACCCGGCGGTCAGCAAGCATAGCACGCCACCCAGAGTCAGACAAAGCACAGCCGTCAAAAGCCGTTTCCGCGCCGGCATCGTTCCTCCCTCTCTTCGTTCCCATGTCCTTTGGAAACATACACCATCGGGCATGGGCTGCCAACCGCCGCCGTTGCCGTAGCCGGTGTGGCGCAGGCGCCCCCGCCTGCGGTCGTTTCGGTCTCCAGCCTCGCACCAGGCGGATAGACTTCGGCACCCGTGCCGACTGCCCGTTGCAGAGTTTTCGGCCTTCGCGTAGGCTACTGTTCCCGTTTCAGCCTGTTTTACCCTTTCCGGACACGAGGTTGACATGGTGCTGTTGAGTGGAGTGAAGGTACGGATGACGTCGGCGGCCGCGGTGGCGGTGCTGCTTCTGTGCTCTGCCGGCGCCCTCGATGCGGCCGGTGAGCCGGTCGCGAAGATCAATGCGAGCCTGACGCGGGGCGAGGCGCCGCTTTCTGTGATGTTCGACGCGCTCAAGAGCGCCCCCGGCGATGGGGAAATCGTGCGGTACGACTGGGACTTCGGCGACGAATCGCCACACAACCCGCGCTTCGAGCACGGATGGCTGGCGGCGCACCGGTTCGAGAGGCCCGGCACGTATCCCGTGGAACTGACGGTGCATGATTCGTCGGGCGCTTCGGCAGAGGTGACCGTCGAGGTGACGGTCGTGCCGCCGGCGGGGCCGGTCTATTACTTCTCCTCCAGCGAGGGCGACGACAGCCGGACCTCGGAGCAGGCGCGGGATCCGCAGACTCCCTGGAAGAGCTTCGAGATGCTGAAGACCGCGGTGCGGACCGCCAGGCCGGGCACGCGGCTCCTGCTCAAACGCGGGGACACATTTCCGGGATCGAACGTGGAGTTCTGGCGGCGGGATCTACCCGTAGACAGCGCGAGGCCCATCGTGGTCGGCGCCTACGGCGAAGGGCCCAAACCCGTCATCCGGTGCACATCGGGGGCCCTGTTCAGACCCACCATTGACGGCGTGGTGCTGCAGGACCTGAACTGCCAGGGAGGCGGCACGGCACAGCGGGCCGTCTTCACGCGCGGCGGCGGGCCGACGACGGTGAACCACCTGGTGCTGCGACGTTTGACCATCGAGGGCTTCAGGACGGGCATCTTTCCGGGCGGCGGAGGGCACGAGCCGAACCGGTTCATCTTCCTGGAGGAGTGCGTGGTCCGGAACAACGGCAACTGGGGCTGGCTGGGCGGCGCCGGCGATCACATGGTGATCCGCCACTGCACGTTCGCCCATAACGGCACCAGCGCGAAGTACCAGCACAACATCTACTTCCGGGGCGACGCGTTCCTGATCAAGGATAACGTCATCCACCAGGGGTCCGGGCTCGGCGTCAACACCCACTTCACCAGCGACACCATCATCCGGCGCAACTTCATTCACCACAACGGGACCGGCCCCGGCGGCGGCATCGGCATCTCGACCGGCGGCAAGACCGACGTCATCAAGCACGTGCTGGTGGAAGGGAACTACCTCTACCAGAACCTGCTCGGAATGTGGCTTTTGGGCACGGAAGGCCTCACGGTCCGCAACAACGTCTTTCACGGCCAGACCTCCAGGATCTTCGGCGGCATGAAGGGAATGGTCGGCACAAAGGTCTATCACAATACGTTTTACGCCAACCAGAACAACATCTTCGACGGCTCAGGCCAGGGGCTGCGGGTGGTCAACAACATCTTCTCCCGCAACGCGCGGCTCATCTACGCAGGAGAGGCCGTACGCAGCCATAATCTCTACCAGCGGGCCGTTCCGGAAGGCCAGGAGCAAGGTGCCCTGGTCGGCGACCCGCGGTTCGTGGACGCGCAGAACGGGGACTTCCGTCTGCAGGCCGAAAGCCCGGCCGTGGACGGTGCCGCCCCGCTGCCCGTCCCCTTCGACTTCGCGGGCAAACCCCGCCCCACAGGCAACGCCCCCGACATCGGCGCCCACGAATCCGGAGGCCCGGAAAACTGACCGCCGCGCCATGCCACTGCTATACGGAGTGGCTCATAGCAATGCAACACCTTGCGAACCGCCACTCAGAGGTGGCGGAGTTGAAGAGAACTCCGCTGTGCGTATGCGACGTCTCTCTGGACCAACTCAGTCTATGGCGCAGGCGCCGCAACTGACCAGGTAATGGGCGGTGCCATCGTAGCGAGCCGGATTTCGTGTGTGGTCCTTTTGCGACCCAGCCGGCACCCAGATAGCGAGCCCCTCTCGGCCCCTGGTCATCAGAACCCTATACTTATTCATGATATAGCGGCGCCTTCCTTCCCCACGAACGGCCTGCCACTGGTTCCCCCGAAACTGTTCGAAAGCCCACTGGTCTTGGTACCTATCCCACTTGAGATCACCACCCCAGCAAAGACCCACAAAGTCGAGTTCGAGTCCTTGACACGTGTACTCGTTTGCGGGGACCTCCAAAGCATAGGAGGAGCGCACGTCTTGCCGGCCTTTGAGGTACCAGTACGCGATCTTTCTGCTATCTGTCGCCGTAAGCCTTTGCCCGAGTCCATAAGCCCGGAGACGTCTGGCTCCGGAAGTGGCCACGAGACCGCAACGGCGATGTCCTCTTGTGCGGTGCCTCAGCCATGTTTTCAGAGCTTGCAGAGAGCGCGTCAGAACGATGGGGTACGCGCCCAGCTCTGAGGCGAGATCCGCGGCCCCCTGCGCACTGCCACGCAGGACAAGGTCAACCCATTCCGCCAGTCGGGGTGACCTGTAACTGCGCATTGGCACGCGGAGCCGAAGTCGGTTATCAACGTGCTTTTCAATCCCCGAAGGAATGTCTCCAAGTTCCAACCGGCCAGTTGATTCCCCACCCTCGAAGACAGCACTTGGCCCGTACACCTGCCAGCCCCTGCCACTCTCCGGCAGACCTCGCAGGGCCTGCCCCCATCCAGCAACGCCATTCTCACCAGAATTGATCTCTTGGCCACCTCCCACCAGCCCAATCAACGCGCACCAGTCCTCGTGACGTGCCATTAGGTCCAGCAAAATGGCAGGTTCGGAATCCTCACGTCCGAACTTACGTTCGCCCTGGCTGGTGTCCCAAGCGCGTTGAGCTTCGTCAAAGACGATCGCGTGTTCGTAAGGGGGGCTATCGTCTCCCAGGACGTATTCCTTGAGGAAGTCGTTGATGTGTTGGATTCGAGCCCTGATATCTCGCCGGATATCTTTAAGATTCTGGTTACTCCGTCGTTTCTCATCTTGTGCGAGGGCTTCTCGGAGTACCACTACAAGGGAGGTATTTCCTGAAAGGTAGACAATGTCTCCGGCCGCGTCCACTCCGTTCGCCACCGCATCGTGCACCGCCTGGAGCCCAGCGAGGGTCTTTCCTGACCCCGGCACACCGGTCAGAAAGATGAGGCGCCTCCGATTCTCACTACGTGCCTCCCTCACGAGTTCAACCACACGTGCCGATGCTTCGTTCAAATTCGACGCATCGGCACGCGCGATTTCGCGCACGTCATGCCCCCGGAAAACCGATGTAGCTGCATCCACGATGTCTGGAACTGGTTTGTAGGGGGCTGAATCCCACTCTTCTATGGAGAGTTGGCCTTCTCCAATCTGAGCAGTCAGGTCACTCAGAAACGATGCAAGCTCCTTATGTCCCACAAGCTGCACTTCCGCGACGGACGCCCTGCCGTCAACGGACCAGTCTCCTGCTTGTCAAACGACAGTTATTCTTTCGGGTCGACGACAGTTAGATTTCCCGATTT
>CAYVBE010000187.1:0-8109 GCA_964448935.1 uncultured candidatus Brocadiaceae bacterium
GGGACAGCTCCATGCAGTACGGCAGCAACTGGTGGGGTATTGCCACCCATGCGCGGACCGGCATCCACAGCACCAGCGAGGCCTTCCATCACATCGGACAGTGGCCCTTCATCAGCCGCATCCTCCGGAGCGGTGCTCTGCGGGAGGGCAAGGTCGTAGCCCGCCGACGTGTCAGCATGGACGATCTGTACCCCCTGGAGGATGAATCCGCCGACGACTTCGAGTTGATGGGCGGCACAAGCTGGGAAGAACTGGAGAGTCCGATTCCCCCGGAAGCCCTGGCCATCGGCCGCGTGGAGGTGGAGTTCGTCGAGGAGCCCGTGGAAGAGAAGCTGGAGATGGGCGACCTGAACCGTTACCGGGACCGGGAACGACGCCTCATCCAGGCCAGCAACGGCCAGATTGTGTGGGACTACAGCGGGCGGGGCTTCTTCACCGTCGACACTGATGCCGGCCAGGCCGTGGTTGGCTTCGGTGGCGGGGAACGGGAGCACGCTTTGAGCGACGTGTCCATCGCCTACGACGCCCCCTTCGCCAACGTCTACGTTGTGCCGAGGCATCCGGGCGAGACGCTGGCGAACGCGCGCAGCCTGGTGGTCATGGTGCTGGGGCGGACAGCCGACGAGGGCGACGTGTTGGAGGAGACCACCATGACCCCGCTGGCAACCGCCGACCGGCCGCACCCCGGGGGCGGCCGCCAGGGGGCCGTACAGCACTGGATAGAGAACCCGGTCCTGCTCTTCGAACCGGTGCGCGCCACCCTCACCCTCCGCCGGGACGAAGCGTGCCGTGTCCTTGCGCTGGACCACGACGGGCGCCTGCCCCGCCCGCCGCAGGAAGTCCCGGTCACCCGGACAGAGGAGGGCCTGCAATTCACACTGGACGGCGCGCGGTACGAGACTATGTATTACCTTGTCGAGTTCGACGGAGGAAACTGAGCGCGTCCGCGCATCGGGGAGTTTCATCACAGGAAGGAGACGAGCATGGAGAAACGCGGGATCATTCAGGTCGGTTCGAGCGGTTGGGGGGCCTCGTGGCTGGAGTTCATCCACAAGTCGGAGGACTGGAAGCTTTCGGCCCTCGTCAGCCGGGGCGGGCCGAACCTGCGTGAGGCCCGGGAGAAGTGGGATATACCGGACGAACGTTGCTTCACCTCACTGGAGGACGCCCTGGACGGACCCGGTGAGGTGGTGGTGGTCGCCGCGCCCCATCACCTGCACGTGCCCATGGCCCGACGGGCACTGGAGGCGGGCAAGCACGCACTGATCGAGAAACCCCTCAGCGACGATTTCGAGGCGGCCAAAGGTCTGGCTGCATACGCCCGCGGCTGCAACTCGTCGGCCTGGGTCAGCCAGAACTTCCGCTATCGGGAAGGGCTCTGGCGGTTGCACCGCTCGCTGGCGGAGGGGAACCTGGGCAGGCTGCTGTCCGTGCGCCTCAACTTCAGGCGCGGCGGCCCGCAGAAGCCCGGCCCCTGGGGCCAGGGGTGGCGCAAAGAACAGTGGAGTTTTCTGCTGAACGAGCTGGTCATCCATCACTTCGACATGTGCCGGTTCATGTCCGGCTCCGACGCCGAATGGCTCTTCTGCCACGGTTGGGAGCAGCCCTGGTATGAATCGAGAGGGCCTGAAAGCGCCGCCGTCGTCGTCTCGTTCGAGGACGGCTGGGTGCTGGACTTCGACGGACACGCCCGGACGGTGTGTGGGCCGACCACGGAGTTCTCCGGCGACTGGGTGGTGCAGACCGACCGTGGCTGCGCCGTCTGGACGGGCGAAGACGTGGAGTGGCAGCCGGCCGAGGACGAAGATGCTGAACTGGCCCCGGCCGACGGCTTCCCGGGTTTCGATCGTGCCGGTGTCTTGAACGAACTTGCCCGCGCCGTCCGGGGCGAGAGCACTGATGTGCTGCCGACGGTGGAGGACAACTTGAAGAGCCTGGCGATGGTTTTTGCAGCGATTCAGAGCACGCGCGAGTGTCGCCCGGTTCAGATCGCGGAACTGCTTGATTAGCGAGGAGACCGAAGATGCGCTATGGGTTAACGATGGGCTCTATGGCAGCCCACGGCAAGGCCGGGCTGCTGGAGACGACAGAGGACTACTTCCGCAAGGCCCATGAGTTCGGATACGACTGCGTCGCCGTCGGCGTGGGCAGCGTGCCCGGCCCGGAGGAAGAGGGCAAACTGCACGAGTTCAAGGCTTTCCTGGACGACCTGGGCATGGGAATCCAGATAGGCGGGAACCCCGAGGACGATGCCTCCTACGAGGTGGCCAATTATCTGGGCAGCCCCGTTCTGAACACGGCCATCAAGGGCTTTCGCATCCGGTTCCGGGAGAACTGGGACGATGCCCGCGCCCGTGAGGAGATGGCGAAGGACATCGAGCGGCTCGGGGCCATCGAGAAGCGGGCGCGCGCGCACGGCCTGCCCGTGACCTTCGAGAACCACGGCGGCTACCGCACGGACGAAATCTGCGAGATACTGGAAGCAGTGGATAGCTCCTACATCGGCATCAACCTGGACACGGCCAACCAGATCGTGATGGTCGAGGACACGGTCGAGTGCTGCCGAAGTTTGGCACCGCGCGTGCTGTCCACGCACATCAAGGACACGTTGCTGATTGAGGCCGAAGACGGGGCGGGCGCCATCTGGTGCGTTCCGGGCGAAGGTATCAACGGCCTGCCCGCACAGGCCCGCCTGCTGCGCGAGGCGGGCAACGAGTTCATCGTCACCATGGAGTTCCTCGACCATTTCGTCGTCCCCATCCCGTACAAAACGGACGAGTTCTGGGAGCAGTTGGGCCGAACGCGCGAGCAGAGTGCCGCGTGCCTGCGCATGCTGGAGGACGCATCGAAGCTGGAAAACGACCCGCGCCCGACGGAACTGGATGAGCTGGTGTCCTACGAGGCGGCGACGCGGAAGAAGAGCCTGTCCGCCATGAAGGCCATGTTCGGCGATGCGTGACTGCCCCGACATTTCAACGATGAGAGGTGGAGCACAATGGCCGGAGTACTGAGTCTGGGTCTGGTTGGAACGGGCGCCGTGGCGCTCAAAGGTGTCATACCGCACCTGGTGATGGACGACATAGAGGACCGGGTGAAGCTCACCTGCGTCTGCGACATTGCGCCGGGACGTGCCCGCGCGGCGGCCGACAAGTATGGCGTGCCCGCTGCCTACGAGGACTATGAGGAGATGCTCGAGGCGGAGAAGCCCGATCTCGTGACGATCGCCACGCCCATCGGCCTGCACTACGAGCAGGGCAGGATGGCCGTCGAGCGCGGCGTGCACGTGCACTTCAACAAAACGATGACCACCAGGGTGGGGGAGGCCGACGAGCTCATCGAGTTGGCCCGCGAGAACGACGTCAAACTGGTGGCGTCGCCGGGGCAGATGCTGGTGCCCGCCCATCGGGAGGTGCGGCGGCTGACGCAGGCCGGGGCGCTCGGCACCTTGACCTGGGCTACCGCGGGCAGCGGGGGAGGGGTGCTCAGCTACCACATGCAGGAAGACACGCGGCAGGGCGACGACCCGCTCAGCAACATTGACCCCACGTGGTACCTCCGTCCTCCGGGCGGGGGACCGCTCTACGACAGGCTGGTTTACGAGGCGCACGCGCTGACCGGCATTCTGGGGCCGGCAATGCGCGTGACGGCCCTGTCCGGCGTCCGCGTGCCGGAGATTGAATACCGGGGCCGCAACCTGGCCGTCGAGATGGACGATAACACCTTGATGCTGCTGGACTTCGGGGATAACATGTTCGCGTTCATGAGCGGAGGTCTCGGCGGTGGCGTGCCGATGCTGATCTTCGGCACCGCCGGGGCGATCCGCTACGAAAGGGGCGGGCCGACGCTGAACGGCGAGCCCATCGAGTGTGCCGACCGGTCAGAGGGATATCGGCACGTGACCGAGGCGCACCAGGGCGTGCCCGGCGCACACATCTTCGAGGACATCATGCAACTGGTGGACTGGGTGCGCGAGGACAGGCCCAGCATCGTGACCGCCGAGCACGCCAGGCACGTGATAGACATCTTCGAGTCTGCCTATCGTTCCGCCCGCACGGGTGAGACTCAGGAACTATGCACGACATTCACGCCCTTGAACGTATGACCGGACATACAGAAGGGGACGGACCATGAAAGTCAGAACGATGGCATTTGCAGTCCTGGTGATTCCCATGCTGGCGGCCTGCGCGCTACGCGGGGCTCAGACTGACACAGTGAGCGCCACACCCGCCCTGGATGTCGGAGAGCCGCTCAGAGCCGCCCATGTCTGCCGCGGGCCGGACGGTGACTACCACCTTACCGGCACGCTCTCTACGCCCGGCCTGGACGGGAAGCCGGATTTCGACAACAACCGGGGCGTCCGCCTCTGGCAGTCGGAGGATCTGACGGGATGGACCGACCTGGGTTATGCCTGGGACATGGTCGAGGTGGCGAAGAACATGCGGAACGCCACCACCAAGGACTTCTGGTATGTGCCAGAAGGCCGCATCAGCGGATACCCGGCGCACGCCATGTCCGCCCCTGAATTGCACTACATCAAGGAGACTTACTGGATTTGCTACTCGATGAACGGCCAGGGGACGGTCCTGCTGAAGAGCAAATCCGGCAAGCCGGAGGGCCCGTATGAGGACATCGGTTACATCACAAGCCGGGGCGGCAATGCCTCTATGTTTGAAGATGAGGACGGAAAAGTGTACTGGCTTTTCGCAGACGCATGGATTGCGAAGATTAAGCCGGACATGACCGGCTTGGCGGAGAAGCCGCGGCCCTTGCTTCCCACGGCGTCCGCAGCACCCGGCGAGGGCCGATACAAGTTCCCGCGGGGAGGCACGTACCTGTTCAGGAAAGACGACAGGTACCACCTGGCTTACGCGGACTGGACCGTGCGCGACGGCAAACCGAGCTACGACGCCCACTTCGCGGTCTCGGACGATATCTACGGGCCTTATGCTCCGCTGGATGTTCGACTGAGGGGCACCGGACCGATATCGGTGTTCCACCACGCGGACGGTGACTGGATGGCGTCCTACAGCGACCGGCGCGCGAATCGGCCGGCTGTCATCCGCATTCCGTTTGAGCGATAATTCCAGAGAGGGCAAACCAATGCGTTTACGGCACTTCAGGATTCTTCTTTTGGCCGCTCTGGTTGTGATCCTCTCGGTTTCACCGGCCGGCCTGGCGGCGCCCTGGTGGGCGGCACACTTTGCGGAGGAGCGCAGCCGTATTGAGCCTCTGTCCGACGCGCCGATCCGGGACACCAGCATCTGCAGCGGTCCTGGTGACGCGTACTACCTCACCGGCACTCTGGCCACCGACGGTGGCGATTGCCAGAACAACGACGGCGTTCACCTGTGGCGCTCCGAGAATCTGGAAAACTGGGAGAGAATCGGCCACGTCTGGAGCATCGAACGGGACGCCACCGGGCCGCAGAGCCAGTGGCAGAAGGAACGCCGCCTGAACCCGGAGAATCCCGGCGGACCGCTGGCCCGCGGAATGACCTCACCCGAGGTCCATTACATCCGGGACAACTTCTGGATCACCTACTCCATGAACGGGCAGGGCACGGGCCTGCTGAAGAGCACCTCCGGTGAAGCACATGGGCCCTACACGGACCTGGGCCGCATGACCGAGTACGGGCAGGACGCGTCCCTGTTCGAGGATGAAGACGGCACGGTTTACTGGGTCATGGGCGAGGGCTGGATCGCCCGGATGAAACCGGATATCTCCGGCCTGGCGGAGCCCCCCCGGCTCGTGCAGCCGGGCCCGTTTGCCGGTGAGCTGGAGACCTCAACCCGCTACGCCGGCATGGCGGGGGCGTTCATCTTCAAGGCGGAGGGCAAGTATTTCCTCTGCGCCGCCGACGTGTGGGGACGGCTCGGCTGCGGGTGCTGGGATACCTTTGTCGCGTGGTCCGACGACATCTACGGTCCCTACAGCAGACGCCACCTCATGGTCGCCCACGGCGGGCAGACGACGTTGTTCAAGGGGCCGGAAGACCGGCTCTGGGCCACCTTCTCGCCGCGGGACAACCATGCCGTCTTCCAGGAGCGGCCTGCCGCTCTGCCTCTCGAATGGGGCGGCGGCGTGCTCTACGGACGGGGCACGGACCCCTTCCCTCGCAAGCCGCCGCGTATCACCACCGAGTTCGGCCCGTGGGACCGGATAGAGCCCATTGCGGACGTGCACATACGGGACCTGCAGTTCAGTGCGGGGCCGGACGGGTACTTCTATCTGACGGGCTCCGGGTGCGACCCGGATTTCAGCGGCCGCATCATGGTCTTCCGTTCCAGGGACATGGCCCACTGGGAGGAGGTGGACGTGCAGTTCGACTTCATGTCCATCCCAGGCGTCACCGGGGAAGACTACCGGCTGCGCTTCGAGGAGGGCAAGGGCCTCGATCCATACTACATGGACAGTGAGATATACTATGCCGACAACACATTCGTCATCTTCACGTCGCTCTATGGAATGCGACAGCATCCGGGTGCGTTCAACGGCCCGATGATGCTCCGCAGCAAAACCGGCAAGGCCGAGGGGCCGTACGAGTACGTATGCCGGGCGATGTCGCAGGCGAGCATGTTCGTGGACGATGACGGAAGCGCCTACATGTTCGCCAACGGCAACCTGGTTCCGTTCAAAGAGGACTTTTCTGGGTTCGACAGCTCCCGGCGGATGGTGCTCAGGACAACGTCCGGAACGCGCCTGACCAAGGGCGACGTGGCGACCAACCTGGCAAAGATACACGGCAAATACGTCGTCTTCGGCACGGGTTGGTTCGGCGGAGGGCCGGGCGAGAACCACCGCATAGACTCGACCTACGACTGGGTCTACTTCTGGTCGGACACCCTGGAGGGGCCGTATCACATGGTGCGGAAGGCGTACCCCATGCCGCACTGCGGACACTCCTGCCCGCCGGTGAAAGGGCCGGACGGGCGGTGGTATGGGCTATTGTTTGGCAACGATTCCACCGGGCCCTGGTGGAACAAGCCGGGCGTACTGGTGTTCGACGTGCGGCTGGAGGAAGGCGAGATCCGCATCGAACTGCTGGACGAGGTGCCGTGAGGGCCTGCGGTCCGGCAACCCTATTTCATGCTGCGCTCGGCCAGGATGGCGCGCACTTGGTGTTTCAGGTCGGGCAGTTCTTCGCTCACGAAATTCCAGACCTTGTGGTTGTCCACCTCCCAGGGATTGCCGATCACGTCGTGACAGAGGTGGCAGAGGTGATCCCAGTCTATATCGGGGTGCGCCTTTCGGTCGTGTTCGGACAGGTGGCGCGCGGCGAGGCTAATCAGCTCCATATTCCAGAGCACCGCGTGCCGCATTGCCATCGAGTCCATGAACTCGTTCTCCCCGTGCCGGGTGAGTTGCTCGATACGGTTGATGGCCTGGTTCAGGTGCAAAAGCTGGCGTTTATCCGGATCCATGCTTCTATCCCCTTTCGCTGCAGTTGTGAATAAACCTGCACCGGCCGTTCATCGAGGGGCGTCCCGGATGCGCGCTTACCTGTCACAGATCGTTTCGAAACCGACCGGAACCCGGGTACGCGCTTCTCGACCGCTGCCGGCGCTCCATGAATGTGGAGGGTGCATTGCCCCATTCCCTGCGCGCGCAGCTCACAACATCCAGCAATAATCATAACGGTAGCCTGGCGGTTTGTCCAGCCTGAATTACGCCGGCGGAGCGTCACTTCGCCAAAGGCGTGCGGTAAACCGCTGCGGTCTCGTCTTCCGAAGCGGTTGCGAAGTACTTCCCGTCCGGGGAAAACCGCACACACCAGGCGTTCTCCGCGTGGTGGTCCATGTGGCACAGTTCTTCTCCGGTTTCGATTTCCCACAGGTGGGCCGTGCCGTTGCGCGTTCCCGTCAGAGCCAGGGTTCCGTCAGGGCTCAGGGCGGCCCCAATGACTTCGCTTTCGTGTTCGAACGTCTGCAAGGACTCCCCCGTTTTCGCGTCCCATAGCACGGCGGCGCCGTCTGACGCCCCGGTCAATACCCGCCTGCCGTCGGAGGAGATGTCCACGCAGTAAGCGGCCCCCTGGTGATTCAGCGTATGGAGTCTGCTGCCGGTCGAAGGGTCCCAGACCACGGCCGTCCTGTCCTGGGAGGCCGTGAC
>CAYVBE010000188.1:0-8107 GCA_964448935.1 uncultured candidatus Brocadiaceae bacterium
GTCGGACAGGATGAAGACGGCCTTCATGGGGGTGGCTCCTCACTTGGGGCAAAGGGGATTCGGAGACGGTCTTGGTCACGCAATCGTAAAAGCTATATCCGCCTCGCGCAAGCGCCGCTACGTTGATGGGCACCGCGTCCGACTCACCGAACAGCGGGCGGCTCAGCCGCCCCCGGCTGAGGCCGTTTCCGTCCGGCGGAGACGAAACCGCCTACAGGCTTCCGGCTGCGGTCTTGGCGTCGCCGGTTGATCCGCTCTACCAGGGCATAGGGATAGGCGAATGCGTTTATGCGTGGATTCATCTCCGCCATGATCCATTCGAGGTCTCCGGTCTGCGGATGACGGAACTCCACGCAGTTCAGTCCGGCGGGGCCGAGGCCGCCGCTTTCAAGGAACCAGCGGCCCATCCGTCTGGCGCCGTCCAACATCTGGGTGAGAAGCATGGCGCGGGACGGCCAGGCGTTCCCGTCGTACGCCAAGACATCCCGAAACCGTTGGTCCGTGCTCGTGGTGTACTCCACCCGGTGCCCATTCGGATCGGTGCAGAACTGCACATTGGCCGAACACCGGGCCTCGTAGAAGGCATCCACCAGCCACACCTGCTGGCCTGTCCGTTCCGGCATCTCGGCCAGGCGTTGCTCCGTTTCGCTGCCTGCGTCTGCGAAGACCGCCAGGGCGGATCCCCCTGCGCTTTGCGCACCCCGTACGATGGCCTCACCGGTGTGGTGTAGCACCCGTGCCACGACATCCCTCAACCTGGATATCGCCGGGCCGGCCGTTTCCTTCTCCAACCTTACGACTTCCCCTGGCGCCATCGGGACGCCGAGGGCCACCGCCGCTTCCCGGACCACGTCTTTGGCGGACATTCGCCGCGCTACGCCGAGGGGGGGCGCATACACACGGATGGGCACTTGCAGTTCATCTCTAAGCAGGCCGGCCAGCTTGAAGTGCGACTCAGCCGGGAAGAACGCATGGATCAGGATGCGTCCCCTTCCGGTAAGGGTCTGCCGCAGTCTGGCGAAGAAACCGGGATGGCGTAGCGTGCGCGCCGCCAGGTCCTCAGACTCTTCACCGCTCCCCGGCGGGGGGACGGCCATGACGTCTTCGCGCTGCGGTCCTACGCCGAGCTCAGCCAGGTAGTCAAGGTACAACGGCTCGACGGGGTCTCGCACACACACCACGTCGCCCGGCGCTGCCGGCACAAGGGCCCGGCCGGCATAGTGCTGCCATCCGGGCAGGGATGATTTAAGCGCGCGACGACCGGGCGGGGTGGCCAGGTCGTGGAAGAACAGGTTGGTTGCGCCGTGTTCGCACAGCGCGCGGAGGACCGATCCGTCGGTCTGCTCAGCGGCAAAGCTCAATGTGCAAGTCCTTTTGATGACAGTCAGGAGCGGAGCAAACGGAACTTCTGTCCCGGCGGCGGGTTGATCTCCGGCACGATCTTCACGCAGAACTCCACCTTCGGGCCGAGTTTTTCGGCGATGGCGCGCTCGAGGGTGCGCACCGCACCCGATTCGGGCTCTCGCAGGGGCGATAGCTCCAGCGAAATGCGGTCCTCTCTTTCCTGTGTGAAACGGTAGCGCTTGATCCAGTTCGGACCGTAAACCAGGTCCTCGGCCAGCCGGTAGGGATGTAGCCTTCCGCCCTCGGGCAAACGCAGATAGTCGAGCGTTCTGCCCTCGACCGCCCTGATCGTCCCGAAGGGCGCACCGCAGGCACAGAGCGGCAACCCCTGGGTCACCACATCGGCCAGCCGGTAACGGATGAAGGGCATTGCGTAGCCCAGCAGGTATGTGGCCACCAGCTCGCCCGGCTCACCCGGTTCCGCGCGGCGGCCGTCCTTCAGTACCTCCACGATCAGGGCGTCGTCGCAGGTGTGCATCTCTCCGGTTACGGGGCAATCCCAGGCGATCAGGTTCAGCTCGTGACTGCCGTATGTCTGGTATAACGGCGCTCGGAACACGGCTTCTACGACCCGTTTCATCCCGGGCGTCAGCGTCTCACTGCCGGTTCCGATGAACTGCGGGCGGATGTATCTCCGATGTCTCTGACTCGCCCGCTCCGCCATCCGTAGCAGTACGCTGGGAATGGCATCGAAAGTGCGCGGTCGGATCGCGCTCATCTCTTCCAGTATCTGTGCTACCGGCATATCCGCGGGTATGATATGGCGCCTCGAAAGACCCAGAAAGCGCATCACCGCTTCATGCACAGTTCTCCGGCCCCGCTCACGGTGGCCGGTGTATCGCACGGAAACATGTCGGCATCCGGTCCGTCCTCCCCAGTTCCGGTAGGCGCGCAGCCAGTACCCGAAGGTCAAGCAACCCTCCCGGGGCGTGCGGCGGATGGTGAAAGGCTCGGCGGTTGCGCCCCCGGTGCGCACTTTGGGCAAGCTTTGCGGGTCCAGTCCCCGAGCGACCGTATCCGCCGGGCCGGCCCTGCGCAGGTCCTCCTTGCTTGTTATGGGCACGGCGGGGAGGTCTTCGGCCCGGCGGATCGAACGGGGGTCCAGGCCGTTTCTATCGAACAGATGCCTGTAATAAGGGACGTTCCGGTACGCATGTCGTATCAGCCTTTGCAGTGCCCGGTCTCGCGCCGCCAAGAGTTTTTCCCGGCTGGACGGGCTCCGGGCGGTCAGAGCCCGCAGAGACAGAAAGATGTCCGGCCCCATGTCTGTCCTCGATGCAATAGGGCAGAGACTGGCCACGGATGATGCGCGCGCGAGCAATTGTAGGTAGTCCCCGGCCTCTGGTCAACCGCGACTGGCAAGACAGCCGGTCTTCGGCAAGGAACGGGCTCTCTCGCCTTTTCTATCGTCGAATTCCATATTTGACATGCCCGGACATCCCCCGGTACAGTGGCGCTGCAGGGGCGTATGCGGTACCGATGAGGATTGACCGGGATCGGCAGGATGGCAGCATGAGCGGGGAGCGCAACTGGCTGCGGGAGTGGTGGTTCGTGTGGCTGTCGCTGGCGCTGATGGCATTGCTGGCGGCGGCGTACGGCGGCTACCGGGCCATGCTGCGGCATAAGGTGAAGGAACGCCTGCAGGCTTTTGCCGATGCCGGGTATCCGACCACACTGGAGGAGTTGGACGAGTGGTACGAAGAACCCCCGCCCGGCCAGAACGCGGCGGACATCTACCTGGAGGCGTTCCGCCACCTCGTCGAGCCGACCGAGGAGGAAAAGTCGAAGCTCCCGTGGGTGGGAGATGCCGAGTGGCCCGAACCGGGCCAACCCCTGCCGCCGAAGATGAAGTCCACCATCGAGAATTATCTCGATGCCAACCGTGAGGCAATTCGGCTGCTGCACGAAGGTGCTAAGCTGGAGCGCTGCCGCTACCCGACGGACCTGACGGAAGGCATTGCGGCCAAACTTCCACCCCTGGGGAAGATAAGAGCGAGTGCACGGTTGTTGATTCTGACCGTCTGGCAGGAGACGCGCGACGGCAAAGCCGACGCGGCGGCCGGGACACTCTAGGCCGCCTTTAGCCTGGCCACCTCGCTGGTCGAGGTCCCGGACACATTAAGCCAGATCGTCCGTAGGGCGGTGCAGAATATCGCGGTGGATGGCCTGGAGCATGTGCTCAACGATGCCGTGGTTCCGGGTTCCCGTCTGATCAGATTACAGTCCTTGCTCCGGGAGTCCGCTTCGCGGACACAGACCCTGGAAAGATGTCTCGTCGGAGAAACGCTGGCGATGTTCTATGCGATCAGGAGTCCTGGCGAGATAAGGCCGGGGCAACTTGCATGGGCTATGCGGATCAAGAAGGCCGCCGCTCTGATGGAAACGGATGCAGTTTACTATCTGGATGTGATGGGACAGTATCTCGCCGCGCAACAGGAGCCCCTTCCACGTCGTATCGAGATATGTCGCCGTGTGGACTCGAGGGTGGAGAAAGCGTTCGAGCACCGCTTCTGGAGGTTGATTCATTGTTTCTCGGCAGCAACACTGCCCACCGGGGTGCAGTACATGGTGCTCAGGGAAGCAGAGACCACGGCCCGCCTGCGTCTCGGGCTCGCGGCCCTGGCCATCGAGCGGTTTCGGATAGATAAGGGACGATTGCCGGCGAACCTTTTGGCGCTGGTTCCCACGTATATAGACGAGGTCACGGCCGACCCGTTCGACGGGCAGCCGCTGCGCTACAGGGTCGAGCCGCCCGGTTACCTGCTCTACAGCATCGGTCGGAACGAGGCCGACGACGGCGGGACGGAGACCGGGGACGAGGAGACGGGCGACATCGTCTTCCGCGTGAGGCGGTAGGCCGCCCGACTTGCCAGGGGCGGGGCGGCTCCCTACAATCTACGCGGGCAAAAGCTATGAAAAACGAAACGCCACAGTATGAACACCTCTCGCGGATCGAACGCCAGAGCAGGCGGTACCGCTTCGTCCAGTCGGCGGCGCGCTTTTTCAACCGGTTCGTGCGGCTGGCGGCACCCGGCGTCGTGGCCATCCTGACGGCAATCTTTCTGTCACGCGTTCTGTGGACGCCCTTTTTCCATGCGATCTACGCGCTGCCGGTCTGGCTGATCGGAGTGGCGGGGTACCTGGCCCACGAGCGCGAACTCTGGGCCGTGCCGCGGGGGCGGGCGGATGCGCTGGCAGACGTGGCCAGTGGGAACCGTGGGCTCTACATGTCGCTGCGCGAGGCGGGGGGCACGGACTGGAACCCTCGGGTGACCGGCGGCGACGTGCGGCTGAGGGGCCGCTTCCCGGTCCGCGCGACGGCGTGCGCGGCGCTGCTCACGGCGCTGCTGGTGGCCGTGCTTCTGATGCCCGACCTGCGGGCCGAGGAGGACCGCGGGCCGAAGGCGCGGACGCCCGTCGAGGAACTGGCGGCCGTGGTGGAGGAACTGAAGCAGAACGACCTGGCCGAGGAGGAATACCTGGAGGACGCCCGCGACCTGGTCCGCCGCCTGCAGGAGCAGGAGACGCGCGCCCTGAAGCCGGAGGACTGGCAGTCCCTGGACCGCGCACGGGAGGAACTGAAACGCCAGGCCGCCGAGTCCTACAGCCGGGTCGAGCAGCAGGCCGAGGAGATCGAGGCCCTGCAGCGGGAACTGGAGGCGAAGGGCACCCTCACCCCGGAGCAGGCCCGGCAGGCGTCCGAACTGCTGCAAGGGTTGAAAGCGGGGGACCTGAAAGAGCTGAACGCGCGCCTGCAGGACGGAAAGCCAATCTCCCCGGAGATGTTGAAGAACCTGCGGCAGGCCTGCAAGAGCGGACAGTGCCGCTTCAGTGAGAAACAGTTGGAAGCGCTGAAATGCCTGCTGGAAGAGGCAAAGCTGAAGCAGGGCCAGGACAAGGGCGCCTGCAAGGAATGCCTGGCGGCGCTCGGCTTCAGCGAGGAGGAACTGGCCGCGCTCTGTCAGGGCACCCTCCCCGGTCGCGGCGGCGTCACACGCGGCCCGGGTTCCGCCCCCATCCTGCACGCCGGTAACACCGATCCCGAGATGGGCGAGTTCAAAGCCAGGACCTTCAGCGCGGACGCCGGCGACCCGTCCGTCGGCATGGGATACACGGTGGCGCCGCCCGACGCCGAGGACGAGGAGCCCGTGCCCGGCGTGCCCGGGGAGGTACGGCAGTTCGGGCCCGGCAACGAGCGCATCACCTGGCACTCGCGCCTGCTGCCGCGTCACAACGAGGTCCTGCGCAACTACTTCGCATCCGAAGACGGAGAATGAGGTATGGAACAAGAAGCCGGCCTGCTGCCGAAGGACCGGGTGGACGACGCCGCAGCGCAGTGCGCGCGGGTGCTGGACGCCATGAACAAAGTGATCCTGGGCAAACCGCGGCTCATTCGGCTGGCGTTCGCCACAATACTGGCCGGCGGCCACGCGCTGCTGGAGGGCCTGCCCGGGCTGGGCAAGACGGTGCTGGCCAAGTCCTTCGCCACCGCGCTGGGCGTTGGGTTCCGGAGGGTTCAGTTCACCCCGGACCTGCTGCCCTCGGACATCACCGGCGCCTACATGCTGGAGGAGACCGAGGGGGGGCGGGAGATGAAATTCTACCCCGGGCCGGTCTTCACGAACCTGCTGCTGGCCGATGAGGTGAACCGCGCCAGCCCCAAGACGCAGTCCGCGCTGCTGGAGGCCATGTCCGAATATCAGGTGACCCAGATGGGCGAGCGCATGCCGCTGGAGGCGCCCTTCTGTGTGCTGGCCACCCAGAACCCCATCGAGATGGAAGGCACTTACCCGCTGCCCGAGGCGCAGATAGACCGGTTCGCCGTCAAGCTGGACGTTTCCGGCACCGACCGACAGGTGCTGAAGACCATCATCACCACCCGCCGCAGCGGCCGCGCGGACCCCCCTGCGCAGGTCACCGACCGGGAGGGGCTGCTGGCGCTGCAGGAGATGGTGCACGACGTCTTCCTGCCGGAGGCGGTCAGTGAGCACATATCCGGCCTGGTGGCGATGACCAACCCCGACACGCCCGATGCGCCCGCCGAGGTGGACGAGTGCGTGCGCTACGGCAGCTCGCCGCGGGGCGCCATCTGGCTGGCGCAGATATCGAAAGCGCTTGCCCTTATGGACGGTCGGCCGGGCGTGGGATTCGAGGACGTGCGCGAGGCCGCCCCCGCCGTGCTGGGCCACCGGATGATATTGCACCACGCCGCGCGCCTGGACGGCCGCACCGGCCGCGGGCTGGCCGCCGACCTGGCGGCGATGAACGAGGAAAGGATATTGAGCGAATGAGCCGCTACCTGACGGCAATCGCGCTGGTGGCCCTGGTGCTGGCGGCGTGGCCGGTTCGAGCCGAGCCCCCGTCCGTCTACAAGCGACTGGACCCCACGCTCTCGTGCACAATCCAGTTCGGCCTGTGCGACACCGTCCGCCAGGGCGGCACGCTGCCGATCATCCTGGAGTTCCAGAACAGGGGCGAAGCCAGGTCCATACGCGTCCGCACGGGACCGACCATCCGGATCGAGGGCGTCTTCTCCGTGCCCGCGGGCCGGCCCAGCAGGCACTTCCTCTACGTGCCGGTGCCGAGCGACATCCGTTACGGTATCCAGCAGTTCGAGTTCCGGGACGCCGACACCGGTTCCCTGCTGCACGATCTCCGCACGTACGAGGCGAACCGTCTCAGCTACACGCGGGCGCAAAACCGATCGGAGCTGCTGGGAATCACGGTGAGCGCCGGCAGGGCGATAGGCGTAAACCAGGCAGTGGCCAGTGGCTACACGCTAAAAATGAATGCCGTGTCGCCGGGTCAGGTGCCGCGAAGCTGGGTCGGCCTGGCGGGGCTGGACATCGTGGTGGTGGACCACGGCGCCTGGGCGGGCGCGGAGTTCCCCCGGCAGGCGGTGATGGACTGGATGGCCATGGGCGGCGTCTGTCTGCTGGTGGATGTGCCGCGCGAGGAGCGCTCCCCTCTGCTGGCCGAGATGCAGGAGAAGGCCGCCTTGCTCGCGGAAGCCGCCGGCGCCGAGGATTCCTTCCATGTGGGCCTGGGCGGAGGTGCATTCGTGGACCGCGAGGCACTGACCAGGTCTCCCGGGGGCTCCTTCGCCAGTCTTCGCCACATAGTGGCTTCGAACCGGCCGTCGAGTCAGTTCTATGCGGCGGATGCCCCGGAGATTCAGGGAGTGGGCGATCTGCCCTTCCTGCCCGTCCTGCTGGCCCTGCTGGTATTCTCGCTGCTGGTGGGTCCGGTGGGCTGGTGGTATCTGGTGAGCAAGAAGCGGATGGGGCTGCTCTACTACGCGGCCGCGCCGGCCGTCAGCCTGGCGGCCATCGTGCTGGTGGTGGCGGCGGACCTGACCTACGAAGGCTTCAGCCCCCGCGTAAGCTGCGAGACGCTGCAGATGCTGGACCAGCGGACGAAGCGCGCGGTCGAGGTCTCGCAGTTCGGCATCTACGCACCCTTCAGCATCGGGCGGGAGCTGCGGGGCACGGCCGGCGAGCTGCCGCACTTCTTCGCCATGACAAGCCGGGGCGGCTGGCGGATGGGGCGCATCTCGATTCGGCCGACCGCCGACGGACGGGTCTACCGGGGCGTGCTGCCGGCACGCCGGAGGGTCTGGTTCGGCCGACAGGCGGTGCGCGTGGTGCGGCGCCGACTGGTGGTGCGCCGGGAGGAAGACGGCATCGCGGTCGAAAACCACCTG
>CAYVBE010000189.1:0-8027 GCA_964448935.1 uncultured candidatus Brocadiaceae bacterium
GGCACATGGGGCCGCACCACTGCATCTCCGGCACCCAGCCCGGCCACCCGGAGGAATACGGTTTTGACGAATACGTGGGCATTGACTGGGGCATGTCCAGCTACCGGCCGGGCTCCATGCTGTACCGCGGCCGGGAGGCATTTGAGGCGCCCGAATATCTCACGGATTTCTTCGGCAATGAGGCCTGCCGTTTCATCGAGCGCCACCGAGAGGGTCCCTTCTTCCTGATGCTGGCCTTTAACGCCGTGCATGCCCCGCTGGAGGCGGCCGACCTCGACCTGGAGGAGCTGGGTGGTGAGTTCCCCGGCAGCGCCGACCGCAAGACCTACGCCGCCATGCTGGCCTCGATGGACCGGAACGTCGGTCGGGTGCTGGATACGCTCCGCGACCTCGGGCTGGAAAAGAACACTTTCATCGGCTTTGTCAATGATAACGGAGGCGGGGGCAACAACACGCCCGAGCACACCCGTAACACCGCGCGTAATGCTCCCCTTCGGGGCTTCAAGTTCGACCTCTACGACGGCGGCATCCGCGTGCCCATGATGCTCAGCGGCCCCGGCGTGCCCGCCGGCGAGACCTGCCGCAGCGTGGTCAGTGCCATGGATTGCGCGCCCACCTTCCTCCGTGCGGCGGGCATCGAGCCGGAGGCCCCGGAGTTGGACGGCGCGGACCTCCTGCCTCACCTCAATGGGTCCGGGCCGCCGCCGCACGAGGTGCTCTTCTGGTGCAACCGCCGATGGGACGGGCCTTTCCAGGCGCAGCGGCCGATTGAGAGTCATAATTGGGCCCTCCGCGAGGGCCGGTGGAAGATGGTTCGCCCCGGCGTGCCGGACGATGGCTCCGAGCCGCCACCGTGGGAACTCTACGACCTGAGCGCCGACATCGGCGAGCAGCACAACCTGGCGCCGGAGTACCCCGAGACCGTGGCGCGCCTGGACGCGAGATACCAGGAGTGGCTTTCCTCTATGCCCGAGCCCGCGCCGCGGGAAGACGGGTAACCGACAGCAGATACGGAGGTGACCGATATGGTGGACGTGCAGAGCATGCGCGGTTTCAACTACCAGCCGGGCTACGCCTACACCGGCGGCGACATCTGGCGCCGGTTCGACGCCGAGGCCTTCGAGCGCGAACTGGGCCGGGGCAAGAAGCATTTTCCGAAGATGAAAGGCCTCCGGCTCTGGCTGGCGTGGGAGGTCTTCGGGCTCGGTTCGGAGGCACAGCGGGCGGATTTTCTCGATGACCTCGACACGGCTCTGGGCATCGCCGACCGCAACGGGCTGGTCGTCATGCCCGTCCTGTTCAACCGCTGGCACGCCGGCGCGCCCGACTGGGGCGGGGTGTACCTGGATCACTTCCTGCCGGAGGCGGGCTGGGCCAGATGGGGGTTCGAGAGCTGGAAGGAATACGTGGCCGCTTTGATGGACCGTTTCGGCGACGACCCGCGGGTCTTCGGGTGGGACCTCTGCAACGAGCCCTTCTCCTACACCGGCCGGGAGGACGAGCCCAACCCGCAGTTCGACCTGCCGCGCCACGAGGCCGCGTGGCTTGAGGCCGTGTATGATGAGTGTAAAGAGCAGGGCGCCGAGGCGCCGCTCTCGGTCGGATTCGCCTTCGGGGCGCAGCACCTCCGGCAGTATGAGCACCTGAGCGACATCCTGAACTTCCACTGGTACTGGCGCGGGGAGCCGGAGAGCAGGGACGATTTCCTCCGAGAGCTGGATGCCTGCGTCGAAGTCCGCGAGCGCACCGGCAAGCCCCTCATCAGCACCGAGGCATGTTGGGGTTCGCTGGACAACGCCGAGCGCGTGCGCATCATCGAAGTCCACCTCGGCGCGCTGAACGAGCGGGACATCGGCTGGCTGGTCTACGCCCTGCAGCACAGCTACGTGGCCGACCTCCACTGGCCGGAATACGGCAAGGTGACCGACCCCGGCACGCTGCACTGTGTGGAACCGGACGGTTCCCTGCGGGAAGGGCACGATGTGATCAACCGGTTTTTCTGAGCGCGCAACAGCAGGCGAGGCGCTATCCCCCGCAACCGGGCCGTTGCGCGCCGATGGCGGTCTGCTCTGGGTATGGTGCTTCGCCAGGGCCAGTTACTCCTTTCGGTGGACGGTGAGAGCCAGGTGGTTACCTGCACAAAAACCGCTCTTACCTGATCTGCCGGATCGAGGCAACTGGCCTTCCTGTTTTGCGACTGCGACAGCAGTCCCTCTCAACATGGTAACTGAAGGGGCGGAAGGTCGGCTGTTTGCGCGATGGTGTGGCTGCTTGCATTCCCCCGGCGCACTCGCACTGCCCGCACGTTGTCGCTAAGATGTGCGGTCTTGTCTGTGCTCCGAATCTACAAGAGGCTGAAGGGAGTCGTTCGCGCGATGAAGACCCACGGTGGACGTGACGAGATCAAGTGCGCGGTGGTTGGATACGGCGGTGCTTTCGACATGGGGCGGAAGCACCTGGAGCAGATGCGCGGCGCCGGCATGACGCCGCACGCGGCCGCCGATCTGGCGGAGGACCGCTTGAAGGTGGCCGAAGAGGACTTTCCCGGCATCCGCACCTACACCGCGGTAGAGGAGATGCTGGCGGACGCCGCGCCCGACCTGGTCGCCGTCATAACCCCGCACAACACCCACGCCGACATCGCGGTGCAGTGCCTGGAGGCGGGGGCCTCCGTGGTGGTCGAGAAGCCGATGGCCATCACCACCGCCGAGTGCGACCGCATGATCGCCGCCGCGCGGGCGAACGATCTCCTGCTCTCCACCTTCCACAACCGCCACTGGGACGGCTGCGCCATGCGCGCGGTCGAGCAGGTCTGTGAGGAGGGCGTCGTCGGGGACGTCTATCGCATCGAAGCCCACATGGGCGGCTACCGCGGCCCGCGCGAGTGGTGGCGCAGCAGCCGGAGCATCTCGGGCGGCATCCTCTACGACTGGGGCGTGCACCTGCTGGAGTACTCGCTGCAGCTCATGGAGGGCGGACTGGCCGAGGTCTCCGGATTCGCCCACACCGGCTTCTGGCAAGACGAGAGCCCCTGGGGCGAGGATACCATCGAGGACGAGGCGTACCTGGTGGCGCGCTTCGATACCGGCCGGTGGCTCTCGCTGACGATGAGCGCGCTGGACAGCTATCCCAAGGGCGTCGAGCGCAAGTGGGTGGAAGTGACCGGGACGAAGGGGACCTATCTGTTCGACGGTGGCTCGTGGAAGACGATCCTCCAGACCGAGGACGGCGCGGTCACCGAGGAGGGCGAGAACCCCGAGGGCGCGCAGCACCGCTACTACGAGAACGTCGCCGCCGCCCTGGTTGGCGAGGAGGACCCGATCATCACGCCTGAGTGGGCACGCCGCCCCATCCACATCCTCGACCTGGGCGTCCGAAGCGCGAAGGAGGGCAGGGCTCTGCCGGCCGAGTACGCGTAAGGCAAAGTCCCTCCGTGACCTCTCTGTAAGCTTGTGCGCGCCGCTCTCCGGGCGTATCCTGTACTTGTGACAGATGCGCGTGGATCGAGCCAGGGGGATTGGAGATGCGCGAAAGCAAAGGGGGCGGGGGACGGCATCGGTGGCGTTGGATTTTTCTGGGTGCGATCGTGGCACTGCTGCTACTGATCGTGCTTTTTCCCACATTCCTTTCCACCGGCCCCGGACGGAAGTTGCTGGTGCGCATTGCCAACGCGCGGATGGACGGCTCGGTGGCGATGGAATCCTGCTCGCTGGGATGGCTGTCGGGGTTCAAGTTTCGGGGGCTGAAGGTCAGCGACGAGAAGGGCGCGGAGCTGGCCTCGGTGGACGCGCTCAGCATCTCGGCCTCGGTCCCCCAGCTTCTGGGCTCCATCAAGAAACTGGGCACGGTCCGGGTGGAGGGGCCGCGCGTTACGGTTGATCTCTCCGAACCCGAAGGCCCGACACCCTCCGGCGAAGAAGAGCCGCCCGCCCAGGAAGAAGCGGAGCGTCTGCCCTTCGACCTGACGGGCACGGTCAAAGTTACCGGCGGATGGATCACCGTTAAAGATGGGCAGGCACAGCTCCTGGACCTGAAAAACCTGAGCGGCGAGGCGGGCATCGAGGGGCTCAGCCGGCCGATCGAGTACTCCGTCCGGGGTGACGTGGGCGAAGGCGGCGGGCAATTCACGGCGAAGGGTTCCGTCCGGGTGACGAAGGACGGCGTGCCGGGGGCGGAGGCGCTGAAGGGCAGCGTCGAGGCCGCGCTGAAGCGGCTGGACCTTTCCCGGCTGGAGCCCTTCATCCGCCGCACCGGGGTGCCTCTGACCGTCAAGGGCCTGCTGGACGCCGACCTGACGGCGGACTTCGAAGCCCCGCGGGACGTGGCCGCAAGCGGCAGCGTGTCGGCAAGTTCCCTCGTCCTCGGGGGCGAGCTTCTGAACGGGGACAACCCCGCCATCGAGCGTGCCGAGCTGCGCTTCGACGTGGGCATGACGCAGGAGCGAATCGAGTTGAACGAGTTGAAACTGGAGTCCGCGCCGGCGCGGGCCGACGTGAGCGGCGCGCTGCCGACGGGACTCGCGGCGCTGAAATCCGACGCGCGGCTGAACGGGTCGCTGAAGGTGATACTGCCGCAGGTGGCCCGGCAGCTCCGCAACACGCTGCGGTTGCGCGAGGGTCTGGAGATCGAGGGAGGGCGCGCGCGGGGCGACTTCGACCTGTCGGGCAAGGAGTCCGGCATCAGCCTGGAGACCGGTCTGGAGGTGACCGACCTCGCCGCCGTTCAGGACGGCCGCCGCATTGCGCCTGCGGCGCCCGTCTCGGTGCGGTTGAAGGCCGGGTTGGACGCGATGGGGCCGCGCGTGGAATCGCTGAAGCTCGACTCATCGTTCGCGACGGTCGAAGGCTCCGGCACGCTGCAGGACTTCACGATGGGGCTCAACGCCGACCTGGCGGCCGCGTCGGCGGAGGCGGCGAAGTTCCTGGACTTCCCGGCCGACGGGCTCTCCGGCCGCGCCGACCTGAACGTGCGCGTGGAGACCGCAGACCGGGAGCGCCACCTGACGGCCGACGCAACGCTGGACTCTCTGAAAGTGACGCTGGCTCCCGACAAGGTTCTGCGGGAGGAGTCCTCCGTCTTCAGCTTGGAGGCCCGTGCCGAGGCTGCGCCGGGAGTGCCGCGGACCTTCCGCGACGTCAGCGCGCACCTGGAAAGCAGCTACGGCACCGCCGATCTGAAGGCCGACCGAATCACCACGGGCGAGACGCCCGTGACCGCCGAGGCGAAGGGCGCCACGGCGTCCGTCGAGGCGGACCTGGCGCGCATCTGGGAGTCCGCGCGCGCCCTCGGCATCGGCCCGCCGGACACGACGCTGGCCGGGACTGTGAAGGGTGACCTGAAGGCGACGTTGGCCGACGGCGTGCTCGACCTGCTTTCTCTAAATCTGACCTCGCGGAACCTGCGCGTTCAGCGGGGCGATCGGAAACTCTTGCAGGAGAGCGTCGAGTTGTCCGGCGCTCTGCAGGCCGACCTGTCCGAGCGACGGCTCAGCATCACGGGTGCCCGTGTTGCAGCGCCGGCCGGCCACCTTGACCTCCCCGAGCTGACCCTGCCCGACTGGAGTTCGCCCGCGACCGGGACGGCGGCCAGCTTCTCCGCGAAGGTGGATCTGGAGCGGCTGTACGCCGACGCGGGGGGCCTGGTCACCATGCCGGACGACCTGAGTGTTGCAGGGGAGCTGAGCCTGAGTGGGAAAATCGGCGCTGCCGAGCAGGGCGCGGCAGGCCGGAAGGTCACGGCGAACGCCCACCTGACCGACCTGAACATGTCCGGTAGCGAAGGTGGGCTGCTCCGGGAAGAGTCCATCGAGATGACGTTCGAGACGATCGCCAACCCACCGATGGAGGGGCAGGCGTTCCGACTTAAAGACATCTCGCTGGCGGCCACGGGAGGGCCGCTGCCCGCCGAACTGACGGCGTCCGAGGTGGCACTCGGGGAGGCCGTCAAGCAGAGCCGGATCGCCGACCTGAGCCTGACCTCACAGGCGTCTCTGGCCCCGTTGTTGGATATCTCGAGGCGGTTCGGCGTCGTGCCGCAAGACCTGACCGGGTCGGGAGCCCTGGACCTGACGTGTGCCGGTTCGCTGGACGGCGGTGTTCTTGAAGTGAAGCAGTTCGACTTTACCGGGCGGGACCTGCAGGTCGCCCGTGGTGGCAGGACCTTTCGGGAGCCGGAGCTGAGGCTGAGCGGGACCGGGCGCGCGGACCTGAAGAAGCGCTCGGCGCGGCTGGAAAGCGCCACGCTGAACTCTTCCGTCGGTTGGGCCGGCGCCACCGGTGTGGAGATTCTCGACTGGTCGCGCCTGCCGCAGGGGCTTGCGGGGGAGGTGACCGGCGGGGCGGAACTGGCGCGCGTGCTGGAGGCGGCGCGGCCGTTCGCGGACCTGCCGGAGGGCGTGCAGGCCGAGGGCACGCTGGACCTTGCCAGCGCCTTCTCGGTGGACCGGGAGGGCGTCAGCGGGAGGGGCAGCCTGTCCGTGCGGCCGCTGAAGGTCCGGAAGGGCCGTTCCCCCTGGTTCACGGAGGAGAGCATCGAGCTGAGCGCCGATGCCCGCATTCCGCACGGTCGCGAGACGGTGCACTTCGAGTCGCTCCGGGTATCTTCCGAACCCGGCATACTCCGGGCCGAGGCGTCCGGCAGGCTGGAGGACTGGTCCGAGGCGCGGCACCTGGTGCTGGAGGGCACCGCGACGCCGGACTGGTCGCGGGTCGGCGCACTCGTCAAGGCATTCACGGGCAAGGACATCGAGATGGAGGGGGCCCAGAAGCGGCCCTTCAAGGTGGACACCCGCCTGGGCGAGGCCGACCCGGCCGAGATGCTGCGGCAGACCACGGCCGACGCCGGCCTGCAGGTGCGGCGCTTCCGCTATGCCGGGGTCGAGGCGCAGGACGTGGAGCTGAAGGTGGAGACCATGGGTGAACAGCTCGACCTGGGTGCGACGGGGCAGTTGAACCAGGGTCCCTTCACGTTCGGGCCGGTTCTGAGGGTGGCGGAGGGCGAACCGGCCCTCGTGCTGCCCGAGCCGGGTGTCGTGCTGAGCGGTGCGCAGATCACCGATGAGGCCGCCAACAGGCTGCTGGGCCGCGCGCTGCCCATCTTCAGGAATCCCGTGGACGTGGAGGGTGTGGCGAACCTGGCGTTCAGGGAGTTCAACGTGCCGCTGACCGGCGACCTCCAGAGGGCGGTGGTTGACGCACAGATTACGCTCAGGGGGGCATCCGTGGCATCGAGCGGGGCGCTGAAGTCGCTGCTGGGCCTGATCGGTCTGGACGATGAGACTCTGCAGGTGCCGGACCAAGACGTGCGCGTGCGCTTGAGAGATGGACGCATCCATCACGGGAAAATGCCGCTCAAGGTCCGGGAATACACGCTCGTCAGCTCCGGAAGCGTGGGGCTGGACAAGACGCTGGACCTCCTCGTGGAGTTGCCCGTGACCCGCGAGCTGGTGGACAGCGACAGCCTGTACGATATCCTGGAGGGCCAGTCCATCAAGGTCCGGCTGCGCGGCACCCTGGACAACCCGCAGTTCGATCGGGATATCATCAAGGATAACCTCAAGGACCTCATTCGCGGAAGCGCGGGCGGCCTGCTCCGGCGGTTGCTGGAATAGCGGCCCCGCGCCCCGCGCTGGCGCTGGAGGCGGAGGCGGTGGGTGGTGAGGCAGCGGCTCCGCTCCTTCAGCAGAGCGCGCCCGGCTAAAGCAGGGTGCGCCCCTCTACGTGTGCGTGCGGCGCACGTCCTGAATCGCCCGCCTGGCGGGCTTACGGCACGGAGACTCTTCAGCAGGCTACCCGGCGCAGGTCCCAACGAGGGCCGGGAACGTGCGTACCCCCGGCGGGGAAATGGGTGTTCCCCGGCGGGGAAACGGATGCAAGCGCGAGTCGCGGGCGGGTCGTTTCGCCCGGAGGGCGTACGCATATCAGCCCAGGGCAGAGCCCGCAGGGCGTCGCCCTGGGAATCGTGGCCGTTTCAACGCTAGTGGTCCATAACACTTGAGTTTCGGGGTTCAGAGCCATTCTGGCAAGGTC
>CAYVBE010000190.1:0-8014 GCA_964448935.1 uncultured candidatus Brocadiaceae bacterium
GAGATGGTGGACTGGCAGGGGGCCTCACCGGTCTCCAGGCGGCTGAGTTCCCGGAATTCGTCGCCCGCGGCGAGGACGATGAGGGTGCCGCGTTTGTCTATCAGGTATATCTTACCGTCGGCGCCGGTGGGGGAGGCGCGGAACGGACCGCGACCCTCCAGCCTCTGCTGCCAGATGGCGCGGCCGGTCTCCGGGTCGGCGCAGACCATCTGCCGCTTCCCGTCGTGCAGGAAGTAGATGCGGTCGCGGTAGAGCAGCGGCGTGGTGACGTCCGGGGTGAACTCGGTGTGCTGCCAGGCCGGATAATCCGGCGGCAACTCGCCCTCGCCGCCGGCCGGGAGGGCGAACAGCGGCCGGTGCCGGGGGCGGGTGACGTATATCATCCCGTACCCCGCCACGGGCGATGTAACGATGCGCTGCCAGACCTTGCGGTCGCGCGGCTGGAACCACCAGCGCCACAGTTCCCGCCCCGTGGCCGCATCGTGGCCCGTCGCGCACTCGCCGCCCACCAGGACGACCTCTTTCCGCCCGGCCGCCTCATAGGGCATGGGGGTGATGTAGGCCTCGCGGGACTCGTCTTTGGCATCCGTGGCCCGGACGTGCCGCCAGAGCGTCTCGCCCGTCTCGCCGTCAAGCGCCAAAAGGAAGGACTCCAGCGGCCCCTCCCGGTCGCCCTCCCGCTTGTAGCGTCCGGGCGTTTCGTTCTGGAGCACCGGGAGGTAGAGCCGCCCGTCGTAGAGCAGCGGGCTGGAGCCGTAGCCGAACTTGATGACGAAGTTGCCGTAATCCGCTTCCAGATCGCGGCGCCAGAGTTCGTTCCCCTCGAAGTCGCAGGTGACCAGGACGCCGGTGCCGAAGTAGAAGTGCACCGTCTCCCCGTCGGTGACGGCCGAGGGCGTGGCGCCGTTGTTGCCGCCCGCCATCTTGCGGTCTTCGCCGCAGACCCTCCGCCAGAGGACCTCCCCGCTCCCCGCGTGCACGCAGAGCGCGAGGAGTTCGTCGCTCTCGGCGTCCAGCGACGTGAGGAAGACGCGGTCCTCCCAGACAACGGGCGTGGAGTAGCCGAGACCGGGCATGGGCGTCTTCCAGGTGTTCGGCCCCTCCAGGCTCAAGGAAGCAGGCAGGCCGGTCTCGGGGGTGGAACCGTTCAGGCGGGGGCCCCGCCACTGTGGCCAGTTATCCCCGAACACGCCGCCGGACGTCAGAAGCAGAAAGCCACACACGACTGCCGTCCAGATGTTTTTCATCTTCAGCTATTCGTCCTCCATCAAATGGCCATCGCGGCAAGACGTACAGCAGGCGGCCGCCCTCGCGCTGGACGTGGCGCCGCGTCAGGATCCCGGCTGCTCCGCGGGAGCGGTCTCCGCCAGCTTCTCCAGGAACTCCACCACCTTCGGGGCGTCCCACTCCATGGCCCCCGTGTGCTTGAGCATAACCTTCCCGTCCGGGCGGACGATATAGGTGGTGGGGATGGCGCGCGGCTGCAGGTCACGCGGAACCGAGTCGCCCCCCAGGTACACCGGCAGCGTGTAGTCGTTCCGTTCCATGAAACGCCGCACCGGCTCCGCCTCCTCGCTGGTAACGAGGGCAAAGGCGACGCCTTCCCCCCGAAGCCGATCGTAGAGGCGCTGGATCGAGGGCATCTCGGCCACGCACGGCGGGCACCACGTGGCCCAGAAGTTCAGGAACAGCACCTTGCCCCGCGTCGCCGCCATGTCGAACGGCTGACCTTCCAGATCCTGCACCGTCCAGTCGTAATCCATCGTCTGGCCGGTCGGCGTGGGGGGCCATTCCCCGTGAAGCCCATTCGACCGGCCAACGACCCTCATGACATACATGGCAACGCCCAGTACCAGCAGCACCACTACGATAATGCCTATCGGTCCAAGCGCGCCAGGCTTACTGTCGGCCATCTTCTTCCCCCTTGTCTGGTTCATCCCGGTGCCGTCTACGTACATGTTAGCCGCATCCGCCGGCCGGGGCGAATGAAGACGCGTTTGCCGCCTCTGGTTGACAGACAGCCGCCCGGCCAGAAGAATGTATCCTTCCGGGGGCGAGCAAGTCACTCACCACAGGCGAGGAGCATCCATGAGCGAACCACAGGCGGCCGTGATCGGTTACGGATACGCGGGACGGAGTTTCCACAGCTACCTCATCAGCATCACCGACGGGCTGACGCTGCGCGGCGTCGCCTCGCGCAGCGCCGATACGCGCGAGAAGATACGCGAGGAGCGCGGCTGCCGCGCCTACGAGGGCTTCGATCAGGCCATCGCCGATCCTGAGGTGGACCTGGTGGTCCTGGGCACGCCCAACCACCTGCACGCGGAGCAGGCCGTCCGCGCCATGGACGCCGGCAAGCACGTGGTGACCGACAAGCCCATGTGCCGCACGCTGGCCGAGTGCGACCGCATGATCGAGGTGTCCCGGCGCAACGAGGTGCTGCTGACCGTCTTCCAGAACCGCCGCTGGGACGGCGATTACCTGACGCTGTGTAAACTCATGCGCAACGGCGATCTGGGCGACCTGCGCTGGCTGGAGATGGCCTGGAACTGCGCCGGGCCATCGCAGAATCCCTGGCGCCGGAAGGCTGACCTGGGCGGCGGGCGCCTGTTCGACCTCGGCGCCCACATGATTGACCAGGTCATGATGCTGTTCCCGCAGGCCGTCGAGACCGTCTACTGCCGGCTGCACCGCGACTTCGAGGATACCGACGTCGAGAGCCACGCCATGGTGGTCATCGGCTTCGAGGGCGGCAACACGGCCGTGGTGGACGCCGGCAGCATGCACGCCATCGAGAAGCCGCGCATCCACGCCTTCGGCGACGAAGCTACCTACATCAAATACGGCCGCGACCCGCAGGAGGGCGCCATGAACCGCGGCGACATTGACGCCGCCAAGGAGCCGGAGGAACTCTACGGCCGCCTGAAGACCCGGGAGGGCGAGGAGCGGCGCGTCCCCACCGTGGACGGTCGCTGGCGCTGCTTTTATGAGAACATCGCGGCCGTCCTGGCCGGAGAGGCGGAGCCGGCGGTGAATATACCCGAGATGCGCCGCGTGATGGCCCTGTTCGATGCCGCGTTCGAGTCCGGGGAGACCGACCGCGTGATCCGCCCGGGCATCCCGGCGCTGCCCGAAGCGTGACGGGTCGGCAGGCGACTTCGTATAAGGGAATCTCAACATGCGTCCGCGTCCATTGCTGGCCATCTTCGCGCGCTACCCGGTTCCCGGCCGGGTCAAGACACGGCTGGCGCGGGATGTCGGCAACGGCTCCGCCTGCACCATCTACCGCGCCTGCGTGGACCGCACCCTCAGCGCAGCACTACGCTGGAGCCAGGCCACGGGCGGCGTCGCGCGGATCTACTCGGCCGGCCGGCCGGGACCGCGATGGTCCGAATGGCTGGGCCCGGACTGGCAGGTCCTGCCGCAATGGGGTGACCACCTCGGCGACCGCATGAGCGGCGCCCTGCACGGCGCGCTGGAGGAGGGCTTCCGCCCGGTCCTCTGCGTCGGCACCGACCTGCCCGGTCTGACGGTGCACCACCTAAAACGCGCACTCAAGGCTCTCCGCGACGCCGACATCGTCCTCGGACCGGCCACCGACGGCGGCTACTACCTGATCGGGCTCGATGGACCCGCGCCCGGCCTCTTCCGGGGCATCCCCTGGAGCACATCCTCGGTGCTCGACCGCACATTGAAAGCCGTTCGGCAGGCCAGCCTGCGCGCGGAGCAGATCGAGACGCTGAACGACCTGGACACCGTGGAAGACCTGCGTGGCGGCGCCGGGCCGACCTCCGCCGTCATCCCTGCCCGCAACGAGGAGGGCAACATCGCGCGGACGGTCCGCATCGTCCACGACCTGGGCGTGGCCGAGACCATCGTGGTGGACGGCCACAGCACCGACCACACCGCGGACATCGCACGAGAGACCGGCGCCACGGTCCTCCGCTGCCCGCCGGGACGGGGACGACAACTCAACGCGGGCGCCGACGCGGCGACCGGCGAGACGTTCTGGTTCATCCACGCCGACTGCCGCATCGAGCCGCTCGCGCTCTGGGAGTTGGGGCGGGTGCTGGAAGATCAGTCAGTCGCCGGGGGGGCGTTTCGGCTTCGGCTTCAGCCGCGCACGCCCGCCCTCTCCGTCCTCGAGTACACCGCTAACCTGCGCTCCCGGTTCCTCGGGCAGCCCTACGGCGACCAGGCCATGTTCGTGCGCCGCGGCGTGTTCGAGCATGTCGGCGGCTTCCCGGACTGGCCCCTGATGGAAGATGTCGAGATGGCCCGTCGCATACGCGAAGCCGGCCGGCTGGCCATCGTGCCCTCGGACTGCGTCGCCTCCTCCCGCCGCTGGCTGCGGGGCGGCGTCCTGCGGCGCTACATAATCAGCAAGCTGGCGCTGCTGGGCTACCGCCTGGGTGAGCCGCCGGAAGTCCTCCAGCGCCTCTACGAACGCGGCAGCGGGCACCGGGTGGGGCGCTGACACGCGCGGGTGGCTCGCAGATTCAGCGGAAAAGGGACGCCCCGTGCATTCCCCGACGGCACAGAGCCGTGTCATTCTGCCGCCAAACGTGCGCCGAAGCGCCCCGAAAAGGGGTGAAGATGCTTGAAAGTAACCGGATTCGGTTTGACAGATTCCGCAGATGGGTATAATGCCGGCCCAAAGCGAAGTCGGCACTTCGCGACTTCAAATCGGGCATGTTGGTGCGAGGAGGTAAGGTATGGTTGGGCGGCGGGCCGTTCATGCGGACATGGCATCTTTCATGTCGGCGGTTTTGGGTGCGGTGTTGCTCCTCTGGGCCGGGGCACCGTTCTGCGACGCCCTCGAGGTGGGCAGCGGC
This sequence comes from uncultured candidatus Brocadiaceae bacterium, assembly GCA_964448935.1. Classification (GTDB taxonomy): domain Bacteria; phylum Planctomycetota; class Brocadiia; order SM23-32; family SM23-32; genus CAYVBE01. The sequence goes on from CAYVBE010000190.1 coordinate 4,836, forward strand.
AAGTATGTTCCCGAGCAGTCGCGCGCCGGGGCCGAAGCCGCGGGCAAGAAGATGGCCTCCAGCAGCCTGAAACTGTACATCCCCGAGTCGCTGAAACCCGGCGAGAAGCTGCGCGGTTATTACCGCTACATCTTCAACCAGTCGGGCGACTCGGCCGTGCTGCGCGAGTTCGCGGAGCGGGCAAAGTTCGCCATCGGGCCGAGGATCGAGCCACAGGGCCTGCGGGATATCGGCGATGACTGGGGCCATCCCGAACTCGAAACCATTCCGACCACCTACTACGGACACTCGGCCGGAGGTATCGCGCCCTGGTGGGAGGCCACCGATCCCAGCCGCATCACCGGCGCGCTGGCTCTCATCGCTCATCACTCGCTCGTCTTCAAGGTGGCCATCCCGATGGAGGTGGAGTGGTGGGGTGAAGTGCCGGAGCAGACGTTCAAGTTCCAGCCCCACGTTGAGAAGGAGATGGCCCGTGGCGAGCTGCCGGTCTGGAACATTGTGGGCGCGCGGGACAAACACCAGATCCTGACCGCACTGAACCTGCAGGCATCTGCCGCCGTCAGCGCCCTCGGCTGGAAATGGACCTTTGTCCAGGGCCACGGTGAGGCCCACGGCAGCAACCACATGGAGGCGCTGAAGCTGCAGACCCTCTGGCTCGAGGACGTGGCCGACCTGCGCGGCGCCGGCGAGGGACCCCTCACCCCCATTGACGAAACCGAGTGCTGGGTGGGCTACATCGAACTGTTCCAGGACGACTGGTTCGACGATTTCCTCACCCACCACCCGGCATTCGGGGTGGCGAAGGTGGAAGCCTATCCCTACGCCGAAGCTCCGGGCAAGGGCGTGGTCGAGTTCGAAGAGCGGGGACGATACGGCGGCTACGTCTGGCTGCCCTCCGAACGGTTCGCGCGCGCCTGGGTGAACTACCACCGCACCGCCAGCATTGATGGCGATGCCACCCCGCGCATCCTGACGGACTGGTGGCTCAGCCTGACCGACACGACCCAGGAGGGCCTGGGATGGGTTAACCACGCGGACTTCGTTACCTTGCTGAACCTGGACAAACTCGGCGCGACCGAGAAGGACGTGCAGTGGGAGCTGCTCGAGCCCAGGCCCGAGGCGATAGACCTGGCAGCGAACGGACGCCTGACCAGCAAGGACCTCAAGCAGGGCGTCTACCGGCTGCGGTTGCGGGCAAAGGTCAAGGACCGCACCTTCGAGGACGACTGGTACGTAGGTCTGCGCGGCGCCGAGGATGACGACGCACTGGAGTTCGCCATGCACTGGGGTGCGGGAAGAGCGACCGCGGGGAAGCCCTTCCCGATCGAGTGGAACGCCTCGCTCCCCCTGGGCCTGCTGCAGTGGAACTCCAGCATAGACGGCGAGCTGGGGACGGCCTTCGGCGATCTGGGCACGAGCGGGACGGCAACTCTGCAGGACCTGACTCCCGGCACGCACCTGATCACGTTCATGGCTTACTCCGCCGCGCCTGAGACCTGCCGGCAGGCCACCAGTTTCTTGCTCGAAGTCCAGGGCAACGCCAGGTGAAACCGACCGGGCTGACGATTGGGCGAGCCGCCGGAAGTGCTGCAGCGCCTCTACGAACGCGGCAGCGGGCGCCGGCGATGTCTCGTCACTCGCCTTCCGACTCGCGGTCGGGGTTGTTCTTCACGTCATTCAGCCGCCAGTCGTAGTCCATGTAGCGCACCCGCAGCCGGTCCTCGTTGCGCCGGATGTAGCGGCCCACCTCCTCGGGCACGTAGCGCGCCACGTATTCCAGGACGCTGTCGGCCTTCTTCTTGAAGTCGCCGGCATACCAGTCGTAGATCCGCGACAGGTGGATCGTCCGGTCGGCGCGGTCCAGGCGCACGCCCTTCTCGGCCGCGTTATAGGCCCGCGCGGCCGCTTCGAGCTGCTTCTCCAGGTCCTTGCCCTTGTAGGGCTCCGGCCACAGGTCCGGGCAGCCGATCGAGGCGCAGTTCAGCGCGAAATGCGCCAGCGGCTCCTCGAACCTCTCCCGCAGCACCCCGTGCTCGATCTGGCTCAGGCTGTAGGTCTCCCCGCCGATGTCCCAGCGCTTGTCCTTCCACCGCTTGCGGTTGAAAATGTGGTCGGGGATGTCCTTGATAGAGTCAATCTTCGGGTAATACTCGGTGATCAGCTTCAGCGTGAACGCGTTGTAGGCGTTGATATAAAGCGCGATCGTCTCCTTGCGGTCCAGCTCGTCCATATCCGCCCGTGCCAGGTCGCGCAGGTAGGCCGTCAGCTGCCCCGGGTCCCGCTTCAGCCCGGCATAGTCCACCCAGCTACCCTCGACGTATTTGTCGAGCACCTCCGCGAACGCGGAATGGTCGAACCCCGTTTGCTCCTCGTCCTGCTCCTGCCCCGCCGCACCCAGCGACACCGCCACGCCAAGTACAAGCCCAACCACGGCAACACGCCTGAGATTGCCCATCACATACCCCCTTCCGGAAATGAAATCCCCCGCTCACCCCGACCGCCCTCGGCCGGTGCCCCTCAGTGAGCGGCATCGTACCTCCATAATACCCCACCCCGCCGCCCGCCTCAAAAGGGGAGGGAGGGGCACCGCGCACAGCAACGGCGGTATTTGGACGCAGATGAACGCGGATTGGAGACAACGGCTCAAGCGCACTGGCGCACCGCAAACAGCTCAGAGCCGTCGCAGGAGCTCAGACCTCCGGCCTCAAGTCTGGAAGTCTGCCGTCCGCCTTTGTTTTGTCAAAGAACGCTCCCGAGCAGGTCTACGCGGTCAAATCGTTACAATTCGCGCATCTCGCACCCGCGGGACCACAGCGTGTCGTCCATCGTCTCTCGTCCATCGTCGCCATATTATACACGTGTTGCGTAGAAAGCGCAAGGGGAAATCACTGGCCCGCAAGCAAGCCCCGTCCCCCAGGGTCATTGCGAGGGGCCGCGGGGCCCCGCGGCAATCTCGCCGTTCACCACCGGGCGCCCGGGACACAAAGGTCCGCGAACCCGGCTTCGGCCCGCCTTCTGCTCCTCAGCGGTCAAAAGACCACCCTTCGAGACCGCCATGTATCGATCCTGTCAGGGGCAGTACTCCTGCGGACTTAACCAACGTGTCAGCAACGGATCGCGGGATTGGTGTCAAACGACAGTTATTCTTTCGGGTCGACGACAGTTAGATTTCCCGATTT
>CAYVBE010000191.1:0-7740 GCA_964448935.1 uncultured candidatus Brocadiaceae bacterium
TAGTAGGTGCGCATGTCCTTCTTCAGGATGTTCCAGAACGCGATCCAGGTCTTCACCCGCCACCTTCCTTTCCGTTGCCCTGTTCCTTCTCTTTGCGCATCTGCTCCAGAGCCACACCGGTGATACGGACGAAAACGTCTTCCAGCGACGGGCGTATTGCGCGCGCCTCGGTCACGTCCACGTCATGCGCCTCGAAGAACCGGATCAGCGGCGCGAGCGGCAGGGCATGGTCCGTGTGCGCGCGTATCGCATTGCCAGGCATGGTTTCGAAGTCGACGCCCGGGAAGGCGCTTCGCAACTCATCGAGCAGCCGGGAAACATCCTCGCTCAACGCCAGTTGCACCACGCTGTGGCCCTGCACGTCTTGTACGAGATTGGCCAGCGTGTCTACGCGCACAAGTCGGCCCTCGACAATGAAGCCGATCCGGTCACACAGCCGTTCGGCTTCCTCAATATAATGCGTCGTCAGAAAGAGGGTGGTGCCGGATTTGTTGAGCCCTTCGAGCATCTGTCGGATCTGCCGGGCGCTGGCCACGTCGATACCCGTGGTGGGCTCGTCGAGAAACAGAATCCGAGGGCGATGTATGATACCGGCGGCAATGGCCAGCTTGCGCTTCATGCCCTTGCTGTAGCCGCCAAACCTTCGCCTGGCTGCGCTCTTCAGGCCGAAGGTTCCCAGAAGCTCCTGAGCCCTTTCCTCTCGCTCGCCTCGGGCCATCCCGTAGAGCGCCCCGCAGAAGCACAGGTTCTCGAAACCGTCCAACTCCGGCCAGAGATTGCTCTCGTCGGGGACGATGCCCATCAGATGCTGGGCCTTCTGGAAGTTATGGGTATAGTCCTGTCCGAAGAACCCTGCCGTTCCGGCGTCGGGCCGCGCCAGCCCGGTGAGCATGTTGATGGTGGTGGTCTTGCCCGCTCCATTGGGGCCGAGGAACCCGAACACCTCTCCTTCGCGGACGTCAAACGTAACACCGTCCACGGCCAGCACGTCGCCAAACCGCTTCGTCAGACCGTCTACCTGGATGGCCGCTGTTGCTGTCGCTTGCACTTCACGCTTCCTCCGAAAAGCACCGCAGAAGTCTGCCTGCTCCAAACGCAGGAGTAGTAATCGGGCAGTTTCTGCTCGGCCTCAGGCACGGTTGCGCCACCATGCTCCCATTGGAAAAACCACCCTACACGGTGACTACCCTGTCCGAGTCCCGGACAAGCTCGTACTGGTCCTTGAGCGTGGAAAGCGGGCAGACTTCCGATCCACCGGAGTTGCGCAGTTTCAGGCAGGCGCCGCAGGCAAGGAACTCACCTCCCGCATCCAGCACCTTCTGCGCCTGGGCTTTCACGTCGAACTTCTCATCCTCAATCTGGTCAATCTCCACGCCCTTGCCGGACAGGAAGATGCGTACCTCGTCTCCCTGCTCAATGCTGTAAAGCGCCAGGCGCAACGCATTGAAGACGGTTTCGGGGTCAGTGTGGGTGACGACCATGCCGAGCTTCATCCGAAAGTTGCCTTTCTCTTACCGCTTTGGATGCTCAGACGCACGGATGCTCGGCGTCATCCCCGTGACACTCGCGTATCTGCTCGGGCGAGCAGTCGCCGGGTGCGCCCTCCAGCTTTTCCGGATGCTCGCAGCCGCTGGTCTCGGCGCAGGGGTGTCCCTCAACGTCCCCGTGGCATTCCCTGATCTGCTCGGGAGAGCAGTCCTCGGGCTTTCCCTGCAACTTCTCCGGCTCCTGACAGCCTTTTTTCCCGCAACACATGGCCGTATTCCTCCTCGGTGAACCACTTATCTGATTAAGTCCTTGCTAATATACTAACCTAAAAATCGGCCATGTCAAGGGAACCGGGATTTTTGGCCCCGTTTCCGGCGGGCCGAACGGCGAGATTGCCGTGCCGCCCTGTCAAGAGGGGGCATGCACAGACGGGCGTTCCCTTCTCCTACCCGGCGCACGTCACGACGTAATCACTCTGTTCTGGCTGCCAGTAGCGTTCGATCAGTTGCTCTTCTTCCAGCCGCTGCAACAGGCGGGCTATCTCGTGTGGGTCGGCATCGAGCTGCCTGCGGATTTCGCCCTGGAATACCGGACCACCCCTTTGGCGCAGAAACGTCAGCAACTGCTGTTTCAGCGCCGGGGGCTCTCCCTGCGTTTCCCGGGTCTGCGCGTGGGTTTCCCTGGACCTGTCCTTGCGCGACAGCAGCACGGCCGGCGCAATTAAGGCTACTGCTCCGGCCAGAGCGAGAACGATCAGCAAGGCATATCCGCCGTGAAAACCTATACCGTGGTGCATTCTTTGCACGTCCGTGAAAACAAAAGGTCGTCGAGGTGATCATCAGGATTCACTGTGGCCCCGAACTCCCCGCGTAAAGACGACGTACAGGCAGGGCATCAGGAAAAGGGCCACTGCCATCTCCATGGCCAGCCCCCCGATGGCTGCCACGGCCATGGGCTGGAGCATGGCGCCGCCCTCACCCAGGTTTAGCGCGAGGGGCAGAAAACCCATCATGGTCGTCGTGGTGGTCATGACGCGGGGACGGAGGCGGATCATGGCGGCCCGCACCACGGACTCGAACCTCCCGAGCCCTCCCTTCTCCTGGAGTTCGCCCGCGAAGGTTAGAAGCAGCACACCGTCGTTGACCGTGGCCGCAATGACCACGAGCACGCCGATGATAACCGTGGCGCCGAGAAAAGCGCCCGTCAGGTAGAGGAGGTATATCGCACCGGCCAGGCAGACCGGCACGCTGCCCAGGATCAGGGCCGGGAGCTTCACGCTGTTGAACTGCACCGTCAGGATGATGAAGGAGAAGAAGAGGGCGAAGGCCAGCACAGCCAGAACCGTGTCCTTCATGTCGGACATCATCTCGGCCCGCCCCCCGAAGGCGAACTCGTAGCCGGCGGGGTGCTCGACCTCCGCCAGTGCGCCCCGCACCCGGCTGACTGCGCCGGCCAGGTCTCCGCCGGTCATGTCGGCCTCCACCGTCACCTGTTTGGCCTGATTCTCGCGGATGATCTCTACCGGCCCCACCGCGGGCACTACCTTCGCTACGTCGCGCAGGCGAAGCGTCTCCCCGCGGGCGCACCTCAACGGAAGGTTGGCCACCGCCTCGCGGCTGTCGAGCTTTACCTCCGGCACCAGCACACGGATGTCGAAGTATTCCGAACCCTCCCGGTAGCGTGTGGCCACCGTTCCGGTGATCAGGGTGCGCAGGGAACGGGCCACCTCGGCGACCGATACGCCCAGTTCGGCGGCTTTCGTGCGGTCGATGCGCACCTGGTATTCCGGCCGGGACAGGTCCATCGAGACGTAAACGTTGGTAAGCCCGTCGGTCCGGCGCATGATGCCGGCGGTGCGGTCGGCCAGTTGGGAAAGAGTCTCGGGATCCTGCCCCCGTATTTCCACGACGATATCCGAGGCGCGGCCTCCCTTGATGCCCTTGATGGGGTTTTGCTTGGCCATGGCTTTGACGCCCGGCAAGGGGATCTTGCTCAATTTGCTGCGGAGCTTTTTCACGAATGCGGCGGTGCTCACTTGGCGCCGGGACCTGGGAACGAGCTGGATGTCGAGCTGGCCCTCGTTCGATATCTCGTAGGTATAGAGCCCGCGGACCTGCCCTCCGGCCAGGCTGAAGACACTCTCTATGGTGGGATCACCGCTGATTTGCCCCTCGATTCTCCGGAGCGCGCGGTCGGTCTCCTCCACCGAAGCGCCAACCGGCAGTTTGACCTTGACCATCAGCCGCCCGTCGTCCATCAGCGGCAGAAACTCCGTTCCGACCCGCCCGAACAGCAGCCCTGCGCCGACAAGAATTCCCAAAAAGAACACGATGGCAATCCACCGGGCCCTCAGAACTCTGCGGAGGGTCCACCCGTATCCCTCCGTGACCGCTTCGAAGAATCGTTCAAAACGTGTCTTCTCGCGCCGGGCATGGTGCTCATCCAGCAGGGTGGCCGCCAGCATGGGTGTGACGGTGACGGCGACGGTGAGGCTGATCACCACGATGCCGGCCACCACCAGGATGAGTTCACGGAACAGCAGGCTGGTCAGCCCGGGGACGATGAGAAACGGCACGAAAAGGGCCAGAAACGAGAGCGTGGCCGCCACAATGGCCGGCCCCACCTCGTCAGTTGCCGTGACCGCCTGGCGGGCGATATCGCCCTCCGGATGCTCGTGGTGCAGGCGGCTGATGTTCTCCAGGACCACAATGGAGTTGTCCAGCACCACGCCGATGGCGACCACCAGCCCGCCGAGGGAGAAGATGTTGAGCGAGAAGCCCCCCACCTTCATCAGACCGAAGTTCAAAACGAGCGTGAGGGGCAAGGCCACGGCCATCACGATGACCTGGCGCAGGCTGCCCAGGAACAGGTACACCACTACGATGAGCAGCACCGCGGCCCCGACGGCGGCATTGCGCACGCCGTTGAGGGATTGGCGCACGTAGGTGGCCTGGTTTTCCACGTAGCTGATGCGCAGCCCTTCGGGAAAGGCCGGCTTCAGCTCCGAGATCCTCCGCTCCACCGCCTCCGCCACCTCCACGGTGTTAGCTTCGGCCTCCTTGAGGACCGACAGCTTTACGCAGTCCTCGCCCTGAAACCGGGTAACCACCCGCACGTCCTCGTGTGCGTCCCGGACCTCGGCAATATCGCCCAGGTAGATTTTATCCTGTCCCCGGCGGTCTATGAGCACCGAGCGGATATCGTCGAGGGACTCGAACTCCCCCGTGGTGCGGGCAATGATTTCTCGGCGCCCGACGGTGACGCGTCCTCCCGTCTTTTCGACGTTCTCCTCGCTGAGCTTCTGCAGGATGGTGGTCAGGGCGAGCTTATGTTTTTCCACGGCGGCGGCGTCCAGCCGGATGCGGATTTCCCTCTCCAGCCCGCCCACGATCTCCGTGCCCGCCACGCCTTTGACCGCCAGGACGCGGTCCTGCAACCAGTTATCGGTCCATTCCCGCAGCCGGACGGGCCCCCAGCGCTCGGAGTTTATCGCCACCTGCATCACCGGCAACTGCGAGGGGTCGGCCTTGAACACGAACGGTTCTTCCGCGTTTTCCGGCAGATTCTGCCTGGCCCGCGTCAGGGCGGCCAGCACGTCCTGGAAGGCCACGTCAATGTCCGTTCCATAATCAAAATGGACGTTGAGAGAGTAGAGACCGGTCCTGCACGTTGATTCCAGGTAATCCAGGTTGTCCACCGTGGCCATCAGGCGTTCGACGGGGTCGGCGATGTCCTTGTCCACTTCGTCGGGGGTAGCGCCGGGCCACTGGATGTGGACCTTGACGAGCGGGTAGGTGATGTCCGGCAGAAAGTCAACGGGCAAGCGCCACAGGCCGTACAAGCCCAGAACCACCAGGGCCACGATGATGGCGCTGGTGGCCAGTCGGCGTGCGACCGAGTGTTGAGTTATTCTCATTGCGCGTCGCCTTTCTTTTGGTCCCGGCCGTCGAGCGTGCCTTCTTTCTGCGCTTCGACAGACTGCCGGGCCTTTCCTCCGCCACCGATGACGCGAACCGATGCCCCGTCTTTGAGCCCCTCGCCGCCGGACACAACTACCCGTTCCCCGGCCTCGATGCCTTGCAGAATCTGGACGCGTTGCCCCTGCTGAATACCTGCCTGCACTGTGCGCCGAACGGCTTTCCCATCCTTGACAACGAAGGCGACCTTGCCGCCGCCCGGTGTCTCGCGCAGGGCTTCGGCGGGGACGATGAGGGCGTTTTCAGCCGATCCCCATTTCAGGGTCATGCGGGCGAACTGATGGGGCATCAGGCGCTCTGAACCTTCCAGTTTCGCCTCGACGGTTCGCGTGTGCATACCGGGATCGAGTTGAGGATAGAGCCGCACCACCTTGCCCTGGAACGTCTCCGTCGGCAGGGCATCCAGTTCGGCCTCAACGGCCAGGCCGGGGCGCACGTCAGAAGCATGAGCCTCGGGCACGCTGAAACGCACCACCAGTGAATCGGGGTCGAACATCTCGATCAGCGGACTCCGGGGCGTGGCCAGGTCCCCCGGACGCACGTGGACCTGCGTGACTGTGCCGTGGAAGGGAGCCGTGATCACGCACTCGGCCAGGTGCGCCTCGGCCAGGGCAAGCCTGCCGGCGGCTTCGTTCACCGCCGCCTCCTGCACGGCGATCTCGGTCGCCGTCGGCCCTGCCTTCAACATGCGCAACGTTTCCTGTGCGGCGGCCAGTTCCGCCTCGGCCACCTCCATTTTCTCTCGCGCCCGGTCCACGGCCTGCCGGGAGGTGAAATCTTTCGCGAGCAACTCTTTTTGCCGTTCGTAGGACGTTTGTGCCTCCTGCAGCGTCGCCTTCCACCTCTGCACGTTGGCTTTCGCCCGGTCAATCTCTTCGGCACGGGCGCCCGCCTTGAGGTCGGCCAGTTTCGCCCGGGCAACTTCCAGCGCGGCTTTTGCCTGCTGGACTTCCGCCCGATGCACCTGCCGGTCGATCTCGATGAGTTTTTCTCCTTTTTCCACCCGGTCGCCCTCGCGCCACGGGCAGTAGCTGATGGGGCCTTCTTTGGTGGCGGCGATGACCACCGAATCGGTTGCCACCACTTCACCGGTCAGTTCGAGAGTTCGGGCAATGGGTGCGGTTTCAACGGGTGCCACCTCCACCAGCGGCACCTTCTTCTTCGGGCCCCGGGTGGGCGGCTCCGCCGTGGCGGGCTTGCCGCCCGCGGCAAACCAGAGTCCTGCGCCGGCGGCGGCGCTCAGGGCGACAACAGCGATGATAACTTTCCGTGTGCTTTTCATTCTGATGGTCCTGTCTCGCTCTGGAATGCGGGCTCGTGCAACTCCGCCAGGGACCTGCCGATGGCTCGTTCGAACTGCGCCCTTGCCGTATGCCAGTCCAGGCGGGCCTGGACCAGCCGGTTGCGCGCGGCGGTGCTGGCGGTCTGGGCGACGATCAGGTCCACAATTGCGCCGGTGCCGTTCTTGTATTCGCCCTCGGCGACGCGCGCGCTCTCCTCGGCGCTGGCGACCAGCCGCCGGGCCGCCTCGACGGCCTGGCCGGCCTCGATAACACGCCAGTAGGCCGTCCAGACCTCCAGCTCGATCCCCTGCAACACATCCTGCCGCTCGGCCACGGCCCGGGCCAGGTTCGCTTCGGCACCCTGTAGCTGATACGGCCGATCGAAGCCGCTGAACACCGGCAGGTCCGCCGAGATACCGAGGCTCCACTGCCGCCCGTCCGGCAAAAGGTGCCGCGCCAGCCAGCCCAGGGATGTGTCCAAACCGAACGCAGGCCAATACCGCGACTGTGCCACCCGGACGGCGGCACGCTCCGCCCGGACTTCCGCCAGTGCCGACTTGAGTTCGGGACGGTTCCGTGCCGCCTCCACGAGGAGGACGTCAACGGTCTCCAACGCACGCCCGTAGGATCCTTCGGGAATGTCCGCGACCTCGAACTCCGCGTTGACGTTCAGGCCCATCGCCCGTGCCAGTTGCCCCCTGGCTACGTGCACGGCATTCTCGGCCCTGATCAGCGCCAGGTCCGCGTCCGCCTTTTCGGTCTCGGCCTTCAGCACGTCGGACCTTGCCGCAACGCCGACCCTGTGTCGAGCACGGGCAAGTTCAAGCTGGTACTCGCGCTGTCCGACGGTCTCGACGGCCACTTCTTCGAAGCTCCGTGCGGCCAGCAAGTTGTAGTACCTCTCCGTGACGGACAGGGCGAGGTCCTGAAGGACGGTGCTGTGGCGGAAGCTGGCGGCCAGCACCTCGGCCTCTGCCCCTGCGACGCGGGCC
>CAYVBE010000192.1:0-7579 GCA_964448935.1 uncultured candidatus Brocadiaceae bacterium
CTTATTAACCACGGCTTACAACACTTCTGGAATCACTTAACCGGACAGTAGTGATCCGGGCTAAACGCGTACACTCGGGCCACCACAGGGCTCAGAACGTGCATATCCGGCGGGAAAACGCATGTTTGCCCGGCGCGGGAAACGCGTACGTCCCCGGCGGGGAAAACGGACAACGAGACTGCCGCCTGGCGGGCTGCCTTTTCTCCCGAAGGGCGTCTTGCTCACGTGTTGCTCTCTATCTGGCTGCGGCTCACGGGGTCCAGCTCGCGGATGTCGGGGATGAGGTAGCCGTTGCCCCCGGCGTCCCGGATGTACATGCGTCCGCCGCGGAGGCGGTGCACGTCGCGGCGGCGCTTCAGCTCCAGCCGGCGCGGTCCCCGGTCGGTCTCCACCTCCCAGACGGGCAGGTGGAACTCGCGCGAGATGCTGTGGACCTTCGTGATGATCGGGACGAAGTGCTGCTGTTTCAGCTCCGCCTCCACGGCCTCCATGGAATCCTCTTCCAGCTCCCGCATGTCCTTCAGCAGACCGATCTCCTCCTCGTCCTCATCGAGCAGCAACAGATACTTGCCGAACTCGGTGATGGGGAAGCAGGGCTCGACGGTGACCTTCTCGATCTCCCCGTGCTCCGGGGAGCGCAGAGTCAGCCCCTCGCCCTCGGTCCGCTCGATCTGCAGCTCGCTCGGGTCCAGTAGCGGCAGCGTCTCCATCAGGTCGAACGTGCCGGCTTCCGGGGTGGTCTCATCGGGTGTGCTCTGTTCTTCACCCATCGGGGCTTTGTGCTCCTTTACTCGCTCCATGCGGTGAGTTTCGACAGTTCGGACTGTTTCTCGCAGAGCCGGGCGTAAACGCCGTCCATCTCGACCAGCTCGTCGTGCGTGCCGCTCTCGACCAGTTCCCCCTCCTCCAGCACGAACAGGCGGGTGGCGTACTTCAGGGTGGAGAGGCGGTGGGCGATGGCGAAGGTGGTCCGCCCGGCGATCAGGCGGTGGAGGGCCTGCTGGATTTTCTCCTCGGTCTCGGTGTCCACGCTGGCGGTGGCCTCGTCCAGGATCAGGATGCGGGGGTTCTTGAGGATGGCGCGTGCGATGGCGATCCTCTGGCGCTCGCCGCCGCTCACGCGCATTCCGCGCTCGCCCACCAGCGTGTCGTAGCCCTCCGGGAAGTCCACGATGAAATCGTGCGCGTTGGCGGCCCGCGCCGCGGCCACGATCTCCAGCGGCGAGGCGTCCGGCTTGCCGTAACCGATGTTCTCACCGATGGTTCCGCTGAAGAGGAACGGTTCCTGGCTGACGATGCCGATCTGGCTGCGCAGGCTCTCCACCTTGACCTCGGTCAGGTCGTGGCCGTCAATCAGCACCTGCCCCTCGTCCACCTTGTAGAAGTGGCAGACCAGGTTGATGACGGTGGTCTTGCCGGCGCCGGAGTGGCCCACCAGGCCGATCATCTCGCCCGGCTCAACGTTGAAGTTTATGTCCGTCAGCACCGGCTCATCGGGCTCGTAGCCGAAGTTCACGTCCCGGAACTCGACGCGCCCTTCGATGGTCGGCATCTCCACCACGCGGTCGTCGGTCTCCAGCTCCGGCTCGCTGTCCAGCACGTCGAACACGCGATCGGCGCTGGTGGCCGCGCGCTCGAAATCCGGCAATGCGGACGCGATGTCCATGACCGGCTGGTAAAAGCGCCACATCAGCACCGTGAAGGCGTTTATGATGCCCAGCGTCATCCCCCTGCCCGTGATGAGCATGAAGCCGCCCACGGTAAAAACCAGAAGCCGCCCCAGGCCCGTGGCCAGGTGGAAGATCGGCCGAAGCACAACCCGCACTTTGGTCGCCTCCATCTCGCGGGCGAACACCCGGTCCATTATGCCCTCGAAGCGCGTTATCTCGCCGCCGCCCCGCGCAAAGGCTTTGACCACTCGGATGCCCGGAATGACATCCCCGAGGAATCGGTTGATGGCCGCGTAGCGACGCCACAGCATGTGGTAGATGCGGTGGACTTTGCGCCGGGCTATATCGCTGGTGATGGCCAGGATGGGAATGGGCACCAGCACGATCAAGGCCAGAGGCCAGTGCATGGCCAGCATGGTGGCGACGATCACGACGATCACGATCACGTCGAAAATCAGCGTGAAAAGCCGCACGCTCAGGAACCGGTGGATGCGTGTCACATCGCGCGTAATGCGCGACATGACCCGGCCGGTCTCCTCGTGGTGGTAGAAGGACAGACTGAGCCGCATCATGTGGGCGAAGGTGCGGTTGCTCAGGTCCACGACGATGCGGTTGCCCATCCAGGCGCTCAGGTAGCTTCGCAGCGCGCCCACAGCCGCCGGAACGACGAGCATCAATAGCATGATGCCGCCAAAGACCAGCAGAAGGCGCATCGAGCCCGGATCGCCGAACGCATACCAGAAGCTGGTCTCCGGGGCCTCGCCCTTCACCGCGGGCACGAACACCAGGTCCGTGATCCACTTAGTGGTGAACGGCGTCACCACGGTCAGGCCGGCCGTGACGCCGATCAGCAGCAGGCAGGCTACCACCAGCTTCTTGTAAGGCACCAGCAGCCTCAACATGCGCCCCAGTAGCTGCCGCTTGTTCATGCAGGCCACGCAGACGCCCAGGCGGGGGTGGATGACGCGCCCGCACTTCTCGCATACTTCACGCTCGGGAAGTTTGAGTTTTATCCGGTCCGCGTCGTCCAGCGTGGCACGGCCGTCTTCGGACACCTTTTCCAAAACCTGGCGCGTGGGCTTCAGTTTCCAAGAGGTCATGTTGCTGGAGCGGATCAGCCGCTCCCACCCCTGGCCGCGGTCCACGAACAGCATGTGATTGCCGGTCATCTCCCGCAGGCGCACGTCCTTGAGGTCTTCCAGGGAGAACTCACGCGGCTCCTCGAAGCCGTCGTCCGTCTCTTCCCAGGTGAAGGCGCGGCGGCTGGTCAGCGCGAACCACTGCTGGCCGTAGACACCGGCAATGTTCATGTCCAGCGGGAAGGAGAAGATTAGCGTCTCGTCCGGCTCCAGCGCCTCCCGAAGGACGTCGGCCAGCTCCTCGGGCAACTCGTGCTGTAGCTCGGCCAGGGCAGCGCCGTCTTCCGTGGCGTCGAAGGAAGCGTATCGGTCCTGCAGGTGTGGGTCGTCGGGCTCTGTCTCGAAGATGCTCATCTCGCTTGAGCGTCGCCTCCGGTTTCAGTCGCGGGCAGGCAAATAGAACTGACCAGTCAGTTCCATTCTACCGCCGGCCCGCGTGCCCTGCAACGCGCCCGCCGTTTCCTTTCCTGAAAACGGCAAAAGACCATCCGCAGATTCCGCAGACGGCGCGGGTTAATGGACGGACAACGGCAGGATTGTCGGTAGTCGTGTACCGGTGGGACACAGTGGTCGGTCGGCGATTTCAGAGCACGACTTCCTTGGCGCGGCGGACGAACTCTTCCACCAGTTTGCGGGATTTCCGGCCCGGCTCCTCCTCCACGCCGCCGGCGACGTCCACGGCGTAGGGGCGCACGATCCGGACGGCGTCCGCCACGTTCTTGGGCGTCAGCCCTCCGGCCAGGACGATCCGCGCCCGGCTGGCCGCCCGGCGGGCTATCTTCCAGTCGAAGGTCTTGCCCGTGCCGCCGGGCGTGCCTTCCACGCGGGTGTCCAGCAGGAAGGCCGCGGCGTCGTATTTTTCGATCTGCCCCAGGTCGTCGTCATCGCCCACGCGGATGGCCTTGATCACGCCCAGGTCCTTCAGCCGGGAGACCGTCATGGGGCTCTCGTGGCCGTGGAGCTGCACGTAGTCCAGCCCGCAGTATTCGGCGATCTCGCGCACGGACTCGGGCGGCTTGTCCACGAACACCCCCACGGCGGCCAGGAAGGGCGGCAGATTCAGCCGTATGGCGTGCGCGCGTTCCGGGTCTATGTATCGCGGGCTGGGGCGGTAGAAGTTGAACCCCACGGCGTCCGCCCCGGCGGAAGCCGCCGCCAGGGCATCCCGGGCGTTCCCAACCCCGCATATTTTGACCTTAACCATCATGATGCCGGCAGTGTACCACGCGCAGGCGCAGCCCGTCAAAGTCCGCCCTCGTCTGACGGACGACGATGGCATTCCTCCGGCAGAGCAGGGAGGGCGCCGCAAGCCGGCCCCCTGCCTTTGCTACCGCTTCCTCATCCGTTGACGACGCCGAAGAGGCGGAGGATTTCGCCGGCGATTACCAGGTTGCCGACGGCGTTGAAGTGCCCATTGTCGCCGTAGATGGTGTGGCACTCGCTCTGCTGCTTCAGGATGCCGGCCTTTTCCGCGACTCTCGGTCCGATGTCTGCGTAGTGGGCGCCGTCCGTGCCCTCGGCAATCTCCCTGAGCATGGCGTAGAAAGCGCGGCGGCCCTCCATGGTGTCCGCCTTGGGGTAGTCGGGGCCGCAATCGCTCAGGCCCCAGAACAGGACCTGCGCTCCGGCCTCGTCGGTCAGCCGGTCCGCGTAGACGGACATGGTGCTTCGGAACTCCTCGGCGGGCACGCCCACCCGAACGTCGTTGCCGGCAACGGAGGCGATCACCCAGTCCGGCTCGCGCGCCAGGACGTTCTCCTCGAAGCGCTCTGCCATGCCCCGGCACGTGGAGCCGGACGAGGCCGCGTTGAAGAAGGACAGGTTCAACTCCGGTCGCCAGCAGAACAGTATCTCGGCCATCATGTCCGGCCAGGGCTTGTCCCAGTTCATCAGCCGCAGGAACGGCCAGGTGTCCGGTCGGCCGGCGCTGCGCCGGTTGGTCAGGCTGTCCCCGTCGGTCACGATCATCTGGTCTTTACGGAAATCCAATTTCACGCCTTTGTCTCCTTCTCGGAAAACGTGCCGGTCGCGCGCCCCCGGTAATAGCGCAGTGACTTGAACAAATACGATTGACCGAGCGGCAAACGTCTTGGGCTCTGGCATTCCCGGGATTCCATTGCGCGCCGCCCGCTCATCCATCAGAATTCTACTGGGGTGGTTGAGAACGCGCAACCACGGTGCCCGGGGTGGCTGTAGCAGTCGCGATCGCCCTGTCCCTGGTCAGCCCGGCTGCCGGGGCGCAGGCGGAACCGCCGCCGCCGCCAACAACTACATCCGCGCCGGCTTCGGGGTCCGGAAAGTCACCATGGCAGACCGAATGCACTGAACTCAAGAAAAGGGGAAGACATGAAGAACAAAGCGGTTCTTGGAGTAGTCGCGTCCATCCTGTTGATCGGTCTTGTGGCAGCCGAATGCGGTGCGTCGTCTGAAGAATGGAAGCTTCCCCCGGCCGATGCCTCCATGCCCGAACGCTGGCTTCCGCTGGACGAGGATGGCTGGAGCATCGTACGCCCCGCCGCCGACTCGCGGCTGATCTACGTGAGCGCCAGCAAGGGGAACGACGAGACGGCCGGCACGTACACGCCCAAAGACGAGGCCGTGGGGGCTGACCCGACCGATCCGGTCGGCGATCTCAGGCCCTACCGCACCCTGGCCGCGGCCATGGAACAGGCCCGGGACAAAATGCCGGACTGGGTGATGCTGAAACGCGGCGACACCTGGCGAGATGTCTCCATCAGCCCTCGCGACGGCAGATCGAAGTCCGAGCCGTCGGTCATCTGCTCCTACGGCACGGCCCCCGAAAGGCCGGTTGTCCGGGGACGGAACGGCGGGGTGCGTTTCGGCAGCCCTCACAGCGGGCGTCAGCACGCCGTGCTCATGGACCTGGTGCTCTACTGCAGCTTTCTCGACCCCGAGGCCCCCGATTACGGCGTGGACACCGCGGAGAAGGTTACGCGCGGCATGGCTAAAATGATCGTCGCAGTCCGGAGCGGCAGAGACCAGGCGGCACGCAACATCCTCATTGAAAACTGCCGAATACGTTTCGGCGGATTCAGCGTGCAGGCGTGGGGCGGGATGACCAACCTGGTGTTGCGCCGCAATGTCGTCCTGGACAAATATCCACCTGCCGGCCACACGATGGGCATGTGGGGGGCCTATGCGTCCGTCCTGCTCGAAGAGTGCATCTTTGACCACAACGGCTGGCTGCTACAGAACGTCCCGAAGAACAAAGGCAAGCCCGGCCGCGCCAATCCGTTGAGCCACAACACGTACTGCACGGGCATGTACAACACTATCTTCCGGGACAACATGTTCCTCCGGGCGGCCAGCATAGGCAACAAGTTCACGGCCAACCTGGGCAGCGGCAGCGTGCGCGAGGTGTTCGTGGATAACAACCTCTACGTGGACGGCGAAATCGGTGTCAGCATGGGGGGGAATCGGTCCGCCCCGCTCCGCTGGGTGGATTGCCGCATAACCAATAACGTCATGACCGACCTGGGCCGTTCGCGGCCCACCGGGCGGAGGCTGGCGTGGTACGCGGGTGCCCAGGACTGGGACGGAGGAACCATCGCCGGGAATTTGTTCCTCCACCAGCCGCGGGAGGAGATCCGCAATGTCAGAGGCCTTCTGCTGCGGGCCAGTGAGGAGCCGGCGGAGGAGGCCGTCTACATGCGGAACGTGACCGTCCGGGACAACCTTTTCCACGGCCTGAAGAATGGGAGAGCTGCGATCCAGATTCAAGGGAACCACCGACTCCGTAACGTAACCGTCGCGGATAACCTTCTCCAATTCCCCGGCCTGGCATCGGTGCTGGTCAAGGCCGACGGCCTCAAGGGAGGGATCACCTTCCGGGGCAACACCTACTGGAGCGGCGCGGAGCCCGACCAGTGGTTTACCTCCGGCGATGAGCCCCTCAGTTTCGACGAATGGGTGAGCCGCTCCGGCGAAACGAACGCACGGCGCCAAAAAGTCGAATTCCCCGATCCCGACCGCTGCATCGAGACCTACATGAAGTCCCTGGGCATGCCGCCGACCATTGACGCCTTCGTCGCGGCAGCCCGGGACCAGAGCAAGCGCACCTGGCGGCCGGAGTTCACCGCGGAGTACGTCAACGACTACATCCGCGCCGGCTTCGGGGTCCGGAAAGTTGACGTTGCAGATGGAGTACACTGAACCTGAGAAAAGGTAAGCTCAACGTGGTCAAGTGTTACCTATGTCTTGACCAAAAAGTGTAACCCATGTCCTGAACGCTCCTGCCGTTCCTTCGTCCTTCGAACTTCAGCCTTCGACCTTCCGCCGCCCCCGGCCTACGCTCTACTCGGTCATTACGCCTTGGGCTATTCTGTTCAGCATCATGCGCATATCGAGGCGGCATTTGTAGGCCAGGTCAATGTAATCTTGAAGCGGTTTGCCACCAAGCCCCTCCTGTTCAGCAATCTCCTTGCATCTTCGCCCAAAAGGTTTCGAGAGCCCGCGCCTGCGCAGACGCAAAACAGTGCAACACCCCCGCAGGTCGGCAAACTGTTCTGACTGCTCCAGACATCGTTCCTCATCTCCCGGGGCCATAGTGAAGAAGAGGGCAGTGGCGGGGGGAGGCGAATCCAGAGAGCAGATAATGTGCCGCGATTGCTCGGGGAAAGTGTGAGGGCGGTCCATGAGGTACGCACGCGGTTCCGTTACCTTGCCGCGCGGTATCTGCCCGAGGCGCTTTGGGGAGTACGTGTTTACCGTGCGATGTCGGGCGGGGGCTGCCCCGCACTCCCCGGCGCT
>CAYVBE010000193.1:0-7557 GCA_964448935.1 uncultured candidatus Brocadiaceae bacterium
GTCCACCGGCGCTCCGGCTGAACCCGTAAAATCAAGTGTTATGAACCACTAGTCCAGGTCGGCATGCAGTGCCGGCCGACGGGCTGGAAGACCCGGCCGGTTACCATCAGGCCCGACGACGATCAACCGGTGCAAGGCAAGCAGGTGGTTGACTACGGCTCGGACCCCTGGCAGGTCGAGTGCCCGCAGGTGAGAATCCGGGTCCGCAACTCGGGCCTCAGCAAGGCGGTAGTTCTCGACCTGGATGGTGTGCCGCGGGGTGAGATGTCCCTGAACGGCGGCGCCTTCACCTTTCCGTCCGATGCCATTCACGTGATCCTGCAGTAGAGACCGTGCGGCGCGATTGACCTCTATCCGATAGAGAAGGAGCAGCAATGAGTTCCGCTGCAGCAAGAAGCATGAAGAGCGTCGTCGTTGTCATACTCATCGCCGCGGCGGCAACCGGGGTCTGGTCCCCGGACCGCGTTTGCGCCGCCGAGGGTGGTCAGGAGAGCCTCCGCATCCACTACTTCGGCAACAGCCTGACCGACCAGGTGCGCTACGACAGCTTCAAAAAGTTGTGCGACGAGTCGGGGCACCCGATTGATTGGAAACGTGAGATGGCCCCCGGCGTGCCGGTTACCTGGCACTGGGAGCAAAAGCCGAAGTGGGAGAAGAAGCTGACCGAAGAGCACTGGGATGTGGTGACGCTTCAGCCTTTCCAGAACTTCGAGGTCGAGTACGAAGCCTGCGAGAAGTTCGCCCGGTTCCTCAAAGAGAAACAGCCGGACGTCCGGCTCTACATCTATGCCCAATGGCAGGCGCGCCGCAGCGGCGACTGGCTCGGCGATTTCCTGCGCACAAGTGAGGTGGTCACCGACGAGGGCTGGACCGGGGGCTGCCGCAGGAGGACCGGGGAGGAGTTCTGGCTGGAGAAGGTGGCCCGTGACGCTGAGAAGGCCGGGAGTTCCGTCAAAATCGAGCGCAGCCTGAAGAACCAGTACGAGTTGACCGTGCAGGGGCTGAACGCACGCGTTCCCATGAAGAACCCGATCAGGCTCATCCCGGTCGGGCACGTCCTGGAGCTGCTGAGCAGCAAGATGCGCGCCGGCCTGGTGCCGGGCTACAGCTCCCCCTACGAGTTTTACGGGGACGGCATCCACCTCGACAACGTCGGCTGCTACATCGTGGCGTGCACGTTCTACGCCACCATCTTCGGGACCAGCCCCGTGGGCCTGCCGGTCGGTGAGTACCAGGGGGGATCCCACTACCACGGTCGCTCCGCGCACATCAGCCCCGAGCTTGCCCGAGTGATCCAGGAGACGGTCTTGGAAGTCGTGGCCAGCCATCCCCTCACCGGGGTAACCGCCGACCGGCCGGTGACCGTGGCGAGCGCCTCGCTCCCCTCCGCCGTCCAGGGCGAGCCCTACCGGTTCAGGTTCTACGGCGCCTTCGGCGAGCCCCCGCGCTCCTGGAACGTCGCCTCCGGCGGACTGCCGGCCGGCCTGAGCCTGAGTGAGGACGGCCTGATCTCCGGAACCCCGAGCGCCGAGCCGGGGGAGACAACAGTTAGCGTTGCCGTCGCCGATGCGAGCGGGAATGCCGCCGAAAGGGAACTGGCCCTGCCCATCGAGCCCGACACGGCGCCGGAGATCAGCAGCGCGCCAGAACTCGCAGACCGCCGGCTGGGCGAGTACTTCCAGACCCGATTGGAGGCCGAAGGCGGCAACGGGGCCATGCAGTGGGCCCCGGTCAAGCGCGAGGGCGGTCTCCCACCCGGACTGATGCTGCACCCCGACGGCACTATCAGCGGCTCGCCCGGACAGGAGGGAAAGCACACGTTCGACTTGAGTGTCACCGACAGCGACCGGGGCGAACCGGAAAGCGACACCACCACGTTCACCCTCCGGGTCGGCCCGCCCGGCGGCGGCGTCTTCCGCGTGCGGGCCGTGCCGGAGGACACGAAGGTCAGGGCCGACGGCGTGCTCGACGAGCCGTTCTGGGACCTGACGGAGCCGATCGAGAAGCTGGTGGTGGGCGAAGAGACCAACGTTAAGGCCTCCTTCGACATCGTCCGTAAAGGCGGTTCGATGTACGTGGCGGTCAGGGTCACCGACCCCGACCGGCATGTGAAACTCGGCGATCCGCCCGAAGAGAACCTGCCTTACGGCGACTCGATCGAACTGTTCCTCGATGTCCTGAACAACCGTGAGGAGGTCTACAACTACGACGACCGGCGGATCGGCATCGCGCCGACCGACCGCTGGTACCGGCCGCTCCTCGTGGCGCCGATGAGTTTCGGCCACTCCGGCAAGTGCGTCGAGACGGAGGACGGCTACACGGCCGAGTTCTGGCTGCACTTCTGGGCTCTGAACTTTAAGAACCGCAACTACCCCGCCGTGATGGGCCTGGACATCGCGGTCAACGACGATGACGACGGTGACGGCCGCGACAGCCAGGTGGTCTGGCAGGGCACAGCGGATAACCACAGGGTGCCCAGATTCGGCACCATCATCCTGGAACCGGAACCCAAAACGGAATAGACCATAACGGCTGCTGCCGTTACCCGCGGCAAGGAAACGCACATCAACCGCTCGGTCCCGCCACGAGACCCGACGGACAACTGGCAACTGGCAACTCGTAACTGACAACTCACAACTGAGAAGGAGCTTGAGCGAGATGGCTCGACCGAACATTCTGCTGTGCCTGGCGGACGATGCCGGCATGCACATGGGCGCCTACGGGTGCAACTGGGTTACCACGCCGGGCTTCGACCGCGTGGCACGCGAGGGCGTGCTGTTCAACCACGCCTATACCCCGAACGCCAAGTGCGCCCCGTCGCGCGCGGCTATCCTGACCGGCCGCAATTCCTGGCAGCTCGAGGAGGCGTGCAACCACTGCAACTTCTGGCCCGCGGAGTTCACCTCCTACGCGGAGGCATTGGGCCAGCACGGATACCACGTGGGCCATACCGCCAAGGGCTGGGCTCCCGGCGATCCGGGCGAGGTGGACGGCAAACCCCGCGAGCTGACCGGCCCGGGCTGGAACGCCAGGGAACTCGACCCGCCCACGCCGGACATTTCGAGCTGCGACTACGCGGAAAACTTCCGCGACTTCCTGGACGACCGACCGGAGGGCGCGCCCTTCTGCTTCTGGTTCGGCTGCACCGAGCCGCATCGCGCGTATGAATACGGCTCCGGCGCCCGCCTGGGGCGGCACAGCACCGACGAGATCGAGCGCGTGCCCGGCATCTGGCCGGACAACGAGACGGTGCGGAACGACCTGCTGGACTATGGCTTCGAGATCGAGCACTTCGATCGGCACATCCAGAAGATGCTGGACATTCTGGAGAAGCGCGGCGAGCTGGACAACACCATCGTGGTCGTCACGTCGGACAACGGCATGCCGTTCCCCCGCGCCAAGGGGCAGGAATACGAGTACAGCAACCACCTGCCGATGGCCATCATGTGGCGCGACGGGCTGGCGAACCCCGGCCGGGTCGTGGACGACTACGTGAGCTTCATTGACCTGGCGCCGACGTTCCTGGATCTGACGGGCCTGACCGCCGAGGAGGCCGGCATGCAGCCCATCACCGGGCGCAGCCTGCTGCCGCTGCTGCGGTCCGAGGATTCCGGGCGCATTGACCCGGAGCGGGACCACGTGTTGATCGGCAAAGAGCGCCACGACTGTGGCCGGCCGAACGACGTCGGCTATCCCATCCGGGGCATATTCAAGGACGGCTGGCTGTATCTGCGCAACTACGAGCCGGGCCGCTGGCCGGCCGGCAACCCGGAGGCGGGCTACCTGAACTGCGACGGCAGCCCCACCAAGACGGAGATACTGAAGACGCGCAAAGACCCCGAGCGGCGGCACTTCTGGGAGCTTTCTTTCGGCAAGCGGCCGTCGGAGGAGCTCTACCACGTGGCCGAGGCCCCGGACTGCCTGGAGAATCTGGCCGACGATCCTGCGCAGGCCGACCGCAAGGAGACGATGCGCAGCCAGATGGAGCGAGAACTGAAGGAGCAGGACGACCCGCGCATGGAAGGCCGCGGCGAGGTGTTCGAGGAGTATCCCTTCTGCCATCCGTGGCTGAACGATTTCTACGAACGCTTCATGAAGCGCGAGGAGACCGGGGAGGATGTCTGGCCCGGCTGGATATCCGAGGGCGATGTGGAGCCGGCCGAGGAGTTTGCGGAGGATGCGGATCCCGACCGAAAAACGTAGCGCGCGACGAACCACACAACCGGTCATTGCGAGGTGCGATACCGCACCCCGTCATTGCGAGGAGCGATAGCGACGAAGCAATCTCGCCGTTTCGGTGGCTTCGGGAGGGAGAACGACGAGATTGCCGCGCCCGATGAACGGCGCGGGCTCGCAATGACCCTGGGGGGAGTGCTGGGAGGTGGCCGAAACGCGTGTCCGGTGTGGTGTTGTCGGGGAAACCTTCACCTTGCACACAGCCTTGCGAACGGTTACTTTACACGTGTCACCACTTACGCGCGTGTGAATGATTCTGGGAATCGGAGGAGGGGCGGATGAGAGGCAAGTTCGGCGGGTTGCTGGCGCTTGGCGTGGTGTTGCTGACGGCCTGTGCGCTGCGGGGTACGGCCGCGCAAAGCGGCGATGAGAGCGAGTGGACGGTGGTGGGCACCGATCGGATGTCGCTGTCTGTCCTGGAAGGCGATGTCCCGCGCTACGATCTGGAATTCCGGGTCATTTCCAAAGGCTGGATGGCCCGGCCGCGGCTGAACCGGATGCCCTCCGTGGAGAACGGGGACGTCCGCGTGTACGAGCAGGACGGCATCGCCTTCTACGAGGGCTGGGCCAACAAGCCCACAAGCGGCACAATTGATCTGCGCCAGGAGGTGCGCAAGGTCGGACCGGACACTATCCAGTTGAGATACACGTCTCAGCCGGAGGTGGACACGCAGTATTCCTTCCCGAACCGGGGCATCGGCATCGGACCGGTCCTCGGCATGAGCCCCTACTTCAACGGCGGAACCTGCACGGTCCACTTTGCCGACGGCAGCACCGAGACGCTGCCGTATCCGACACCCCCCAGGTGGGGAAAGGGCAACATAGAGCAGATCGTCCTGCGCACCGCCGACGGCGAGGTGACGCGGCTCTCCTTCGAGCCGGACGTGTTCCTCCATTCGGACCACTCCGAGGTGCGTCTGTTCGCCGATCCGGAAAAGGAGACGCCGGCGCGCGGCACCATGACCCAGCTCGTCAACATCGAGTTGCCGAGCCCCACAGCCTTCGAGCCCCGCAATCGCTGGGTGGACACCGCCGACTGGATGACTTACGAGCACGACGAGGACTTCAGCCCCGGCAGCGTGATAGGCGTCGAGGACTGGCTGGACAAACCGGCCGGCTCGCACGGCCGGCTGCAGATGGACGGCGACGAGTTCGTCTTCGAGGACGGCACGCCGGTCAAGTTCTTCGCCACCAACATCTCCTGGGACGACATGGCCTGCCCGCCGGAGGAGGCCGACCAATGGAACGACAAGTGGGCCAAGCACGGCGTGAACCTCGTGCGCCTGCACAAGTTCATCAACCACGGCTGGGCGGGCATCCTGACGCCCGAGGACCACATGGTGCCCGACCCGGAGAAGATCAAGCTCTTCGACTACTACCACGCCTCGGCCAGGGAGCGCGGCATCTACACCGGTTGGTCGGCCGTCTTTCACATGAAGCTGACGCCCGCCGACGAAGAGCGCGTGCGCCACTACGACGAGGTAATGGCGGCCGACAGGCAGGGCGACGTGCTGGGGCTGATCAACATCGCTCCGGATATCCAGGAACTGCTGATCAAGCAGACGCTCAACCTGCTGACCCGCGAGAACACCGCCACCGGCATACGCTACGCCGACGATCCGGCGCTGGCCTACATCGAGCTGCACAACGAGGACGACATCTTCATGATGCGGCCCGACAGCTTCCGGAAACGGTGGCCGCAGTACTGGGCCGACTTCACCGGGCGCTTCTGCGCGTATCTGAAGGAGAAGTACGCCGGCCAGCAGGCGCTGGAACAGGCATGGGGCAACTCCTATCCCCGGGGGAAGAGCCTGGCCGCCGCCGACATCGAGCCCGCGTATGACGCCTGGCAGATCAACCAGGGCAACGTAACGCCGCGCATGTCCGACAGCATGCACTTCATGTACACCGAGCAGTTGGGCTTCTACAGGCGCTTCAAGCAGGCCATTCGCGACGCCGGGTACGAGGGCGCCATCTGCGGCTCATGCTGGCAGGCGTCCTGCTGGCTGGGCCACCTGTACAACACTCTGAGCGACCGCGAGGTGGGCTTTATAGACCGCCATAACTACTCCTCCACGCCCCTGGACCGGCCGGGCGCGGGCAACATGAGCGTCGGCTTCCAGCAGGTCATGGACCGCCCCTTCAATTTCTCCGAATGGGGCGGCGGCTCCGTGGCAGTGCCCACCGTGGCCGTCTACGGACTGGGTCTGCAGGGCTGGGACGCCTCCTGCCAGTTCTCCAGCAAGATACCGGGCATCTACAACGAGCGGCAGAAGGGCGTGAACGGCTGCTGCGAGGACTTCATCCAGATCGGGCAGTATCCGGCGCTGTCCAGAATGGTCTATCGCGGCGACGTGAAGGAAGGGGACGTGGTCGCCAACCGGCGCATCAGCATCCCCGGCCTGTTCGAGGGCGACGTCGGCTTCTACGAGCACTTCACGCTGCTCGGCGGCGGCGCCAACACCAAGGAGTTCTCCTCCGTCGTCCCGCAGTCCGCATTGATGGCCGGCCGCGTGGTGCTGGAATACATCAACGCACCCGTGCCGGAGAACCCCGTGCTGGAGAACGTGGCCCCCTACCTGGACGAGGAGAGCGGAACCGTCCGCTCCACGACCGGCCAACTGCTCTGGGACCACTCCGGACGCGGCTTCTATACCGTGAACACCCCGGGCACCCAGGCGGTCATCGGCTACGCCGGCGGCCGGACGATTGACCTGGAGGACGTGACCATCCGCGACGCCACGGATACGGAGCTGAAACTCTATGTCAGCGCCCTGGCGAAGGACGCGTCCATAAAGGACGCCGACCGCCTGCTGATCACCGCCTTCGGCCGCGACGCCAACACGGGCATGGTGTTCGACGAATTCAGCGCCCGCCCGCTCGAGGGCGGCGACGAGCCCCTGCTCCTGGAGCCCGTCAGGGCCACGATCACCATCAAAGGCCGCGACGTGAGGTCCGTCCGCCCCCTCGACCACAGCGGCCGCCTCCGCGAGGACGCCCGGCCCCTGAAGGTCCAGAACGGCACGTTTACCATTGATGGCAAGGGCAGCCAGACGGTCTACTACCTCGTGCAGATGAAATAGAAGCTCGCAGAATTCGGTTTGAGAAACCCCGCGGCGCAGCACACTCTTATGCTGAAGGCTGGCTTGTGGGTTTTCTACCGTAGATAGGAAATCTCGGCAAAGATGACTCACAAGGGTGCCGACAAAGGGCAGGTGTAGACATGACCGCAAAGGCAACCATCCGAGCAATAGTCATAGTCGCTGTAACTGCTCTGGCTTTGACGGCTGAGGGGGCTGAGATCATCCGGCCCGAAATCGG
>CAYVBE010000194.1:0-7484 GCA_964448935.1 uncultured candidatus Brocadiaceae bacterium
AGCGCCGCGGGCACGCGCTGTTTGTTGAGGCCGCCTCCAGCCTGGTGCGCAACGGCGTCCGCGCTCAGTTCGTGGTGGCGGGGCACGGGGCGGAGCTGCCGGAAGTGCGGGACCTGGTCGGCCGGCTCGGCCTGGAGCGATACGTTACAATCGCCACCGAGTTCGTGGCTTACGAGGAAGTGCTCGGCGCGATGGACGTGGTGGTGCAGAGCAGTCTGGAGGACGTCAGCGGATTCAGCATCCTGGAATCCATGGGGCACGGGCGCCCCGTGGTGGCCTTCAACACCGGCACCGCCTGCGAGATGATCGAGGACGGGCGCACCGGCATGCTCGTTTCCAAGGGCGATGTGCAGGGGCTGGCCCGCGCCATCGAGCGCCTGATATCCCACAAAGACATCGCGCGCGAGATGGGCCAGGAGGCCCGCCGCTCCGTCAAGGAAAATTTCAATATCAAGACCATCGCCCGCAGGACCCTCCAGTTCTACGCCGGCATGCTCTCCGCGCGCGCCTCTTAAAGCCCATCCACCCATGGTCCGTGATCCCATCGAGCAAGCGCAGGACTCACCGGAGTGCGAGGTGCGCCGCTACGAGTTCGAGATAGCGGGGCGCAACGAGGGCGGGCGGCTCGACGCCTACCTCGCCGCCCGCTTCCCGGATTACTCCCGCACGTTCATCCAGCAGCTCATCAAAGAGGGCGCCATCACGGTCAACGACCGTCCGGTAAAGCCCTCCTACACGCCGTCCCGCGGCGATCGCGTTCTGGCCCTCGTCCCCGTGCACAAGCACGAGGAGGTGCTGCCGCAGGATATCCCGCTCGACATCATCCACGAGGACCGCTGGCTGGTCGCGGTCAACAAGCCGCCGAACCTGGTGGTCCACCCCTCCAAAGGGCACCAGACGGGCACGCTCGTGAACGCGCTGGTGCATCACTTCAACCGGCTCAGCGAAGCATCCGGCGAACTGCGCCCCGGCATCGTGCACCGGCTGGATCGGGACACATCGGGGGTGATCCTCATCGTCAAGGACGCGGGCATCCACCAGCAGATCGCACGCCAGTTCCAGGAGCGCACCACCGTCAAGGAATACATCTCCGTCTGCGAGGGCCGGCCCGATCTGGACGGCGACCTGATAGACGCACCCATCGGCAAGCACCCGAACCGCCGCGAGGGCATGATGATCGAGGGCAACCGAGCCAAAACTGCGCGGACCATCTACGAGGTGGTCGAGCGGGCGGGCCGTTTCAGCATCGTGCGCTGTTTCCCTAAGAGCGGCCGCACGCACCAGATACGCGTGCACCTGCGGCACACCGGCCACCCCATCGTTGCCGACCGGCTCTACGGGCACCGCAGCGCGCTCTACCTCTCCGACCTCACCGGTGGGCAGCACGCGCCGGACGAGCGGCCGCTGATAGAGCGCCAGGCCCTCCACGCGCGGCGACTCACCATCTACCACCCCGGGGTCGAGAAGCAGGTCACCTTCGAGGCCCCCATCCCGCAGGACATGCAGCGCCTGATCGAGGCGCTGCGGGGGCACGAGGGCTAAGGGCCTCAGAAGTTGAGGGCTTCAGAACGTGGGGGACTCAGAATCTGAGGGCCTCAGAAGTCCGCCGAGGCCCTCTCCAGCACCTCATCGTCCACGAAGATCGGCGCTCCTTTCTGCACCGCCAGGGCGGTGGCGTCGCTGGGACGGCTGTCTATATCGTAAGTCTCGCCGTCCCTTCTAAGAACAAGCCGTCCGTAGAAAGTGCCTTCCCGTAAAGCATTTACGACAACCCGTTCTATCTCCACACCCAGCTCGTCCAGCACGTTGCCGAACAGCTCGTGCGTGAAGGGGCGGGGCGGCGGTTCGTCGTTCAACGTGCGGTGGATGGCCCACACCTCGAAGAACCCGATCACGATCGGCAGCTTCCGCTCGCCTTCTTTCTCCTTCAGCACCACCAGGTGCCGGTCGTGCGTCTCGCTCATTATCACCTGATTCAACTCGCACTCGACCAGTGCCATATCCGCGCTCTCCCGCTTTGGTGTTACGTGTGCGGCATTCTACCGGCGCTCCCGGCCTTCCGTCAATGCTGGCCGAAGGTTTCTTGACGAAAGCGGCCATTTGGATTACAAACGTACCGCGTTCGAGTTCCTCGCAGCCGGAGGGTGCCATGCTTCGGTCGGACAAAACGTCTATCGTCCTCGGGGTGATGACCGCTCTCTGCTGGAGCCCGCATTTCCATCTGTTCAGTCGTCTCCGTGCCGGAACCGAGCCACCTTCCACGCTGGTGCTCAGCTTCTACTTCGTCCTCGGCGCCGCCGGGGCGCTGTTCCTGTTCATGTTCCTCACCGGGCGTCTGCCCGAACTCAACGTCTTCAAACGCCGCGAGACCCGCTTCCTGCTGCTGGCCGGGCTGGGCGGCTACGGGTTCTGGATGCTCCGCGGCGTCGCGCTCCGCTCGCTCGACCCGGCCCGCGCGCGTCTCCTGTTCTATACTGCTCCCGTGCTGATCGGCCTCCTCAGCCAGTTCCAGAAGGAGAAGATGGACGCCCGCCTGCTCCTCGGCCTGCTGCTGGGCTTCGTCGGGTGCGTCATGCTCACCACCTTCCGCGGGCTTTTCGCCGGCCCGCTGCGGCCCGTGCTGGTCGCCCTCGGCGCCGCCGCCTGCTGGGCGGTGTTCAGCCTTGCGGCCGTGCCGCCCGCACGGGAGGAAAACGCACTGCCCGTCGCCGCACTCGTGGTCGGCGTCGGCGCGCTGTGCCTGTTCATCAACTGCCTCAGCACGGGCGAGAACGTCTTCGCCATCCGTCCCCGCGCGCTGCTGGTTGCACTGGGCGGTGGCGTGGTGACCGTCGGACTCATGATGATCCTCTGGCTGAAGTGCCTCGCCGCCATGTCCGCTCCGCTCGCCGGGGGGCTCTGGTATCTGGGCCTGGTCTTCGGTGTCCTCCTCTCGCACCTGGTGCTGGGC
Source organism: uncultured candidatus Brocadiaceae bacterium (assembly GCA_964448935.1). Classification (GTDB taxonomy): domain Bacteria; phylum Planctomycetota; class Brocadiia; order SM23-32; family SM23-32; genus CAYVBE01. Next base: position 2,951 of record CAYVBE010000194.1, read on the forward strand.
GGCCCCGCGCCCAACCTGTGGTGGACGCTGGTCGGCACGGCTTTCGTGCTCCTCGGGCTGCACACCGCGCTCTCCGGCCGCAGGCACGAGGCGCTGACCCTCAGCGACGTCATTCGCAGCTCCTGACGAAGCCCGCCGCCGCCCGCGCCACCCGGCGCCCGATCTCGCGATAGTCGTCCGGCTCCAGCCACTTGCCCTCGCCCAGATGCTGGTAGGGCGTCTCGATGCTGATGCCCGGCGTCTCCTTCAGGTGGTCCCACACCCAGCCGGTCAGGGTCTCGTTCGTGTCCCAGCGGGACGCGTAACGCGGCACCCGCGAGACCTCTTCCAGCTCCGGAAACTGCTCCTTCAGGAACGGTGTAAACGCCTGTCCGACCTTGCGTTGCGCCTCCGGACGATCCTCCCGCGGGTGGAAGTGGTAGAACGTCGTCTCGCCGCCGCCCGGCGCGTGCAGGTCCAGCGCAAAGCGCGGCCCCACCCGCGCCGCAAACCGGCGCATGTCCTGCTGAATGGCCTGCACCTCCGGCCGCATCGGCATGGCGGCCCAGGCACGGTTGAAATCGCAGGGCAGGGCGTCCTTGCCATAATCGCCGGACACCGCCCCGTCCAGGTCCACAAAGGGCATCACCCACCAGTCCAGCGCCTCGCCGTCGCCGGGCGCGCCCTCCGTCTCGGCCACCTCCCGCAGCAAGCCGTCCAGCACCCAGGAACCCGGCGTCTCGCCCGCGTGCTGCCGCGCTGTCACGTACACGCCGGGCGCGCATCTCTCGCGTTCCGGGGCGGGCCGCCGCAGCCGCAGCAGCTGCCGTCCCGCGCCGGTCAGCCCGATAGCGTCGCACTCCCACACGCTCCGCAACTCGCGGAATGTGCGGTGCAGGTCTTCCGGCCCGTAGGGATAGCAGAAGGCCACCGACAGCGTGTCCTCGGCCGGCGGCGCGTCGAACTGCAGGATGTGCCCGCCCTCCGGCCGCTCGACCACCTCCGTGGTCGCGATCCGCTGCCAACCCCCGCCGTCGGCGCTGGCCACCGGCCGCACGTTCTCCAGGTGCTCCCGCGAGCCCAGCCCCAGGCAGCCGTCGGCGTTCTGCCACACAAACCGCATCCTGCGTCCCGCCACGCCGTCCGCCCGCAGATGGAACCACAGCGGCTGTGGGCTGGTCCGCGGCTCGCTCATGAAACCCACCGTCGCCGTCTCCTTCTCCGTCATCACCTGCAACACCTTCCCGTTCCCGCATCTGCGCGCCGGACCCACGTCCACCGTTCGCCGACTCATATCCCGACCTCCATTCTCAGATTCTGCAATCAGTGCCACCCCTCACACATCACTATAGCCCTCCTCGCCCGCGCGGCAAGCGAACCGCAGGGCACGTCGCCCCCCGCGTGTGCCGTCAATATGCCTGTAAAACACTGGGGGGGATAACCTTCCGACACATTCGGTTCGTTTCGTAAGCCGCCGATTTCGTTGGATTCCTCCTTGCAGCCACGCGCCAGCTGCGAAGCCGGACATCCGCACCAGGAACCCGCCACCGCCCCGACATCCCGCCCTGAACCTCGGCCAACCGGCCCGACTGATCCGCAACTCCGCCGGCCGGCACTCCGGCCGCCGGCCGGACATCCTGATCGAGACCACGCCAAACCCGGCCACGGTCCCGCCATTCCATTGGCCGAAACCCCGGCGGCCAATCCACCGCCGAAAAGGGGTGGGAGAGCCCCCGAGACAGCCCGGCCGACCCAGGAGCTGCACGTCTCGGAGGCCGCAAGAGCCATGCCCGTATCCTTCGCAACGCTCACTACAAGTCTCTGTCATATGATCCGTTAAGGCGATAAAGCCCTTCGCCCCAACCGTCCCGGCGCCAACCCGCCTGCCGCTGTTGCCGCGTGCCCTCCAGGTGTCGCCGCCTGTCCAACCCCCTCACGGTCGCTCCGAGACCTGTCCGCCACCATTCCCCGGCCCGGGCCGTAATCCGCAGCCGCACGGCAATGGCCCGGCCGCATCTGTCTTCCGTGTCGCGCCGTCCTCTGTGGCTCCGTGTGAGGTCTCACTCATTGCCGGAGACCGTCACGTCCGCCGACAGCGGCGGCGGCACCGCCTCCTCCGCGCGCAGGCGCTGCACGCGTTCCAGCTCGTGCAGCAGGCGCGTGAACTGGTTCGTCAGCGTGGTATCGTAGCGCTGCACCAGGGCCACGATCTTCTCGAAATACTGCGGCCGGAACTCGCTCACCTCGTTCAGCTTCCGGCCCTTGCGCTCATCGGGCAGGGGGTGGGTCCACGCCGCGTGATGGTACTCCGCCTCCGCCCGCGCGCAACGCTGCATGCGCAGGTAGAGCACCGCCAGCTTCTCCACCAGCGTCTCCTCCACCACGCCCTCCGGGCCCAGCGACTCACGGAACTCCTCGTGGATGGACCGCACCTTCCGGCGGTCTTCCTGTGTCAGCATGGACGCAAATATCCCGTGCTTCCGTGCGTTCATGCTCGAGCGCCGCTTACCCTCGGGCGTCTTCGGCCCGCCGCGCCTGCCGTTCCGCCGGTTCGCCTCGACCTGCCGCCGGCTCACCTGCCGCGGCGCGCGGGAGTCTTCCCGGTCCGCCTCTTCCTCCTCGACGTCCTCCCGGTCCTTCCGATACGGCTCGATAAACAGCTTTTCCACCGACTTCCCTGGGGGGTGGACGGGCATAAGTCCCTCCTCGTGCTGGGGTAAAAACTCACGGCTATACTATACACGTTATCGGAAACCCGTGTGTCCGCGTAGACCGCACAGACCGGGAAAACCCCGAGGCGGCCAGAATCCCGTGCCGTTCATCGCCTTGAGACACCGACCTCGGGCGAGGCCGCCCGAGCTACACCCGGTTCGTGCTCTCGGGCGGTTGATGTGTAGCGCAGGCGCCCCCGCCTGCGGCCGTCAAGCCGTCCGCCGTCACTCGGTTCACTGCCAACTGTCAACCGCCACCTCACAACTGTCACCTCACAACTGTCACCTGTCAACGCCATCATCCATGGTGTGGCTTGATGGGAACCGCCGTTCAGGTACACTACGAGACTCGACATAGGTGCTCTACGCTTCTGCGAGTCCCGTTGAGCCGTATTCGCCTGAGCGTCGCTTCGCGCCCTTTAGAGCGCGCGAGGCGGCAGTCTCGTTGTCCGTTTTCCCCGCCGGGCAAACACGTATTTGCCCGGCAGGGATATGCACGTTCCCAACCCGGTGGTGGCCCGCGTTCGGGCCTCCGCCGGGTATGCGCGGCAGCGCGTGTGGCCGTTCTCTGAAAGAGATATGCAAGCGTGGAAGGATAGTTTTTCCGTGCACACTCTTGCAGAGCCGTAATGGGTATTCTTAGAGTGTGTATGGAAATTGGAGTTTCGGCCTCGTTAGATTGGGGGCATGGCACGAAAACCTTACCCTACAGACCTGACGGATGCGGAATGGGAAGTCCTGCAGCCTCCGCTGCCACCTGCGAGCAAGCCGGGACGGCCCCGGGAAGTGGACCTTCGAGAGGTAATCAACGCCTTGCTCTACATGGTTCGGAACGGCTGTGCGTGGCGCAGTTTGCCGCACGACTTTCCGCCCTGGCCCACTGTGCAATACTACTTCCGCAAGTGGACCAAGAACGGCGACTGGGAACGTATCCACACACACTTGCGAGAACGGGAGCGAGTGCGCCTTGGGCGCGAGCCCACCCCCAGTGCCGCCAGCATCCACAGCCAGTCGGCCAAGACTACCGAAAAGGGGGGCCGCGCGGCTACGATGCGGGAAAAAAGGTATCGGGCTATGCACTTTAGCCTTGTGCATACTACATATAGCACCCCGCAGTTGACCCCGAGTTTGCAGCATCAGCCGGGAATACTGGAGCAGGATAGCACACACACTTACTTTGGTATGAGGTATAAAAGCCATCGTGAAGGCTCTCCAAAGCGTTGGTGGCGCATTGCCTGGGCTTTCGCCATTAAATCATGAACCATCAAATCAACGACAATCGCGCATAACAGTGGCCTACAACATATAGTAGCCACAAGACCGAAGTGCATAGCCCGAAAAAGGTAAACGGCCGGAAACGTCATATTCTGGTGGACACACAGGGTTTACTTCTGAAGGCCGTCGTCCACGCCGCGGATATCCAAGACCGTGATGGCGGCAAGCTGTTGGTGGACTCGCTGAAGTTGGAGGACTGGCCACGACTGAAGAAAATCTGGGCTGACGCCGGCTACCGCGGTCGTTTCGAGGATTGGCTGAGCGAACAGACGGGCTGGAGCATCGAGATCGTGGAAAAGCCCCTCGGTGGGGGCTTTCAGGTATTGCCGCGCCGCTGGGTGGTGGAGCGCACATTTGCATGGCTCTGTAAGTGCCGTCGTCTGAGCAAGGACTACGAAGCGCTGCCCAAAAGCGAGGAAACCTGGATATACCTGGCGATGAGCAACCTGATGTTGGGTCGTTTAGGCAAGAATGCCCAATCGAAGGCCGCATGACATTTTTCATACACACTCTTAGCTCGACTTTCGACATTATGCTGCGCGGCTTTTGGCGCAGCGGTGCATCATTGA
>CAYVBE010000195.1:0-7470 GCA_964448935.1 uncultured candidatus Brocadiaceae bacterium
GCTGCTGGAGCGGTGGGAGGTGCGGCCGGAGGAGGTGGTGGCGTTCGGCGACGATGTGAACGACGTGCCGATGCTGGAGGCCGCCGGGCTGGGGTTCGCGATGGGCAACGCGCTGCCCCGCGTGAAGGCGGCGGCGGACGAGGTGACGGCGAGCAACGAGGAGGAGGGCGTGGCGCGGGCGCTGCGGCGGGTGTTTCCGGGACTGGCGGAGGAGGCGACGGATGTGCGCTGAGAGCAGGGATACGGAACAGTTGCAGGAACGCCTGGCCGGTGCCGGCGCGCGGATCGAGCCGGTGCTGCGGGAACTGTTCCCCGAGGGCGCGGACGAGTATCTGACCGAGGCGGTCTGGTATCACCTGGGCACCGGCGGCAAGCGCATACGCCCGGCCATCTGCCTGCTGACCTGCGAGCAGCTCGGCGGAGAGCCCGAGAAGGCGCTCTACTTCGCCGCGGCGGTCGAGGTGCTGCACAACATGCTGCTGATCCACGACGACATCGAGGACGGCGACCGCGTGCGGCGCGACCGCGAGACCGTCTGGGTGCGATACGGCATGGAGAACGCGATCAACGTGGGCGATTACATGCTGGGCGTGGCGCACGAGGCGGTGCTGGAGTGCCCGGTGACCGAGCGGCAGCAGGTGGAACTGACGAGGGCCTTCGCGGCGGCCTACACCGACACCTGCCGCGGGCAGGCGTTCGACCTGAACACGCGTGGGATGGAGGAGCTGACGGTTGAGCACTACCTGCGCATGGTCACCCTGAAGACCGGTCGCTACATGGCGCTGGGGATGCTGGGCGGCGCCATCGTGGCGGACGCGGAGCGGGAAGTTCTGGAGGGCGTCGAGCGGCTGGGCGAGCGGATGGGCGCGGCGTTCCAGATACGCGACGACACGATTGACCTGACCGTGGGCAAAGGCCGCGGCGGCGTGGTGGGCAACGACATACGCGAGGGGAAGTCGAGCATCCTCTACGCGCACGCGCTGCGCGAGGCGCCGCCGCAGGACGCGGAGCGGCTGTCGGCCACCATGCGCAAACCCCGCGAGGAGACCACGGAGGCGGACGTGGAGTGGGTGCGCACGCTCTACGAGCGGGTGGGCTCGCTGGAGTTCGCGCACGACGAGGCCGACCGCCTGGTGCGCGAGGCGTACGAGATCATCGCCGCGATACCGGTGGCGGACCGGGATTTCCTGCGACAGGTGACGGACTACATGGTGAGCCGCAAGAAGTAGGGACTGCGATGGCTGCGCGCGGGCGATACGTCGGGCGGGGCGGCGAGAAGCTGAAGTATGCCCTGGATCACTGGAGGCTGGACGTGGCGGGGCGCGTGGCGGCCGACTTCGGGTGCAGCATCGGGGGGTTCACCGACTGCCTGCTGCAGGAAGGCGCGGAGCGGGTCTATGCGGTGGACACCGGCTACGGGATGCTGGACTGGAAGCTGCGGCAGGATGAGCGCGTGGTGGTGATGGAGCGGACAAACGCCATGCACGTCGCACTGCCCGAGCCGGTCGGGATACTCACAATTGACGCGGCGTGGACCTGCCAGAGGTACATAGTTCCGAACGCCATTGCACAATCCGCGCCCGATGGAGATATCCTGTCGCTTTTTAAGCCGCAGTATGAGGCTACGGACGAGCTGGTGCGGGACGGGCGGATAATGGACGGCGAGTTCGAGGGGGTGCTGGAGGCGACGCTGGAGGAGCTGCGGGCGATGGGGATTGCGGTGCGGGACGTGGTGCGGCTGCCCCACGAGCGGAAGGCGAAGAACCCGGAGGCGTTCCTGCACATACCGGTCGAGGACTGCGAGCGCGGGGAGGTGTGAATGCCGGAGCGCGGAATCCGCGATGTGAGCTTCCGGGGCACGCCGTACGAGCGCGGCGTGCAGCGCGGCAAGCGCTTGCGGGAGACGCTGGTGCTGCCGGAAAGCGGCGGTCTGCCGGGATGGTTCGTGGACGGCTGCGAGGAAGCGGCGGCGGAGATGTATCCCCCTGTGATGCAGGAGTTTGCGGGGCTGGTGGAGGGCGGCGGCTTCGACCGCAGGAAGGCGCGCGCTTACTACTTCGCCCGGCTGGAGAGCCGCCTGGGCGGCTGCACGATGTTCGCGATCGTGGAGTCCAGGCGCGCGGGCGGCGCCGGTCCCCTGGTAGGCCGGAACTACGACTGGGCCACCGCCGACCTGCGGTGGTGCGAGCTGCATCGCTGCGACCCGACCGACGGACTGCGGCGGATTGGCTACACACACCACTGGGCCGGCTGCCCCGACGTGCTGAACGAGGCCGGGCTGTACCTGGCGATCGCGTCGCTGCCGGCCGAACCGGTGTGCGCGCCGGGGGTGCAGTGGAGCATCCTGGTGGAGTGCATCGCGGAGACATGCCGCACGGTGTCGGAGGCGGTGGATGTCTGCGCCCGGGCGCGGCACCTCCGCCCCATGAGTTACCTGCTGGCCGATCCCGAGGAGCCCGCGGTGGTGGAGGCGACCCCGAACGCGGTGCGGGTGCGCAGGCCGGAGGGCGGAATGGTGTGCGCGGCGAACGTGGCGCTGGGCGGCGACACCGTTGCGGAATATGCAGCAGACGAGGACGCGGCGGTCTTCGGCCCCGGGCCCTCGACGACAGAACACTCCGTGCGGGCGGCCAGAGCGCGGGTCGCTCGGGCCACGGAGATGCTGGCGGCCGCCGGTCCCCGCGTCGCCTCAGAAGACGCCCGGCACATCCTGTCCGACCACGAGGCGCCGATATGCACCGGCGATCACGCTCAGCCGGACGGCGGCGAATGGGCCACCATCTGGTCGGGAATCTGCGCCCCGGCCGAGGACGACTTCCGCATCGCCCCCGGCCTGCCGTGCCGGTCCGAATACCGGCGCTTCGGCGGCGCCTGACGCGCTATCGCCCGAGCAGTTCCTGCAGGAACTCGAAGCTCTTCTGCGCGCTCTCGAACGGATCGCCCGGGCACTGGTCCTGCTCGACCGCGTATACCTCGACGCCGGCGTCCATGGCCGCCTCGTGGATGGCATCCCAATCGAGAATCCCGTGACCGACCTCGGCGAAGGACTGCTCCTCGTCGTCCGCCATGTCCTTGACGTGGAGGATGGACTGGCGGCCGGCATAGCGGCTGATGTACTCGGCCGGGTCCTCGCCGCCATGCTTGATCCAGTAGGTGTCAATCTCGGCGTAAAGATTTTCCGGAGAGGAGTTTGCGTAGAGCAGGTCGAGCCCGTAATCGCCATCGAAGCGCTCGAATTCGAAGCTGTGGTTGTGATAGCTCAGCCGGATGCCGAGTTCCCGCAGGCGGGCGCCGAGCCGGTCCATGAGCTTCGCGGTCTCGATCCAGTCCTCGCGGGTCTGGCGCATCTCTTCGGGCATCCAGGGCCAAACCAGATCGGGCGTCCCGACGGTGAGGGCGTAATCGGCCCAGTGCTCGGTCTCGTTCTGCAGCGCGTCGCCGCCGACGTGGATGCCGCAGACGCCGAGCCCGATGCCGTCCAAGACCTCGCGCATTCGGTCTGCTTCGTAGGGCAGCGACCCGGTGAGCTGGACGTGATCGTAGCCGATCTCGCGGACGCGCTTGAGCGTCCCGACGTAATCCTCGGCAAGTTGCTCGCGGAGGGTGAACAGTTGCATCGCAACGACTGGCTCGGCCATGACGGTCCTTTCTGACCTATCTTCTGAAAAGAAAAGGGCTTATTGTAACGGCGCCCGGCGCGCGGTCAAGCGTCCGAGTCCGATTCTTCATCATCCGCGCCGCTCCCCGCAGGCAGCGCCCCGGCGGGCAGGTCGCGGCGGCGCAGCACCAGGCCCACCGGCGTGCCCTGCACCAGCACCTGCCCGTCCTCGGCGACCCATGACCGCCAGCGCCCGCTGGGGGAAGTGAAGGTCAACTCGAAGCAGGTGGACTCCTCGCCGTCGAGCGGGACCGTCCGGGCCTCCGTGACCTCCACTGCGGTGTGCTCCATCTGGCCGGACAGGGGGTTGAGCAGGCTCACGGACCACCGCCGGCCGACGTCCTCCTCGTCCAGATCGGAGAGCGGCGCCATGGGCGAGAGGCTGTTGCCCAGAAACGCCTTAACCTGCCCCGGCACGGTGGTTTGCACGTTCTGTCCCCCGGCACGCCCACGCAGCTCGATCATCTCGCCCTCCGGCCTGCCGACCAGGTTGATGGGCGGCGCATCGGAGGAGACCGCGAAGAACAGCAGCCCGCGCAGCGGCGAGATACGCGCCTCGAACTCGACCTCCAGCGGCTCGTCCAGTCCCGTGGCCAGCGCCACCGCGCGGCTCCCCACGCGGGTGGTCGTCCTCAGGTTCAGCACCCCGCCCGGCTCCCGCCGCACGCGCACGTGCGATGTGCCTATGACGCGGCCGCCGAAGTAGACATCCCAATTCGTCTCGCGTTCGCGCTCGTCCGCCGGCAGCAGTTGCTCGTAGTCGGGCAGCCCCGTTTGGGCCGGCGGCCCCGGCAGGTGCCGGCGCAGCAGCGTGCCCCACATGGCGGCCCAGAAGACCGCGACGGCGAATATGAGCGTGTATCCGGCGAATCGTTCCATTGGGCCGCGCGCCTACTCCTCTTCCTGGAAGAACTCCATCCAGAACTCGACCTCGCCCTCGCTGAGGCCGGTGAACTTCTCGTCCGGCTCGCGGGCCAGTTGCTCGTCCGACTTGCCCATGGACCGGCGCACCCGGTGCACGAAATGGCCGGGGCTAAAGACCGTCGCGCGACCGTTCGCCAGCGAGTCCATCAGGCGCGGGTCGTCGGTCACCACGAAAGTCCGCTCGTCCACCGCCGTGCGGTTTGCCGGCCCTGCTATCTCCGAGCGCGCCTCCTCGCCGTAAGGCAGGTTGACCACTTCCACATTGCCGAACCGCTCCCCGCGCGGCAGCACCTCATCCACCGGGATATCGTCCCACACCAGCCTGATCTCGCACTCCTGAAGCTCGGCGTATCGCGCCAGCCAGCGCTTCAGATTCTCGCGGCTCTTCTGCCGGTCCCGCTCCACGATGATGGGGTCGTCCGCTTCGTCGAAGTGGTCCAGCAGTTCCGCGCCGTTGACGTAGATTTTCATCGCGACCTTCCCGTCGAATTGCCCTCAGCGGTTACACTGCCATGATACGCCCCGCGCGGCGCCGCCGCAAAGCCACGCGGGCCCCGCGTTCCCCATGGCAACCGCCCCGCCCTGCCGTTAGAATGCGAGCGGGCTTCCATTCCACACCCTGACGGGAAGCAGCTATGAGCAGACCGGACACCGATGTCCCGCAGAAACTGCGCGCCGCGCACAGGGAGCGCGTCGAGACCACCGGCCTGGAGCGCGACCCCGCGGTCGAGCGGCACGATCCGTCGAACATCATCCTCCACCGCGGCAAATACCACTTCTGGTTCACCGAGCACGAGAAGTTCACCAGCGGCTTCACGCACGGCTACATCCGCCCTGCCACTTCCGAGGACGGCTTCGATTGGACGCTCCACGAGACCTGCTGTGGTCGGAGGACGGGCTGGACTTCCGCCCCGTGGTCGAGTTTCCTAATACCTCCACCGGCCTCTATTGCCCCGAGAACTTCCAGGACGGCGTCAACCCCGGCCGTTTCGGCTTGCGCTCGGGCGGCACGGTCGTGATCCTTGGAGCGGACGCGGCCCGATGGGTTTATCCGACTTGACCCTCCAACCGGGCGTCAAGTTGCTGCGTTACGCAGTGAGCCTGTGCTTCGCAAACGGAGACACCACCGAGCAAAAGATAGTCTTCGTTGGGATTAGCTGCCGAACCCGGGAGGAAAATACGGGGCCAGTCCTTGTCCGTAGCCGCTGGCGCGCCCTCTGCGCACCCCGGAAAAGAGGACGCGTTGACGCACCGGGGAAACGGCAAGATTGCCGCGCCCGCCGATGGCGCGGGCTCGCAATGACCGTCCGCGGCGCACCCTTCCTCGGTGTCGTTGCGAGGGACCGCGTGTGGGTCGCCCCTCACGTGCCGAAGCGGCTGGTGTCGGCTATCTGGAAGCCGTCGTTGAGCAGGCGCAGGTCGTGGGCGTCGGTGAAGTGATAGTCGCCGCGGAAGGAATAGATGCGGGCGTTGTAGAACTTCACGCGCAGCCGGATGACCTGCCCGATCAGCTCCGAGAGGTCCCGGCGCTCCTGCCACCGGAGCGGGTGGCGCAGGGCGTCGTCGAAACGCAACGGCTCGCACTCCTCGAAGGAGTAGCCCTCGATCGGCTCGTTTTTCCAGGTGCGCAGCTCGTAGCGCACCTCGCCCGTGGGCGCCTCGGCGTTCATGGTGAACCGGCCGTCGAAGACCGTGAACGGCCGCGTGAGGAACTCGCCCCGGTAGCCCTTCGTGCGCAGGTACATGAAACCGTCCCTGCGCAGCGTGTGGAGCAGCAGTGCCTTCGACTCCTCCTCCCGCGCCTCGGGCACGGGGGTGCCGTGCGCCGACAGCCCGCCCGTGGAGTAGATGCGGATCTCGTCGTCCAGGGTCACCATGCCCTCGGGCCGGATGGAATGACAGCCGATCTCGCCCGGCTCGTTGAACTCGATGAACGGCTCGCGCGTCGGGCGCACAAACATCCGGCCGTCCGGGCTGTAGGCAAGCTGCGGGCCCTGCGGCCCCTTGTGCAGCACGCACCAGTCCGGCCCCTCCGAGCTGGCGAAGTGCGAGGCCCAGACGAAGCCAACGAAGTGCGTGCCGTAGGGGAAGACCGGCATGGCGTAGAACTCGAGTACCTTTCCGTCCAGCAGGTCGGGCTGCAGGATGAGACGCGGCTCGGACCAGTGCTTGAAATCCTCGGTAGTCACAATGCAAACGCGCCGGTCCCCGAGGCCGGGGCGCACGGTGAGGCTGTGCCTGTCGGTGAGGTGGTTGTAGAACATGAAGTGCGGCTCTTCGGGCGAGAACAGGCCCTGCCCCCAGTCGTAATCGGTGCGCGTCTCCCACGTCAGGCCGTCGCGCGAGACCAGCACGATGTGGTCCATGAAGTGCTGGCGCGGCTCCCCGCACTCGACCGCCAGGTCGTGCCAGCGATGTTCGTGGTCCGCGATCGCGCGCTCGAAGACCCTCGGCCCGCTCTCGATGACGGGTATCTTGTAGGGGTAGCCGTCGGCGGCGATGGGGTCGAGGTAGAGCCAGCCGGGCGCCGGTCCCTCGCCGGGGAGCCGGAAGACGTGGTTCGGCGCCTTCTTGCCGCCCTCGGGGACGACGTCCGGGAACTCCGCCGGCTCCCAGTGGATGCCGTCCTCGCCCTCGCAGATGTAGAAATCGGTGTAGGCATCGAGCTGCCGCCACTTGCCGACCTCCTCGTCGAAATACACGCGCCCCGTCCCGGCGCCGTAACAGGTACCCTCCGGCACCCACTTCGGCCGGCCCTGGACGAGTTCCACGTTGTCCGCGTGCTGGAGCTTCCAGTAGTCCCAGAACAGCATGGTCTTCGGCTCCCGCCGCCCCGGCCACTCCCGGTGAACGTGGAAATCCATGCCGTCGTCCGTCGGCAATTCACG
>CAYVBE010000196.1:0-7432 GCA_964448935.1 uncultured candidatus Brocadiaceae bacterium
GCTGCAGGACGCGCTGGACGAGCGAACGGACGAGCTGACGCCGCTGATGGCGCCGGCCGGGCGCGTGCGGCAGTTTCACCCCGTGGCCAAGTGGCTGGCGACGCTGCAGATGCTGCGCGAGGTGGGCGTGCGGCTGATGATCAACACCACCGTCTATCAGGTGGACACACGCGACACGTCGGGCCCGGATAGCAAGTACGCCTCGAGCCGCATAGAAGACATCCGCACCGTGGGGCCGGGCGGGCCGGCGGTCTGCCGGGCGCCCCAGTTCATTGACAGCACCGGCGACGCCGACGTGGCCGCCATGGCCGGGGCGCCGTTCCGCTACGGCCGGGAGGGCGACGGCCTGCTGCACCCTTACACCCTTTCGGGCAGCGTGCTTGACGACGAAGGCTACCTGCGCCATCTGAACTTCGACGCCGGCTACTGCGACTCCGACGACATCTTCGACGTCACCCGCGCGCGCCGCGACGCGCTGCAGCACTACCGGCGCGCGAGCTACGACGCGGAGAACCGCGTCCTGTTCATCGCTCCCATCCTGGGCATCCGCCAGGGCCGCCAGATCGAGGGCGATTACACCCTGGGCCTCGGCGATGAGACGCTGGAACGCGAGTTCGACGACGTGATCGCCTACGCGATGTCCAACTTCGACAACCATGCCCGCGACTACGCCAGCGAGAGCGACGAGGCCGTGGTTTACTGCTACCTGCTGGGCCAGCCCCGCGGCAACTACGGCTGCGAGGTGCCCTTCCGCTGCCTTCTGCCGCGGCGGGTGAACAATCTGCTGGTGGCCTGCCGGGGCGTCTCGCTGACCCAGAACGCCCACTACCAGATGCGCATGATGCGCGACATGCAGCGCATCGGCGAGGCGGCCGGGGTGGCAGCGGCGCTGTGCTCGATACTGGACTGCGACCCTCGCGAGCTACCGATCCGGGAGGTCCAGGAGCGGCTGTTCAGTACCGGCGCTCTCGGCCCGCCGGACGCCGACCGGTCGCCGGGAGAGGAGGTGGTGTTGCACTGGTCCGGCGCCTTCCCCGAGGCTCCGCGGCAGAAACCGCCCGCCGAGCTGGTGGAAGACCTATCGGGCGACGATGCGCAGACGGCGGCCTGGATGCTGGTGCAGGAGGGCGAGCGCGCGATGCCGGAGTTGTTGGATGCGGTGCAGAGCGAGGACGGGGAGGTGCGTTTCCTGGCCTCGATTCCCCTGGCGATGCTCGGGTCGCGGGAGGCCGTGCCGCCCCTGCTCCACGCGGTGGATGAGCGCCGGACGGGTGACGCGGAAGGCGGCCGCAATGCGCCGGACTGGGTGGGCGCCGCCGTGCTGCTGGGGCGTCTCGGAGACGAGCGCGCCGTGCCCGCTCTGATCTCTGTGCTGGAGGAGGCAGAAGCGCCCACCGACGCTTACGTAGCTGCCCTGCGGTCCCTGGGACGCATCGGCGACCCCGGCGCGGCGGACGCGGTGCATTGCTTCCTGGAGCGGGATGACATAGACACGCAGCAGAAGCTGGCAGGTGGCCCCTGGCAGGGACCGGTCTATGCCGATGTCCGCTGGCGGCTTGACCTGGCCGCCGCCGAGGCGCTGGCGCGGATGGGCGAAGACGTGGCGGACATCGTCGGTCCCTACCTGGAGCACAAAGACCGCCCGGTCCGCCGTCGGGCGCGCAGGGTGCTCGACATCGCAGATGAAAACAGGTGAGTGCCGGATGAGACATGCCAACCCAGGCGGCAGCCCGGCGCCCTCGCGGTTCTTGACGGTGTGCCTGGTCGCGCTCGGCGTCCTGCTGCTGCCTTCCGGCGTCCTGGGACACGGAGCCGGGCCCACGGTGGCTCGGTCCGAAGCCCCGCCCGAACAAGGAGACTCGACGGTGTTTAAGCGCATCTATATCGCGAATAACGACCACACGGACCTTTTCTGGACGGCGGACGACGAGGCGTATCGGGAATCGTTCCTGCGGATGATTGACTACTACCTCGACCGCGCGGACGCCACGGAAGACGCGCCGCCCGCGCTGCAGGCGCGCTTTTGCTGCGACGGGAGCCACTGGATGTGGGTCTACCAGCAGAAGGGGATGCCGCGGCAGTTCGAGCGGCTGATGGACCGGGTGCGCGACGGCCACGTCACCATCAACCTGGCGCCGCTGTGCATCTCACCGGGAGGTCTCCCTTCTGAGGCGGTGCTTCGGGGAATGTACTATCCGGGGACGGTCGAACGCGAGCACGACGTGCGCTTCCGCGTGGCGCACGCGTGCGAGAACCCGACGCACCCGCTGGGTCTGGTATCGCTGTGGGCCGGGTCGGGCGCGCGCTACTGCTGGGGTGGCAATTACGGCGGAGACACCCGGGTGCCGACGTCAGAACTGCGCAACCGCCGGCACGAGATATTCTGGTGGACCGGCCGCGGCGGAAGACGACTGTTGATGAAATGGCCCTCGCTGGTCGGCGGGGACACGGTCGGCGGATACGCGGAGGCGCGCAGGCCGGCCGAAGCGATTGGATACGTGGAGGGGGACGCCGAGTTCCAGAGACGCTATCCCTACGAGATTGTGAGCCTGTTCGGCAAAGGCTGGGACGACCGGGAGACGCTGACGACCGAACTGGAGGAGGTCGCCAGACGATTGACTTCGCCCGAGCGGCAGGTGATCGTCTCGAACCAGCGGGATTTCTACGAGGATTTCGAGGCGACCTGCGGGGAAGACCTGCCGAGCGTCACGGAGAGCTACGGCAACGAGTGGGACCTGTACGTGGCGACGCTGGCGGCGCTGACGGCGCGCCTGAAGCGGGCCACCGAGAAGCTGCGGGGCGCCGAGGCGATGGCGACCCTCGCCAGTCTCCATGGGACCGACGTCACGTCGGATATGACGGGGGCGCGCGAGCGCGCGTGGACCAGCATGGGGCTCTACGCCGAACACGACATCAACATGGTCGGCAAGGGCGACCGTGAGAAAGCGGCGCGCCTGGCATGGCAGCGCGAGCGTGTGAGGCAGGTCCAGACGTACGTGGACGAACTGCACTTCCGGAGCCGCCATGCGCTGGGAGAGATGATCGAGACGGATCCGGACGCGACCCGCTTTTTCGTGTTCAATCCACTGAGCCACGCGCGCACGGGGGCCGCGGACCTGCCGTTCGAGGGGAAAGGCCCGGCGCACGTGGTGGACGTGCGCACGGGGGACGAGGTGCCCTGCCAGTGGGTGGGCGAGGGGCCGGACCGCCGCCTGCGCGTTCTGGCCAGGGGCGTACCACCGGTGGGATACCGGGTCTACGAGGTGCGGCCAGGTGAAGGGCGGCAGTTCGGCCCGGCGGCCGAAGTTCAGGGCGACACGATAGAGAACGCCGTCTATCGGCTCACCATCACCGGCCGTGGGGCCATCACTCACCTGGTTGACAAAAGGCGAGAAGACCGCGATTTCGCGCGCGCCCTGAACGACCTGGGGCCGGGAAAAGGCACGCTCGAGATCGAGGACGCCGGGCCGGTCTCCGTGACCCTCAAGGCGACTGCCGCGGACCCGCTCGCCCACGTAACCCGCCTCACCCTCTTCCGCGATTCGGACCGCATCGAACTGAACAATCGCATCAGCGAAAACTTTGACGCACCGCAGACCTGGACCTTCGGCTTCAACCTGACCGACCCCGACGTGTGGCACGAGGAGTGCGGCGCCGTGCTGAGGGCGAGGCCCGTGGACGACGGCGGCCATTACGCCGTCCGGTGCGCGCGCGTGGACTGGCTGACCCTCAATCACTTCGCCGACATGAGCGGCGCGGACGGCGCCGGTGTCACGCTCTCGAACGCCGACTGCAGCTTTATGAAACTGGGCGAGAGCCAGAGCGGAGCCATTGACACCGCGACGCCGCAGATGCACGTTCTCGTAGGCGGCCGAGTAGGCGGCGACCGTGGCAGCGGCATCCGGAATCAGGGCGGAGCCGAGCGTTTCCACCAGAGCTTCGCCCTCCGCACCCACGGCGGCTACTCCGAGGCTGAGGCCGTGCGCATGGCGATGGAACACCAGAACCCGCTGATCGCGGGACGGGTCACGGGCGAACAAGCGCGCTGCCCGGCCGACGCCTACTCCTTGCTGCGCGTCTCCGACCCGAGAGTTCTGGTCTGGGCGCTGAAACCGGCGGAGGAGGGAATCGAACACGGCGTGATCGTGCGGGCATGGAACCATTCGGAGGAGGCCGTGCAGGTGACCGTTGCCCTGGAGCTGGACCTGGAATCGGCCCGATACGCGACGCACATCGAGACGGATATTGGCGAGGCGGCCCTCGAAGA
This sequence comes from uncultured candidatus Brocadiaceae bacterium, assembly GCA_964448935.1. Classification (GTDB taxonomy): domain Bacteria; phylum Planctomycetota; class Brocadiia; order SM23-32; family SM23-32; genus CAYVBE01. The sequence continues at coordinate 4,268 of CAYVBE010000196.1, forward strand.
CGGTGCTCTGTCCGTGACGCTTCCCGCCAATCGGATGGAGACCTACCGGCTGCTGCCGCTGGAACGGTAACGCGGCCCACTGAGGTGGAGCATGGGCCTTCTGTACAAGGACGACTGGGAGGCGGCGAAGGAGCGCTTCCGGGCCTGGTGGGCGGGGGAGTCCATCGGGCGGGCGGCCATTGCGGTCACGGCGCCGCGGGATGACCCGCCGCCCATGGGGGAGCCGCAGTGCCCGGACACCCCCGAGGAGCGCTGGACGGACCTGGACTACATCAGTGCCCTCAGCGAGTATCGCAACTCGCGGACCTGCTTCGGTGGCGAAGCTTTCCCGACCTGGGGCTACGGCTACCCGGGCAACAAGCGGCTGGCGGCCTTTATCGGCTGCCCGGTCCAACTCGATTGGCATACCGGCTGGCTGGACCCCGTCCTGACGCGCGAGGACCTCGAATACGAATCCCTGGCGCTCGACGAAAGCGAGCCCCACTTTCGGTTCACCCTCAGGTGGCTCAGACGCTACGCGGAGGACGCACGCGGCAAGGCCATCCCCGGCGTGGGCGCGTTCGGCGGGTGCGGCGATACTCTGGCGGCATTGCGAGGAACGAACCGGCGGCTCTACGACGTGGTGGACCGACCGGGACAGGTGCGCGCGGCGGACCAGCACCTTATGGACCTCTGGATGCAGGCGTATTCCCGCTTCTACAGTATCGTGAGTGACGCCGCGGAGGGCTCGACCTGCTGGTTCTCGCTCTGGGCGCCGGGAAAGTTCTACGCGGCGCAGAACGACTTCTCGTTCAATATCTCCCCCCGGATGTTCGAGGACTTATTCCTGCCGACGGTCGAGAGGCAGGTGCGCTTCCTGGACTACTCCGTATACCATCTGGACGGGGCGGGCGCGTTCGGCCACGTGGACGCCCTGTGCGAGCTGGCCGAGTTGAACGCCATCCAGGTCCTGCCCGGCGCGGGCAACCCGAGTCCACTGCACTACATGGACGTGTTGCGCAAGGTCCAGGCCGCCGGCAAGGGCCTTTACATGACCATCTCGCCCGCCGAAGTCCGGGAGGCGCTGGAGTCGCTTTCCGCACGCGGCCTGTTCATCCAGACCCGCTGCGAGGGCGAACGGGAGGCGCGGGACCTGCTGAAGAAGGCCGAGAAATGGTCCCATACGTAGCCGGCGGCGAGACATAGCTTGACACGAACCGTGCCCGCGTCTATCCTCAGGCATCCCTTGCGGCGCGGTGGCGGCCTCATCCTGTGAGCAACTGGCGGACGGACAGACATGACCTGGCGCGCATTCCTGATCGGTCTCGGCGCCGTGGCGCTCGTTGCCGCGGTCTCGCCCTACAATGACCTGGTCGCCCACGGCACGTTCCTGACGGGCAACCATTTCCCGGCCGGCCCGTTCTTCATCCTGATCCTGCTGGTCGTGGCCGTCAACCTGCTCATCAAGCTCGTGCGGAAGTGCTGGGCGCTCAAGAGCAGCGAGCTTATGCTGGTCTGGTGCATGATGATCGTGGCCTCCACGGTGCCGGGCAGCGGGCTGATGCGCTACTGGCTGCCCATGGTAGCGGCCCCCGCCTACTATGGGGCGCGGCCGGACAAGGACTACGAAGAGCACATCCTGCGCGAGGTGCCCGAGGACCTGGTGTTGACCACGGATGTCCGCTCGGTGGCGGCCACGCGCTTTTTCGAGGGGCCGAAGCTCAGGGTGCCCTGGAAGCGCTGGGTCCGTCCGATCGCAACCTGGAGCGCCTTCATCCTTCTGTTCTACCTCGCCACGTTCTTCCTGACCGGTATGCTGCGGAAGCATTGGGTGGAAGTGGAGCACCTGGCGTTCCCCCTTGCGCGCGTTCCGCTCGAACTGGTCGAGGGGAGCGATGGGCCCGGGCTGGTGCCGCCGTTCTTCCGGAAACGGGCGCTTCTGGTGGGACTGGCTCTGAGTCTGGCGTTCGGCCTCATGCGGATTGCGCCGGTCATGACCGGCGCTGACACCGGCTGGAGGCCGCAGGTGCCTGTTCAGAGCGTTCTGTGGGGCACACCGCTGGAGTCCCTCAGGGTCTGGAGCGGTCACGTCTACCCCATGGTGATCGGATTTGCCTTCCTGGTGCCGGCCGACGTGGCGCTCAGCGTCTGGCTCTTCTTCCTGCTAACGCACATGCAACTGGTCTTCGCCGACTGGCTGGGGACGCCCATCGAAGGTGGCGACTACAGCCCCTTCATGCAATGGCAGCAGGCCGGGGCGTTCATCGTTTTCACGATCATGATGTTCTGGGCCGCGCGGCGCCATCTGATGGCGGTCGTCCGCAAGGCGATCGGGCGTGCGCCATCCGTTGATGATTCGGACGAACCGATCGGCCACCGCACCGCGTTCTGGGGCCTGGTCATTTCCGTCGTCGGCATGATCTTCTGGTATGTGTGGCACGGCATGAGCATCCTGACGACGGTGCCCCTGCTGATGCTCATGGCCTGCCTCGTGCTCGTACACGCGCGCCTCGTGGCGCAGGGAGGCATCTTCTTCGTGCAGCAGTCGTGGCATCCGCCCACCTTCCTGCACGGGCTCACCGGAGGCATATTCACTGCCCCGGCCGTGGTCACGGCCCAGATGCAGGACGCTATCCTGCTGACCGACGCCCGCGAGGTGCTCAGCGGGCACGCGTTCAACGCGCTGAAGATATCATCCGTCTTCAAGCGCCACAGGCGGTGGTTCATGCCCGTCATGCTCGCGGCTATCCTCGTCGCCATGCTCGTCAGCGGGTGGGTGATCATGCAGGTCTTCTACACGGAAGGGGCGGTCAACACGGCGGACCAATACGCCTACCGCGGGCTGCCTTTGGGCACCTTCGACGCGGCGCACCAGATGATTGACAACCCGTCCAAGGCCGTGCAGACCCGGCACGGCGGGCTGGCGCTGGGGGCGGCGATCATGTTCTTCGTTACCTTCATGCGGATGCGGTTCTACTGGTGGCCGCTCCACTCCCTGGGGTTCCTGATCGGTAGCACGTGGCCGGGGCAAACGCTGTGGTTCGGTTTTCTGGTGGGGTGGTTCACCAAAGTGATGGTGATGAAGTTCGGCGGCGGGGGCATGTTACGGACCGCGCGCAACTTCTTCCTGGGCGTCATCGTCGGCGAGGCCCTTCTGGTGGGCATATCCGCCCTGTTCGGCCTGGC
>CAYVBE010000197.1:0-4252 GCA_964448935.1 uncultured candidatus Brocadiaceae bacterium
GACTTCCCCACGCGCGAGAAGACCTCCTTCAAGGGCATGGCGGCCCGGATGATCGTCATTGACCTGGACGGCCGGCTGGAGGAGGACGATGAGCTGGTCGTCAAGTGGGGCTGGACGCGCAACGGCCACGCCGTCGGCACCAAGGTTGCCACCGTGGTGCCCGTGCCGGAGTTCAGGAATATCGCCCACGTGCGCTACTTCACCGAGCCCGGGGAGGCGCTGCCTGACCTGGGCCGCAGCTTCGAGGGCTACGACCGCCCCGAGCCGGACGTCGAGATACCGCTGGAATACGTCATCCGGCCGCGCGAGCCCGAGCGGCTGCGGCTGTTCCGGGGCCTGAACCATGCCAGCCTCGTGGTCTATGACCGCTTCTACAACGTGGCCGACGTGGCGGACCCGGCCGAGATGGTGGAGATGCCGCCCGAGACGGAATGGCAGGGCAACGCGCACGGCGTGTTCGAGATGGCCGACCCGCGCATCCGGGTGCGCAGCCGGGAGCTGCCCCTGGACGAGACGCCCGAGAGGGCGGACGTGGCGGACGGCTACAACGTTTACTTCGGCGACCTGCACACGCACTCGCAGTACTCGAACGACTGCATCGAGCGCGAGAAACTGCTGCGCACCCCGGGCGACCTGCACGCCTACGCGCGGGAGGTGGCCTGCATTGATTTCCATTGCGTGACGGACCACCACCAGCCGTGGGACATCCCACGCAACCGCATCGGCGCCGATCTGTGGGAGAAGACCCTGGACGACGCGCGGGAGAACAACCGGCCGGGCGAGTTCGTCACCTTCACCGGCTTCGAGTTCCGCTGCAAGCGGGGCGACACGGCGGTCGTCCTCGGCGAGGAACTGGATTACGGGCAGATCAACCGGCAGGAGTTCGAGCGCGTTGACCGCCTGTGGGAGGGCCTGGCCGACCGCGACGTGCTGACAATCCCCCACTTCCACAACTCCGGCGGTCTGGCGGCCGACGAGTGGATCTCGGCGGACCCGATGGAGACCGAACCCGTTCTGGAGATTTACTCATGCCACGGGTCCTACGAGGGTCCCGACGTCAACGAGCGGCACATCCCGCAGATCAAAAGCCGGCGCGACGACCGCCACGGGCGCTACTTCCTCAAGCAGGGCTACCGCTACGGTTTCGTCTGCAATTCGGACGGCCACAAGGGCGTGGTGGGCAACAACGGCCTGACGGCGGTGCTGGCGAAGCAGCTCGACCGCGCCTCCATCCTGGCGGCCATCCGCGCGCGTCGGTGCTACGGCACCACGAACGCCCGCATCCGGTTGGTGTTCACCGTCAACGGCGCCCTTATGGGCAGCGAACTGCGGGCCGCCGACGAGAGTAGAATAGCGATAGACGTTGCCGGCGAGCAGCCGTTCAAGGCGGTGGACCTGTTCAAGAACGGCGACCTCCACCGCCGCTGGAAGCCGGGTGAGGACACCTTCAGCGTCGAGCTGACGGAGCAAGCCGAGCCGCCGGTCAACTGGTACGTCCGCGCCATCCAGACAGACAACCACATCGCCTACAGCAGCCCCATCTGGCTGGGCTGAGGAGCGGCCGGAAGCCGGCATCCGCTGGAAGGACGCGCTGTGTCGGGTCCGGGCCGCCTCAATAGTTGCCCTCGCGGCGCCAGACGTCGAGCATCAGCTCGTAGCGCGACAGCCGCATGCCGGTGTAGATGCAGTTGCTGGTGGAGAAGATGTAGCCGCCGCCCGGCATGCCGTGGCGCAGGGCGTAGCGGGTGCTCTCGATCACATCTTCGTCGGTGCCGGTGTCCAGGGCCGCGCAGCTCACGTTGCCGATCAGGCAGACGCGGTCGCCGCAGAGGCGCTTGACCTCGGCGATGTCCACGCCGCCCTGCGGGTCGAGCGAGTGCAGGGCGTGCGGCTCGGCGTCCACGAGCAGGTCCAGGATGGGCATGATGTTGCCGTCGGTGTGCTTGATCACATGGAAGCCCATCTCGCGGTAGCCCGCGACGAGGTCGCGCAGGTAAGGGGCGACGAACTCCGCGAACTGGGTGGGGCTGAAAAAGGGGCCGCTGTTGAAACAGTAGTCCGCGCAGAGGGCGAAGCCGTCCAGGCCGCCGGCCTCCTTGAGCTTCTCCGCGCGTTTGAGCGCATTCTCCACCCGTTCGGCGGACTCCGCTTTTAGCTGCTCCGGCTCGTCCGCCACCCGCGCCACGAGGTCCATCATCCGCTCGCCCGACGGGATGCTCATGGTGGCGTCGCCGTGCAGCATCAGAAAGAACCGGTCGCCCGATCGGTCGCGCACGGTGTGGATCAGGCGGATCGTCTCCTCCAGGCTGCCCGGGTTGGGGTGCAGGAAGATAGCGCTGTGCTCGTAGCGCTCGGCGGTGGCGATGTAAAGCTCCGCCATATCGGCCCGGTGCAGAGCCCGCTCCTTCTCCTCCATCTGGTCCCACTGGGCGTAGCGGGGCTGGTGGGGATGGATTCTGCCGAACGCCTCCATGGTGAGGAAGAAGACCAGTTCGAAGTGCGGCACGCGGCCGGTGAGCGGCCGGCGCTCCAGGGCGGCGATGAAGCGTTCGCGTGGCGTCATATAGTGATCTGTCATTGGAGCGGGTTCGACATCTCGAGGGCGGTGCGGAATTCCTCAGGCCCGATCTCGCCCAGGAAGTACCGGTCGGCGGCCAGGGCGTAGAGCACCCCGCGGCGCAGGGCCTGCGCGTAATGGCTGCCTGCGGCGGCTGATTCCAGGGCCTCGTCCAGCGCGATGTCCGCGGGGCGCTCCTCCTGGACCGAGCGCGCGAGGCGGATGATCTCGTCGGCCGGGTCGTAGAAATTGATGTCCTCGATGAATCGCTGCACCATGTCCGGATCGGGGTCGGAATAGGCCTCGGCGTAGCGCTCCAGGTCCACGCGCCAGCGCTGCCGCAGGCCGATCAGCCGATCCAGCCACCCGTCCACGTCTTCATGGTCGGGCATCAGGGTGTGCAGGCCGATCAGTGCGCGCTGGAGCAGGGCGCGGACGAGGTACTCCAGCCGATCCACGTCCTCCCCCGGCGTGCGCAGGATGCTCTCCTGCGGGTAAGGCTCGACCCCGCCGCTGCCGTAAACCGCCCGGAACACGTACACGTCCTGATACACGCTGCAATCGGTCGGGGAGTGCGGGCAATCCGGGTCGGCGGCGCGGAAGACGGGTTTCATCTGCAGGTCCGCCGCGCGGTGGAAAAGCCAGCCCAGCACGAAGCCGATCTTCTGCGCCAGGAGCTCCCTTTGGTCCCCGCCGGGCCAGGCATCGCGGTAGAGGTCCAGCAGGTCCTCGACGAACTCCGCCCCGTGTCGTGTGATGCCGCCCAGCCGTACGATCTCGTGCTGGTCCGCCAGCGCCTCTTTGAACGCCGTGCTGACGCGTCCGTCGTGCAGCAGCAGCCGCCGGCAATCATCCGTAACGCCCGTGTGCGTTATGTTTTCCGACATGTGCTCGGTCCCTTCTTTCATTACGATTACTGTTCGAGAGTCACCTCGATGGTTTTAGGTCCGATGCCTTCCAGCAACAGGCGGACGTAGGAGGAGGACTCGAGCCCCTGCATCTCGAATTCCACGTTCTCCCCGTTCACATGCGCCTGCTTTGCGGTTTTGCCCTCCGGCAGCAGGAGCCGCAGGTCGGTTGAGTCCGCGTTGCTTGCGACTTCGATTCGGAGCGTGTCGTCGTCCAACGCATAGCAGTAGCGCGTGTAGCCACCGGACGCCTCGTACTTCGCGGTGGCCGTCACCTCCTCCACCCCGGCGGCCGGCCAGCGGGGCGCGAGCAGCACGCGGTCGTAGGCGCAGCCGGTGTCCTTGATGCCGGCCAGCCCTTCGATGAGCGCATACACGACCGCCGCCGCGCCCCAGTTGTCCGGTATGCCGAAGGAGACGTCGTCCGGCATGAAGAATACCTCGCTGTCGCAGAGCGTGACGCCGAGCACGAACCACATGCTGCCGTTATCGGCCGCCTCCAGTTCGATCTCGCGGATGGCCCGGTCAGGATGAGGGTTGTCCAGCCCGTAGACGTAGCAGCCGACGTTCGGGAAATACCGGTTCGGCCCCCACCAGGCCACGCGCAGGCGTGTCTTCGCATGGCGCTGCTTTCCGCGGGTCGAGGGCATGTACCAGGGGCCGATCTCGCGGCCGGGCCGCACGTACTGCGTGTGGTGCCCGCCGTCCTCGTAGTGGAGAACGATCCGCCCGGCCGGGTCGCCGCCGGAGAGGGTGTGCAGGAAGTAAATGGACGCTGCTTTTCGCC
>CAYVBE010000197.1:4352-7403 GCA_964448935.1 uncultured candidatus Brocadiaceae bacterium
CTGCGGCGTAATCCTCAAAGCCGTGCTCGAAGGCGCCGTGTGCCAGCTCGCCGGCCACGATGGTGGTGACGCCGCCGTTCATGTATTCCCATTTCGAGCCGTGACCGCCGAAACCGCGCTCGAAGGGCGGGTAGATCTGGTAGAACTCGCCGGGGGAAGTCTCGGGCATCTCCTCGCGGATGCGCTGATACGTGCGGATGACGGCGGCGCACTGCTCGTGGGTCAGGCCGCGGTTCAGCGCGTAGGCGTTGGACAGCGATACCTGCCTGGACTGATCCACGCCCAGGTCACGCTTGAGGTCCGGGTCTTCCGGCACATGGTGGGTGTAGAACTCGCCGTTCCACGCCACGTCGTCCAGGCGCTCCTTGATCTCGTCGCCCAGCCGACGGAAGCGCTGCGCGTCCTCGGCGCGGCCGGCCACGCGCAGCATTTCCTCCAGATAGCGGCATCCGGCGTAGAAGCCCGTGTTGTCCCCGTGCATCACCCCGAAGCGCGTCCTGTCCTTGTCCACCAGCATGCCGCCGCCGGTGATGGCGGAGTCCTGTGCCGATTGGAAGTCCCAGGTGTCTATGGTGAAACCGCGCTTCAGCAGCCCGAACTTCTCGCTCCAGCGGTAGGGGTCGCTGGTGGAGTATTCGAAGGCGCGCACGGCGTTGTCCAGCAGGGCCGTCATCCAGGCCGTGTCGCCCGTGGCCTTCCAGGTGTAGTAGAGCCCCTCGACGAACAGGTATTCGACGTCGTTCTCGACCGGAATGCGCTCCATTCGCTTGCGGCCCCCGTCCGCGGGCCGGATGAAGCCGTTCGGCCCGAAGGTGAAGTCCCGCCACGTCGGCCGCCGGGTGGCGCCTGTGTCCACCTTGTCCCAGACCATGCCGTCCTCGCGCTGGGTGTCGGCGTAGAGGTCAATGCCCGGCTCCAGGTCGCCGTAGAAGTATTTCATGCCCTTTAGCGTGTGGACGTGATCGCGCAGCCAGCCGACAAAGTATTTGTACACCCGCCCGTCGTGTCGGAAGGCACTCGTCTCGCCGTGCCAGCCCACCATGGTCCAGTAGAGCATGTTCAGCAGGTCGGCGTACTTCCCGCCCCCATCCTCGATGGCCGTGGCGCAGTCCACGGTGAAGCTGCCGGTGTCCAGCACCTTCCCCGACTCGTCCTCGTGCGTGATGATCTGGTTCCCCAGCGCGCCGGAGATGCGGAAAGACGCCCCCTCGGCGGCGGGCATGCGGACGTACTCTCGGCCCTGCGCGTCGCGCACGACCAGCGTTCCGCTCTCGGCGCCGTGGACGGTGACGGTGTCCAGCGGCCTGACCTTCGGTCCATCGGTCTCGATTCCCAGCATGGCTATCTCCTGACGTTTGATCTTGCCGCTTACGCGCCTCAACGGCGAGATTGCCGCGCGGGGCGAAGCAATCTCATCGTTGGTCTCGCCTTCCGTGTCACCCGATTTCCGTCAACGCTAATCCGCCCGGTGCGGGCCGTAGCGTTCGCGCCATTCGTTCAATCTCTCCAGCAGGTCGTCGCGGACCTCCCTTACGCCGGGTTCGTGGTACAGGTTGTTCTTTTCCAGCGGGTCCTCGGTCAGGTCATAGAGTTCCCCGTCCTGATCGGAGTCCCACCAGGTGAGTTTCCAGCGCTCGCCTCGGATGCAGAAGCCGAAATCGTCCCATTCGATGAAGGCGTAATCGCGCACCTTCTCCTCTTTCCCTTCCAGGACGGGCAGCAGGCTGTGCCCGTGGGCGTCTTCCGGGACGTCCACATCCAGCATGTCCAGCACGGTGGGCATGAAATCCACGCCGTCGGCGAGCGCGTCTATCCGTTTCCCTGCTTCCAGGCGCCCCGGCCGGCGCACGATGGTCGGCACGCGCGCCGTGCCCTCGTAGCATAACGGGCCTTTGTGTGACAGCCCGTGCTCGCCGATCATGTGGCCGTGATCGCTGTTGATGATCACAATGGTGTTGTCCGCCACCCCGATCTCCTCCAGGTAGTCAATGATCCGGCCCATCTGCGCGTCCAGGTGCGAGACCAGTCCCAGATACCGCGCCGCGTGCATGCGATGGTCGGCCTCGCTGATCTCGGACATGCGGGTGAACTCGCGATATTCCCGGACCACGCTCGGCTTGGTCGCCAGGCTCCGCTCGTATCCCTCCAGAAGCTCCGGTCGCACGTCGTCCGGGCCATACATGCTGGCGTAGGGCTCGGGCGGCACGACCGGCGGGTGGGGATCGTCGAAGGAGACGCGCAGGAAGAACGGCCGCGGGTCGTCGTGCCAGTAGAGCCACTTCATGGCCTGGGAGGCCAGGATGTAGCTCTTCGAGGTCTGCACCGGCCCCGGGTATATGCCGTAGAGCACGCGGTCGCTGTTGTCGCAGACCTCGTTGCCGATGAACGTCAGTTCCGGATACACCTCCGGGTCGAAGGCCACCTTGGACGGCTTGGTGGCGCCGAAGACGTCCTCGACGTATTCCGTGTATTCCCAGATATCCTTCGAGTTCCGGCCGCAGTGGCTCTTGCCGATGTTCGCCGTGCGCCAGCCGGCCTTTCTGAGCAGCGTGGGGAAGGCCACCTCCGACTCCCGCATGGGCAGGCCGTTCTGCAGGACGCCGTGTATGCCGGGGTAGTGGCCCGTCAGGAAGGTGGCCCGGCTGGGCATGCAGACGGGCTCCCCGGCGAAGGCGTTGGTGAACACCGCCCCCTCGCCGGCCACACGGTCAATGTTGGGCGTCTGGATGCGGGGGTGCCCCATGCAGCCCATGGTGTCGGCGCGGAGCTGGTCGGCCATCAGCCACAGCACGTTCGGCCGGTCGGAGGGCTTCCTGGCCGGGGTTCTCGGCCCGCGCCTGCGTCTCTCGCGCGGCCGCACGCGGCCCTCTTCAGCCAGTCCGGCGCGGAATGTATCGAAGCTCCTGCGGGGGCCCGTCCGATCACTTCCCGGTGCTTTGGCCATTTGTCTCTTCTCCATGGAGTGTTTCGGGCAGTCTCGGGGCGCAGGCAAGCTGTGTCAAGTGGATAACGACTAGTCCCAAAATAAGCGAGTTTGCGACGAAATGGGGG
>CAYVBE010000198.1:0-7347 GCA_964448935.1 uncultured candidatus Brocadiaceae bacterium
TGCTGTATTCCGTCCGCGGCACTCGCCGCGGCATCTCCAGATGGATCGCCGCCCACCCGTCCTCAAAAGACATCCTGCCCTCTCCCGTGAAAGCTCCGATGCGTGCCTGCCACGTTACGGGCCACGCCCCCGACGCGCAAGCGCAGCCGTGTGCCGTTCGCTTCCCGCCGTTCGCCGTTACTTCGTCCTTCGCCCTTCGCTCTTCGACCTTCCGCCGGCCCCGCCGGCGGGATGTCCGCATAGACCGAGAAAACAGAGCGGCCCGGTACATTCGCGCCAGAAAATGCCTTGACATGGCCCCCCGCGCACCCATAATGGCTGCCGCTATGGAAAGCGTGAAAAACCAGGGGCGAAATATAAAGTCGACTCTCGACAAGACCTGGCACGGTGGCTTCGACATTGCAGAGAGAACTGGCGAGAGTCGCGGGACGACTTTGGAGTGCGGCGGCTTGACGCCGCACTCCGAAAAACAGACCGCCCGAGCCTCGTCCGCCGTCCGGCAGTACGTTGCACTTTCAGACCTTACGACCTCGCAACGGAGAACCTCCCGCCAGGGCTCCCTTGCGCAGGTGCATTTAAGTCGGCGTTTTTGTCTCTCGGTCCTGTGAAGGCGGTCCACAGGCAGCAGACTCCGCGGAAGATGTCGAAAGCCGAGATAAAGGGCGAAGGAGAAAACGACAGCCATCATCAGGAGCACGGAGCGCACGAGATGAACGCCGCCCTTTCCAGTATCCGCGAGAGCGGGACTGTTGAAACGGTCTATCGGGCATTCTGCAATTGAGGCGGGACTTGAATCCGGAGAACGTACTATGTGCCGCACACCCACCGAAAACGCCTCGGCTGATCCCGATCATGTCCGACGCAATGCCCGGGGCAGGCGCGGCAGCGGACGGGTGATCGTCGTCGGCCTGGCAATAGCTGTTCCCCTGGCCGCCGTCGCTGCGGTTTTGCTGCTGGGATTCGGGGTTTTCCTGCAAAAACTCAACGAAACGATCGAGCGACAAGCTCGACTCGAACAAATGATGTTCAGGGTTATAGCCACAATGTCGGCGGATTCCGTGGAGGAAGTAACGGTCTCCGATGACATCAGGGGCCAGGTCCTTGCAAGACTCACGGAGCCGCAGAAACTGACCACATTTGTGAACGCGTTGCAGGACGTCGAGAAGTGGCCGTCGAATCTCCCGCGGCTTCGCGGCAGATACTATGTGGTGCTTAAGCTGGACAACGGCTGGCCATTGGAATATATATTCCAACCGGGAGAAGATGGGCGGGTCTATATCCATTTCATCAGCGAGAAGGGCGAAGTGCTCGCCCATCCCGACCAGGCTAATCCATGGGCGTATCTGAACTTCGGCACGGTTCGGAGCGATGCGCTGTACGCCTGGATGCAACAGAATGGGCTGCTATAGAGGGCAGCCGGTGACCATGCTGCCCCCCTCGCATAGAACTGATCTGGGCTTTGCGAGTTGCTCCCGGGGCATCAAATCATGTGGAGGGTGGCGCTGATGTCCGACGTTACAGAAGGACGTGAGAAAGAGCTGCCTTTGTCCGTGTTTATTGGAGCCGGGCTGTGGATCGCAATTGGGGCTTTCGCACTCCTTGCGTGCGTGCTCACCCTCTTGACAGCCTTCAAAGTTAGCCGAGTGTATCCGGAAACGCTCAGCGGCGGAGCATCTGCGAAGACCCTCGCGGCTGGAATAGCGGCGGGGACCCTCGGCCTCGTGTGGGTAACCGCGGGCGTCAGCCTTCTGAGACGCAAGGACTGGGCCAGAAAGGTCGTGCGCTTCTTCACTGCACTTGCTCTGGCCGGGTTCGTCGCATTAGGACTCTTCTGGATAATCGCGATAGCGGCCAGTCCGGCTTTCGGCGACGAGAACTGGTTTGAACTTGTCGCGGCGGCCGTTGGCGTGTTCAACGCCGCTGTGTTTGCAGTGCCGCTTGCTATCCTCCTCCGCAAGCTGGGCACACCCGTTGCCAGAGACGCAATGCGGTCCCGTGCGCAGGCGACCTCGCCCTCCGAAGTCGGTGGAGGCGATACTTGCTGAGGCCGCGCCGGCCGGCGCACTTACAATGGCCGGGGCTATGGGAAGCGTGAGAGACCAGGGACGAAATATGACGGGTGAAGTGCGAAGTAACAGCAACAGCGTCGGCCCCCGGAGCGCCAGTTTTGCCGCGGGCGGACCGTTTGACCTGCCTACGTCGCTGGAATTGCCGCCCAGTACGCCAGATGCACTTGCCGTCGGTGCGCCGGGAAATCTCTACGTCGGGCTGGGGTATGTGGCCAAGCGCGCCATAGTGGGTATCCAGCAGACCACCGGCGAGGATCAAGAAACGAAGAAGGACCGCGCCGAGTAGGTCGGCGGCTGAATAAAGAACATGGGCCCCTTCGAACCGGGGGCGGAGCGGCGGCTAAGCACGTGCAATGCGACCTAACCGTGGACTGGACCTACACCCGGGAGGCCCATGGAGACCTGAAGGTCGGGGAGACCCAGAAGTACGGCAACATCACCGACCGGACCGTCACCTACACCTACAAGGCCAGGGAACCCGGCGGTTCCTTGCAGTTTGGCCACCGCCAGGTTGCCATAGGCAAGGGGCGCAAGCCCCGCCGCTGCCCGTTGTCTTGCATCCCCGGCCGCCGGGCGGTACCCTTGGCTGCGTAGGACGGGGCCGATGATGCCTTCACGACGGGCGCCGGCGATGAGTAAAGCTACTTCCCACGGCGTGCGCAACAACTTCCTCCTTCACTATCTCTCCGCGTTTCTGTATCCCATCCGGGGGATGGGTCTTTTGCTCCTGTTTCTGGGAACCGTCTCTTTCTGCGCGGTGACCACTTTCCTGCACATCTTCTCCCTGGGGCGCCTCGGGGCGATCATTCTTCTTCTGATAGTGGCATATGGGATCGCTTGCTTGATGAAGGTAATTCAGGCCACAGTAGGCGGCGAGGACGAACTGCCCGATTGGCCGGATGTCACGGCCCCGCAGGGCGAGATTGCTCATTACTGCCTGCTCTTCGTGGGGACCCTGGCGTTCTGCGCCCTGCCCCTGCTGGGGTTGTGGATGGCACGCGCCGCCTGGGGACTGGAGATTTCGCCGTGCACCCCGGCGATTGTGGCGCTGCCGTGCGTTCTCTACGCGCCCATGGGCCTGTTGAGCGTGGTCGTTATGGACAGCCTGGCCGGGCTCAACCCGCTGCACGTGATTCCGTCCATTCTGAGAATTCCCATTCCTTACCTCATGGCGTGTGGGGCGCTTTGGCTGGCGGGCAGCCTGCCGTGGACATTGCTCTACTACATCCCCGGCCCCTGGTTCATGCGCTACCCGGCGGGCGTATTGCTCGTGCTCTATTCGCTCACGGTGCAGGCCCGTCTGATCGGCCTCATCTCCTGGGCCAATAGGAAGAAGCTCGGCTGGCTGAAACCGTAAAGGCGATTGCCCGGCCCACGAGAACGTCTATAATGCCCTCTTTCCCGCGCATCTTTGCCATCGAACCAGGAGCGCAGACATGCTGGCCGCGACGCCGCCGATGGGTTGGAATAGCTGGAATACGTTCGGACCGGACATTGACGAGGAGATCGTCCGCGAGACCGCCGACGCCTTCGTCGAGGAGGGCCTGCGCGAGGCAGGCTACGAGTACGTGGTCATAGACGACCTCTGGGAGGCCGACGAGCGGGATGAGAACGGCCGACTGGCGGCCCATCCGGAGAAGTTCCCCGGCGGCATGAAGGCCCTGGCGGACTACGTCCACGAGAGAGGGCTGAAGTTCGGCATCTACTCCTGCGCGGGCACGCTGACCTGCGCCGGCCGGCCGGCGAGCTACGGATACGAGGAGGAGGACGCCCGGACCTTCGCCGAGTGGGGCGTGGATTTCCTGAAATACGACTTCTGTTTCCACCCGGTGGGCGTGGACGGACGGCTCTGCTACGAGCGCATGGGGCAGGCACTGCGCGCCACGGGCCGCCCCATCGTCTTCAGCCTCTGCGAGTGGGGCTCGATGAAGCCCTGGCTCTGGGCCGGGTCGCGCGCCGGAGGGCACATGTGGCGGACCACGGGCGACATCAAAGATAGCTGGGAATCGGTCTCCAGCATCGGTTTCGAACGGCAGCAGGATTTGCACCCCTACGCGGGACCGGGGCACTGGAACGATCCCGACATGCTGGTGGTGGGCATGGGGGGCGAGGGCCACGTGGCCAGGGGCGGCTGCACGTTCGAGGAATACCGCACACACATCACCCTCTGGTGCATCCTGGCCGCGCCGCTGATGATCGGCTGCGACGTGCGCGACATGGACGACCAGACGCGCCAGATACTGCTGAATCCCGAGGTGATCGCGGTGGACCAGGACCCGACGGGCCGCCAGGGATACCGCCTGGGCAACCAGGGGCGCGGCGTGGAGATATGGAAGAAGCCCCTGGCGGACGGCTCGATCGCGGTGGGCATGTTCTGCCGGCACGACGATCACGGCGGGCAGGCCATCGTGCCCTGGGAGTCCATCGGCCTGCACGACCGCCGCCCCTGCCTGGTGCGCGACCTCTGGGCGCGCGAGGACGTGGGCGTCTTCACCCGGCGGTTCATCGCGGAGATCCCGGAGGCCCACGCGTGCCGGCTGCTTAAACTGACGCCGCAGGGCGACTGAGATTCGTGTGTGAAATCTGAACCCAGGGCTGCGGCCCCTGGCCTTGCCGTAGGCTATTATGTCTTGCCCGTTCAGGGCGAGCCCGCTTCCCACGTATATCGGCCAAACCGGGGACATATGGCACCCTGTGAGCTTTCCCGGCTCGGTGCGGTGGAGACGTGCCGGCCCGCGGCGTGCGCTTTGCACCTTCCTCGGGGAGCGGCTTTCTACCGGTACCGGCCGAACGTCCGGGCCACCTCGTAGGCCGCCAGGACGTTCTCCGTGGGCGTGTTGTCCTGGATCTGGTGGGTGGGCGCGAAGCAGTAGCCTCCGCCGGGCATCATCACCTCCAGCGTCTCGCGGCAGACCTTCCTCACCTCCTCGGCCGTGCCCCTGGCCAGGGGGCCGGCGGTGGAGATGCAGCCGTGGAAGGCCAGCCTGTCGCCGAACCGCTCCTTCAGGTAGGCCGGGGCCATATCCGCCGCCTCCGGCTGGAGGGTGTCAACGGCGTCCACGCCCATCTCGATCAAGTCCTCGAAGGCCCAGCTACTCGACCCGCAGGAGTGCACCATCACGGGCAGGGCATGTTGCTTCGCCAGGTCAATGAAGCGCTGGTGGATGGGCCGGATGCGCTCGCGGAACAGTTGCTTGCTGACGCGCGGTCCCCTCTGCGTGCCCAGGTCTTCCCCCATCCAGACGATGCTCACCGCGTCGCCGGCGGCGTGGAGCGCGCGCCTGAGGATCTCGTATTTGATCTCCACGAAGCGTTCGATGAAGGTCATCAGGGCCGGGTCGGCGGTTGCCAGACCTACGTACATGGCCTCGTGACCCACGTGCCGCCCGGTCCAGTTCATCACCTCGAAGCCGGGGCCGGTGCAGACGGCGTAGTCGCTGAGGTCTTGTACCCGCTCAGCCAGCGCCGCGTAGTCGTAATCGTCCGGCGAGGGCATCGGGTATTCGAGCGCCGTCTGCTCGTCCAGGTCTTGCAGGTGCGGTCGCGGCTCCCAGTAGCCGCCCGATTCGTGCTCGATGTAGGCGGACCGGATGCCCCAGTCGGGGGAGACGCGCACGTGGGGGTCGTCCGGGGCCTCGTGCAGGCGCGGGCCGACGTAGGGCGCCCCCGCCCAGCGGAAGTCCACCCCCAGTTCCCGCCGCAGCCCCTCATCGTCGGCCGGGTCGAGCCCGTAGTGCTCCTTCAGCCGCCCGTCTATGCCCGGATTGGAGCTGTAGTCAATGGGCACGCGGTCGGGCTCCCGTAGCGCCAGCGCCGTCAGGACTCGCTCTCTGGGTTTCATCGCCGACTCCTCGTTCACCATGGATTCTCCACGCCCTGGAATGAAGCCGGGTCGAAGGTCGTCAGGGCATCGTGCATACGCCGGCAGACTTCCGGGTTCTCAGCGGCGACGTTACAGTCCTGCGCCGGATTCTCCCTCAGGTCAATCAGGTTCGGCTCCCGGTTGCCATCGGGCCAGCAGGTGTAGATCCACTCCCGATTCATGCCCTGCTTCGTCCCCGCGCCGGAGTGCAGGCAGCAGTTGAAGGCATACTCGCGCTCCGGCAACGCGCCGCCCCCGAGCGCCGGGATCAGCGACTCGCCCTGCAGGTCGTCCGGCCGCGCCGCTCCGAACATATCCAGCACGGTGGGGTGCAGGTCCCAGGGCTGCACGATGCCCGCGTGCCGCACCTGATCGCTCTGGCCGGGCAGGTGGATGAAGAGCGGTATGCGCATGGTGCCGGTCCGGAGCGGCAGGTAGGTGGGATTGCGCACCGTGAAGTCACCGCCCACCAGCCACGCGGTGTCATCGCAGACCAGCCACGGCTTGCCCACGCAGCCCGCGTCGCCCTCGTGGCCGGAGTAGATGCCGTGGTCGGAGGTGAAGAAGATCGCCGTCTCTTCCAGGAGGTCCAGCCGATCCAGCGTTGCCAGCAGCCGCCCCACGGCGTGGTCCACCATGGTCACCTCGCCCGCGTAGCGTGCCTGGGTGTGCTGCATCTCGCGGTCCGTGATGCCCATCTTCCGGTAGTAGCCGTAGGGCGGGAACTCGAAGACGCGCCCCTCGTAGCCGGGGTCGTAGCGGTCAACATACCAGGGCGGCGGGTCCCACGGCTCGTGCGGATCGAAGACCTCCAGCCAGAGCAGGAAATCCTCCCGCGTCCGGTTATGCTCCAGCCACTCGCAGGCCAAGTTGAACGTGCCGGGGGCGAAGTAGTCCTCCTCACAGCGCCGCCGGGCGCGGTTCATCAGCACCTTGTTCAGGTGCCCTTCGCGGTAGCGGATCAGCTCCCGAGGAACGGGGTAGTCGAGGCAGGCGGCGTCGTCGGAGAAATGCGAGTCGCCCTCCTGGCCGCGGTTGACCGTGTAGGCGTCGAAGCCATCCCACATATTGGCGCCACGGGCGCTGCCGTTGGCCACGTCCGTGATCATCTGCGTGTGGACGCCGGCCTGACCGAGTCGCGCGGCGAGGGTGACCTCGTCCGGCTCGATGTTCTTCCAAGAGTTGAACGGAGTGCCCGGCGCCTCGCCCTTGCCCACGTGGATATCCCGCCGGTTCGGACCGGTGGGGAAGGAGCCGGTATACATGCGGTCGAATACGTGCGACATGCCGGCCAGGCGGTCGAGGTTGGGCGTGTGGACCCAGGAATTGCCGTACGCACCGATATGGTCGCGCCGGAACGAGTCGGACAGGATGAAGACGGCCTTCATGGGGGTGGCTCCTCACTTGGGGCAAAGG
>CAYVBE010000199.1:0-7346 GCA_964448935.1 uncultured candidatus Brocadiaceae bacterium
CTCTTCGCGGTCTTCGGCTCTTTCGCGCAGGTCTTCCGCGACACGGGTGGCCCGGCCGGTGCGCTCGCGCAGGTAGGTGAGCTTGGCGCGCCGGACGCGGCCTCGCCGCACGACCTTTATGCTGGCCACGTTGGGCGAGTGCAGGGGGAAGATGCGCTCCACGCCCCCGCCCTGGACGATGCGCCGGACGGTAAAGGTCTCGCGGTTGCTGCCGCCGTTGCGCGCGATGCACACGCCGCGGAACGCCTGCACGCGCTCTTTGCCGCTCTCGCGGATGCGCACGCCCACCTCGACGGTGTCGCCCACGCGGAAGTGCGGGATGCGGTCCTTCGTGTATTCCCGCTCGATCGCCCTCAGCAGGTCCTGTCCTTTGAGTCTTTCGCCTTTGTCAGCCATTGTGCGTCTCCGTTGTCGAATCGGGTTGTTCCAGCAGGTCCGCCCGCCTGGCGCGGGTCCTCTCCCGGGCCATGCGGCGGCGCCATTTTTCGATTTTCTCGTGGTGCCCGCTCAACAGCACCTCGGGCACCTCCATGCCTCGGAACTCCGCCGGACGCGTGTAGTGCGGATACTCCAGCAGCCCTTCCTCGAAGCTGTCCTCGCACGCGGAGTCCTCGTGGCCCAGCACTCCCGGAACCAGCCGCACCGTGGCGTCAATGATGACCATCGCCGCGGCCTCGCCGCCGCTGAGCACATAATCGCCGATGGACACTTCCTCCACCGGCAGTCCTTCGCGTATCCGTTCGTCAAAGCCCTCGTAGCGTCCGCACAGGAGCACCACGCGCCGGCTGCGGCTCAGGTCCCGCGCCATCTCCTGGTCGAACACCCGACCCTGCGGGGTAAGCAGTATGAGCCGGCCGGGCGGCTCCGCCATGCTTTGCACGGCCTCCACGCAGCGGAACACCGGCCCGCAGCGCATCACCATACCGGGGCCGCCGCCGTAGGGCCGGTCGTCCACCTTGCCGTGCTTGTTGCGGCTGTGCTCGCGGATGTCGTGCAGGTGGTACTCGGCCAGCCCTTTCTCGCGGGCGATACCCGGGATACTTGCATCCAGGAACGGGCTGAACACCTCCGGGAACAGGGTCAGGACATCGAACCTGAGCGCTGAGTGTTCCTCCGGGGCCACGGGGCGACCTCCGCGGTCAATCGGTGCGGACGGGGCCGGCGCTCACACCTCGATCCCAGACTTGCGCAGCAGCACGGCCACCTTCTCGCTGGGTTGCGCACCCACGCTCAGCCAGTGCTCTACGCGTTCCGAGTCGAACTGCAGCTTGTCCTCGTCCTCCTCCTGGTACGGGTCGTAGGAGCCCAGATACTCGATGGGCCTGCCGTCGCGGGCGGTCCGGGAATCGAATGCGCCCAGCCGCCAGTAAGGCTTGTTCCTGCGTCCGCACTTTGTGAGTCTGATCCTTACCATCGCTGCCTTCGGGAAAAAATGGACTGGTCTGTCGAGTCTACCTGTTACGCCGGTTGCGGCCCGGCTTTCCGGACCTCATCTGGTCCATGCCGGGCGGCATGGCGTCCATCAGGGCCCCCGCGTCGCCGCGGCTGACCTTGCGCATCACTTTCTTCATCGTTTTGAACTGCTTCAGCAACTGGTTGACGGTCACCGGATCGGTGCCGCTGCCGTCGGCGATGCGCTGGCGCCGGCGCGCGTTGATGATTGCCGGCCGCTGGCGCTCCTCGGGCGTCATGCTGTTGATGATCGCCTCGACGTGGTCGAGCTGGCTCTCCTCGATCTCGAGCCCGTCCAGGGCGCCGCTGCCGAAGAAGGGCAGGTGGCTCATGATATCCTGCAGGGGCCCCATACGCCGCAACATGCCGATCTGCTTGCGGAAATCCTCCAGGTCGAACTGCGCGCGGCGCATTTTCTCTTCCAGTTCCCGGGCGTCCTCCTCTTCGATGGCCGCCTCGGCCTTCTCCACCAGGCCCACCACGTCGCCCATGCCCAGGATGCGGTCGGCCATGCGGTCGGGGTGGAACGCCTCGAAGCGGTCCAGCTTCTCGCCCAGGCCCACGAACTTGATGCTCTTGCCGGTGACGGCCTTGATCGAGAGCGCCGCGCCGCCCCGCGCGTCGCCGTCCAGCTTGGTCAGGATAATGCCGTCGAACTCCAGTCGCTTGTTGAACTCCAGGGCGCTGTTTACGGCATCCTGGCCTGTCATGGCGTCGGCCACCAGGTATATCTGGTCCGGCTTGACGCGCTGCTTGATCTGGCCCAATTCGTCCATCATGTCTTCATCTATGTGCAGGCGGCCCGCGGTGTCCAGGATTACCGGACCCAGGTCCTCCTGCGCCGCGCGGAAGCGCGCCTGCATGGCCACCATCAGGGCCCCTGCGTTGCGGTCGCTGACCACGGGCACGTCAATTTGCTGGCCCAGCGTCTCGAGCTGGTCAATGGCGGCCGGCCGGCGCACGTCGGCCGCGCCCATCAGGGGGCGGCAGGAATAGTTTTCCTGCAGATAGCGCGCCAGCTTCGCGGCGGTGGTCGTCTTGCCGCTGCCCTGCAGGCCGCACAGCATCAGCACCGTGGGGCCGTCCTGCTTCATGGGCACCGTCGTGTCCACCGGACCCATCAGCGCTTCGATCTCGTCGTGGACGATCTTGACGATCTGCTGCGCCGGGTCCACCCCGCGGATCACTTCTTCACCGATGGCTTTCTCGGTAACGCGCTGGATAAACTCTTTGACCACCTGATAGTGCACGTCGGCCTCCAGCAGCGCCAGGCGCACCTCCCTCAGCCCGTCCTTGATGTTCTTCTCGGTCAGGCGAGGGCGTCCGCCGATCTTCTGAAAGAAGCCCTGCAGCGTGTTGGTCAGTGTCTCGAACAAGGCACAATCACCCGGGTAAACGGAGGAACGGAATCAAATCGCGCCCGCCGGAGTCCGCGTTGGCAATGCCGGCGGTGGGAAGCCCCGCTCTGCAGCGCTGACGGAAAGAAAACGCCGGGGTTCTTCCGAACGGAGCCGGAGAAACCCCCGTCAATTCCAGTTTGATTATAGCAAAATGAGGGCGTTGTGCAAAGGGAAGCGCCCGGCCGAAACTCCTTCTTATTGCGCCACAAGTACTTACGTAGTCGCTTGCAATGACCGCCTTCCGGATGGTACGCTTTGGCTCTCATCGGACGGCCCCCGGCGGGGGCCCATGCACCGTTTCCCGCGTTGGAAAGCGCCATGACTCAGGACCGACGTCCCCCCCTCGCGCTCACGCTGCTGACCGGCTCCCGGCTGCTGTTCGCACTGGCCATCATCCTGCTCACCCCGTGGGCGGGCGACCGCACCTGGGCCGTTATCGTGGCCACGGTCCTGGTCGGCCTCATCGAGGTCACCGACCTTTTGGACGGCTACCTGGCGCGCATGCACGATGCGGTGACCAGCTTCGGAAAGCTCTTCGATCCCTACACGGACAGCCTCTCCCGGCTGACCGTTTACTGGTCCCTGGCGGTGGTGGGGCGGTGCCTGGTGTTCGTGCCCCTGGTGATGGCCGCCCGCGATATCAGCGTGGCCTACATCCGCCTGCAGCTCACGCGGCAGGGGCGCGACGTCGCCGCGCGGTGGTGGGGCAAGCTGAAGGCCATCGTGCACGGCACGGGAGGGCTGGTGCTGATTTCCGGTCCGTTGTGGTGGGGCCGGACCGGACCAGTCTTCATCTGGACGATCAGCCTCCTGGCGGTCCTCGTCACCCTCGGCTCGCTCTTGATGTACGGAATCCTGGCATTCCACCGAACGAATTCGGACGATGACGCCCGGGCGTTGCAGTAAGTGCCTGCTACGCCAGTACGACTCCCGTTACCCCCGGGTCATTTGTCGTGATTCTGAAGTCGGCTCTGCGGAAAGTCGCCGAACGGGCGGAAGAGTAGTTGTCCGAGATCTGGCCCGCTTCAGGCCCTCTGGCCGGGCCCCACCGTTCACAACCGGCGGCTTTGCTCCAGAGAAAAACGTGCGGTTTCCTTCATCCTATCTACCGACACAGAAGCAGTGTCGTCCCTCCGCACGAACTCGACACACTCACAGCACAAATGCCTTCCGGGGAGGCAAAACTTGACAGCGGGTCGCCCGAGGCGTAGTTTCAAGCGGCAACGGCCTGCACTACGCGTGGAGGCGATGGAATGAGCGGTTACATCCGGAAACACGAGATACCGATCCTGGCGGTCAATTGCGCGTTGATCGTCCTGTTCGGCGCGCTGTCGGTGGCGCGGCTCAACTACGAGTTCGTCATTTACATCGCGGTGATCGCCGTCTTCCTGATCGTGATACTGGCCGTGCAGCGCGAGGTCGAGTTCAGCCCTCTGGTGCTCTGGGGGCTCACCGCGTGGGCTTTCCTGCACATGGCGGGGGGCAACATACGGGTGGGCGAAGGAAGGCTGTACGAGGTGATCCTGCTGCCCCTGATGCCGAGGCACGACATCCTGAGGTACGACCACTTCGTGCATACTTTCGGTTTCGCCGTGGCGACTCTGGTGGGCTATCACCTGCTGCGGCGGCACCTGAAGCCCGCGCCGGGCGGCTGGGTGGCGCTCAGCATAGTCATCCCGCTGATCGGCATGGGGCTGGGCGCGTTGAACGAGGTCGTGGAGCTGCTTGTGGTGCTGGCGGCGCCCGAGAGCGGCGTGGGCGGCTACTTTAACACCGCCTTCGACCTGCTGTTCAACACGGTGGGGGCAGCGCTGGCAACGGTCTTCATCCACGTGCGGCGGATTGCATCCGGCGAGGCACTGAGGCGGGTCTGAACGGCCGGCCGTGGTATTGACAATTCGGCGGGAGGGTGTTAAACCATTTTATGACTCGGACGTCAGATTCGGGAGAAACCGGCGAATGATCGCGATCCTTTCGGACATCCACGCCAATCTGGAGGCCCTGAAGGCCGTTCTGGCTGCGATGGGCAATCCGAAGGCGATCTACTGCGCCGGGGACATCGTGGGCTACGGGCCGAACCCGAACGAGTGCTGCGAGCTGCTGCGTGCCCACAACGTAAAGTCGGTGATGGGCAACCACGACATAGTCTGCGCCAACTACGGCCTGCTTGAGACCGACGACGACCGCATCACGGAGCGCATCAGGCGCCTGGCCAGGATGACGCGGGACGAGATGAACTCCGTGGCCCGCAGATGCTGCGAGTGGACCTATAACGTCCTCAGCGAGGAGAACCGCAGCTACCTGCGCTCCCTGCCGCTGGTGCTCAGGGAGGGCAAGATAACCATGCTCCACGGCTCGCCCGGCTCGGACTATCACAAGCTGAACACCTACCTGGAGGAGAAGTACGACACCCTCAGCAACGAGCACGGGCGCATGGGGCTGGACTTCACCGAGTTCTGCCGCGACCTGCTGGACGAGATGCGGACCAAGCTGCTGATCGTCGGCCACACGCACCTGCCCTACAAGGGATACGTGTTCAAGCGGGCCGTGGGGCGGTACCTGCTGCCCTTCCTGTCGCGGGACGGCTGGGTCATCAACCCCGGCGGCGTGGGGCAGCCGCGCAAGGGCAAGAAGGCCATGTTTGCCACCGTGGAGTTCCCCCTGTTCCCATACCTGAAGGTGGACGCCTCCTTCCGTTACCTGGAGCACAATGTGCGCCACCACGCGGTCCGCTTTGACCGGCGCACCACGCTGCGCAAGATACAGGATATCCAGGAACTGCCCGAGGATTGCCGTTTCATGCTGGGACAGTGGTTCTGAGGCGGCCCGTGCGATTGACGGGGGCGGCGGGGGCTGATAAACTGTGTCTGCTGCGGCCGGTTTTCCCACAGTTTCCGTCGGGATTCCGCCGTTTTCCTACCACCGGGGTCTGGGCCTATGGCCAAACTCATCGTTGTGGACGGCCAGCCGGCGGGGGCCGAACTCGTCATCGAGGGCTCGGTCACGCTGGGACGCTCGCCGGACTGCGACCTGGCCCTGCCCGGCGTGCGCACCTCCCGCAACCACGCCCGCATAAGCCACGCCGACGGCGCCTACACCATCGAGGACCTGGACAGCGCCAACGGGACGCAGGTCAACGGCCGGACTGTGGATTGCGCCTCGCTGCATGACGGCGACCGCATCATGGTGGGCGCCTGCGAGATGGCGTTCGTTATGGACGGGGATTCTACGGCCTCACAAGTGCCGTCCCGCATGGAAACGAGCGAGCCGGAAGTGCTCAGTTCGGTCGGGATGGACAACACGTTGAGCGGAGTGGCGCTGGAGGGGACCTCGGGCGCCGCCCGGCTGCGGGAACACCTGGAGGCGGTGCAGAAGGTGGCCAAGGCTTCCTGCGGTGCACTTGATATCGAGGACCTGCTGGAGCTGATTCTGGACCAGCTTCTCTCCGTCTTCCCGCAGGCCGACAGCGCGTACGCCCTTCTGCGGGGCATGGGCGAGGACGGGTCCGACCTGTGCCTGTCCGCAGGGGCTGACGACGCGGGCATGTCCCAGACCCTCCTGCAGATGGTGACCGAGAACCGCGAGGCGGTGCTGGCCGCCGACATCGCCTCCGACGGGCGCCTGAACACCGCGCAGAGCATCGTGGGCCAGGACATCCGCTCCACCATGTGCTGTCCGTTGGAGATGGGCTCGGAGGTGGGCGGCGCTTTGCAGGTGGACACCACCAGCATCAGCGCACCTTTCGGGGACGCGGACCTCCGGCTGCTGGCGACCATCGCCGGAGAAGCGGCGGTGGCGGCCGAGAACGCCCGGATGCACGGCGTCATCGTGCAGCAGCAGCGCCTCGCCGCCACGGGCCAGGCGGTCTCGAGCATCGCACACTGCATGAAGAACGTGCTGAATGGCCTGCGCGGCGGCTCCTACATCCTCGACCTCGGCATCCAGAAGGACTCCCCGGAGCGCGTGGAGAAGGGCTGGGACATGGTGAAGCGCAACATCGGCTTCATCAGCGAACTGGCGCAGGACATGCTGGCCTACTGCGGCAAGCGCCACCTGAACCGCCAGCCGACCGACGTGCCGGAGATGCTGCGGGAGACCGTGGACATGGTGCGCGAGCAGGGCGCGCGGGAGGAGGTGGAGATATCGCTGGACGTGGATGAGGCGCTGCCGCCCTGGCAGGTGGACTCCACCGCGCTGAAGCGGGTGGTGCTGAACCTGCTGTCCAACGCCATAGACGCCTGCTCGCCGGGCGATCACGTGGAGGTGCGCGCGGGGCAGGACGAAGCGTCCGGGGATCTGTGTATCGCGGTGAAGGACGACGGGCCCGGCATTCCCCCGGACGTGCAGGAACGGCTGTTCGAGCCGTTTTTCACCACGAAGGGGCACAAAGGAACGGGGCTGGGCCTGGCGCTGGTCAAGAAGGTGGTGGAGGAGCACGGCGGCCGGGTCGAGCTGGATTCCGAGCCGGGCCGAGGCACGGTTTTCCGGCTTATG